>NZ_JASHLT010000007.1:0-210874 GCF_030056615.1 Streptomyces sp. HNM0645 | reverse complement strand
CGCGATCAACCAGCTCAACCAGCTCGGCTACACCGTCACCCTCAACCCGAGGGAGCAGCCAGCCTGACCGACGACCCCGGACACCCGGCGACCCCACGGCCACCGGGCGTCCAATGCTGCCCACACCGACCCTGACCTGCTGCTATTTACGCGTCAGAGCGTTGCGATCGAAAGGGTACGCACGGCGTCCACGGACAGCCGGCCGCCGACGAGGAGAGCGTCGGAGGTTCCGGGCAGCGACGGCCCGGAGACGGGCGCACCCGGCGCTGCGGGCCGGAACGCGGGGCGTACGCCGGTCGGCGGCACGAAGGGCTGCTCGACGGGACCGGGGCGCACGGAGGTGGGGGGCAGGAACGGGGAGCGGGGGAAGCCACCCGGACCGGAGCCGTCGTCGCCGTCGTCGCCGTCGTCCCCGCCGCCCTGGCCGCCGTCACCGTTGCCGCCGCTGTCACCGCCGCCCTCGCCGCCGTCGTCGCCCCTGCCGTCGACGGACAGCATCCGGTCGCAGAACCGCTTCACCCGGTCCGTGCCCTGCGCCGCGGCCTCCAGCTTGCGCTTGCGCTCCTCGTCCAGCGTGCCGTTGCGGTAGTCGCGGCAGGCGTCGACCGTCCTGCGGTACCAGTCCGTGCTGTTGGTGTTCCCGTCCGTGCCGTCGTGCGGCGCGGTGGACTCGTCCCGCCCCGGACCGGCGCCCGGCCCGTCCCCCGGGCCGTCCGGAGTGTCGGTGCCGCCCGGGGCCGCGGGGGCGCTCGGCGAGGAGGGCCTGTCCGCGGGCGACGGCAGGTCGCTGCGCAGCTCGTCGGGCGGGGACTCGGAGGTGACCGGCCCGGGGGTGACGGCACCCGGGACGGAGGAGGCGGGTGCCGGCTGAGGACTGCCGAACGGCGTCGGCAGCACCCCGACCCCGGCGGCGACGGCCACGCCGCCCACCGCGAATCCCGCCAGCGAGACGGCCAGCCCCCAGCGCAGGGGCCGGCCCCAGGAGACCGGCCGGGCCTCCGGTGTCAGCCGCACCGTCGGCAGGAGCTCCGCCCCGCCTCCGTCACGTGCCTTGCGGAACGCGGCGAGCGCGGCGTCCTCGCCCCTGAGGGGCTCGGTCACGGGCTCCTGGGCGCGCGCGTCGCCGAGCAGCTCGGCAAGCCGAAGGGCCTGGTGCCGCGCGTCAACGCCGACGGGCTCGACCGGTTCACCGCGGAGCAACCGCTCCGCCGCCTCCTGATCGAGCCATTCGTAACGCTCGTCGGCCATCACATGTCCTTCTGCGTCCGCAGACGCGAATGCGTCACACCGGTGGAGCGCGCCGCACCGGGGCGAACAGTGCGCGGCGACGGTACCGCGCCGAGTTCGGTACCGCGCCCAGGAGTCTCGGACGCTCCTCCGTGCTCCGCTCCGTGCTCGGCCCCGAGCAGCTCCGCGAGCCTCTTCAGCCCCCGGTGGGCCGCGGTGCGCACCGCGCCGGGCCGCTTGCCCAGGGTCTTCGCCGCGGTCTTCGCGTCGAGGCCGACGACCACGCGCAGCACGACCGCCTCGGCCTGGTCCTGGGGAAGCTGGGCGATCAGGGCCATGGTCCGGCCGGTCGCCATGGCCTCCATGGCCTCGCCGGCGGTGTCGGACTCGGCGGGCTTCCCGGTCAGCTCGGTCTCGTCCCCGCCGACCGCGGGGCGCCTGCCGCGCATCCGGATGTGGTCGAGGGCGCGGTTGCGGGCGATGCGCGCCGCCCAGCCGCGGAAACGGTCGGCGTCACCGCTGAACCGGTCGAGGTCCCGGGCGATCTGCAGCCAGGCCTCGGACGCCACGTCCTCGGCCTCCGGCTCGCCGACCAGCGTCCTGACGTATCCGAGCAGCCGCGGGTGAACGGCGCGGTACACAGTCCGGAAGGCGTCCTCGTCCCCGTCCTGCGCCGCGCTCACCGCGGCGGTCAGCTCCGCGTCGTCCCCCAGCACTCCCACTACCCGTTCGTCATCGCGGCTGGTCACCACCGTCGCACAGCCCAGCGCGCAGCGCCACGCTACGTCCTCCGCGGGTGCCGCGTCCACGTCTTGTACAACCTGCAACATTCTGCGGCGGCCTGCGGTGTGACAGAAAACGCACCTGCGGCGCTGAGAGGAGTACGGGGCCGCAGCGCGGCCCCGGCGGACGACGGCCGGGGCCTCTCCTGTGGGGGGTGGCGGCCCCGGTCGTCTCACGTCGGCCCGCTCCGACCGGGCACTGCCCGGGTGCGGGGCCTCTTCGACCACCAGCCGTGGCCAACGCGCCCAGGGCCCGCCCGACCCTCCCGGCGCCGGCCGGGCGTCCGGCGCCCGGGCACCCGTCACGCCGCCCGGGAACGACGAGTCGACCGACCGGGGCCCCTACCTGGGCTCCCGCGACCGAACGAACGCCGTCGCCGTGTCCACGAATGCGCGCCGGCTTCACTTCGCGCTCCGGGCAGTCGCGCAAATCCGCCGCAGCCCACCGGCAGTCCGAGGCTCGCAGGACCGGCACCGCGGGCGCCCGTCGGCGGGCACCGGCCTCGGCCGAGGGGACCGGCTACCCCAGTGTCAGGAACCGCACCGCGCAGACCGCCGCCGTCAGCAGCATCCCGTCCGCGACGACGTCGGCGACCAGCCTCCGACGTATCGGACCGTCCGCCCCCGGCGCACGTCGACCCCTGCTGCGGTACCTCTTCAGTTCGGCGGCCGCTTTGTCGGAGGTCTTGAAGACGCGGTCGAGCAGGGAGCCCGCGAAACCGACCACGAGGTACCCCTCGCCCTCGGTGTCCGCGACCCTCTCCTTCGGGAGCACCGTCAGGCTCCCGGACCCGCTGACCTCGATCCTGTGGATCGAGGCGTAAGGCACTTCATGGCTGAACAGCGGATTGACCACGATCAGGGAACTCTCACCGGCGTGCACCCGGGAGCGAGTGACCCGGTAGCAGAACGATCCGGCCGCCAGCAGCAGCGCCGCCGCCATCCAGCCGTCCGATTCCCCCCTCCACAGCGCGTCATGGAAGGCCAGTGCCGATGCGCCGCCGACCAGGGCGAAGACCAGTACGGCGAGCACCCGGAAGGAACGCCGGCGGAGCACACGTCCACCCGTCACACGACCGTATTCCATTCCCGTCCTTCCCGTCCTTCCCGTCCGGCGTGAAGGCGCCACCCCCCCTGAGCGTACGTTTCGGGCGCCACCGCGGCGCCGACGGCCCGTTTCGTTCGTATGCGCCGCGCCTCGCAGGTCCGGGGCGACCAAGTGAAGCCGACCGCAGGGACATTCAGAGCGGCGCACATCTGCCCGTGCACTCCGGAGCCCGGCCGTGAGGGCCCCGGGTGCCGGTGCGCGACACCGCGGTCCCCGTGCCACCGGGGCCCGGCGGGACCGGGCCGGGCAACCCGTTTCGGACGCGCGCCCCGGCCGGGCCCGTGGACGTCACCCGGGAACCGCGCCGTACCACCGCCAGGACTCCAGGCGCTTGCGGCCCGGCAGTTCGCCGCGGCCCGTCGCCCAGAGGAGGGTGTCCCAGCGGTCCGTGTCCGTCGGGGCGTAGGGGAAGAGGCGGGCGAGGACGCGGGCGCAGAGGCCCGCCGGCGGGGACCAGCCGAGGCCGAGGCCCTGGGCCACGTCATGGGTGTGGACGAGGGTCTCGACCACACCCATGGCGGCGAAGCCCTCGGCGTCGGCCGTCCCGAAGGTGTGGTACGCCCGGGCCTCCGCGGGGGCCGTGCGGACCATCGCCGTGAGCATCCCGCCACAGGCGTCGAGCATCCGGAGCAGGCCCCGGGGGCCGGCGGCCCGGTCGGCGAAGGTGACGTTCGCCGGTCCCCCGTCCCGGCGCGCCATCCAGTCGAAGGGGATGTCGTCGTCCAGCGGCGGGGACTCGGGGCCCAGTTGGGCGGCGTAGGCGAAGAGGTCGTCGGCGAGATGCTCGACGGTCTCCCAGCAGGTCCACTCCAGGGCGCCGGCCCTGGCCTCCCAGTCGGCGCCGAGGCCGGCCCGCAGGGTGGCGAGCGCCAGCCTGACGGCGTGCTGCACGTCGTCGGCGGTGACGGGCGTTCTCGTCGGTTCCTCTGATGCGTCTGACACACCTGACGCGCGATCAACGGCCATGACTGGACCGTACCAATGCCCGGGAAACGGGAGTTCGGGGCAATCGTTTTCGGACAGCCCGTCAATCACCCGTTCATTCCGGGCGTCACCGTCACGGTCGTAGCGTCATTGCACACCATATGCCCGCCGCCTCCTTATGCTCCGGCCCCATGAGATGCCGCCCCGTGGCCTTCACCGCCGCGTGCACCGCCGCCGTCTGTCTCACCGGGCTCACGGCCGCCGCTCCCCCCTCGGCCCCCCGCTCCCCGTCCGTCTCCCCCGGGCCGTCCGCCGCTTCCCCGGCGCACCGTCCGGGCCCGCCCGGCTCGGGCGAGGTCCACAGCGTGCCCGTACCGGGCACGGACCCGGAGCGGCGTGAGCTCCCGGCGCGTGCCACCGAACCGTTCAGCCTGGTCGGTGTCACCTGGGACGACCCGGACGCGGAGCTCGGCGGCACCGTCGAGGTCCGCACCCGGGACAGCCGTACCGGCGTCTGGTCGCCCTGGCACACGCTCGACTTCGACGTGCGGACGCCCGAGACCGGCCCCGGAGAGGACTCCGCGGGGCTGCGGGCGGGCAGCCGGCCGCTGTGGACCGGACCGTCGGACGGTGTGCGGCTGCGGGCCGAGGGGGCGTCGCTGCCCCGTGGGCTGCGGGTGGAACTCGTGGACCCGCAGGGCGGCGCCCCGGCCCCGCCGTCGGCCCGTGCGGAGGCGCCTGCGGACGCTCCGGCGATGACCACACGGGCCGGCTGGGGCGCGGACGAGTCCGAGGTCGGTGGGCCGCCCACCTACAACTCCACCACCAAGGCGGTGTTCGTCCACCACACCGCCGGGTCGAACACATACCAGTGCGCCGACTCGCCCGCGATCGTCCGAGCCATCTTCACCTATCACGTGGAGGGCCAGGGCTGGAACGACATCGGCTACCACTTCCTGGTCGACAGGTGCGGCAGGATCTTCGAGGGCCGGGCCGGCGGCGTCGACCGGCCGGTCCAGGGCGCCCACACGTACGGCTTCAACATCGACACGAGCAGCGTGTCCGTGATCGGCGACTACAGCACGGCCACCACCACGCCCGCGGTCCGCGACGCCGTCATGAGGGTCGCCTCCTGGAAGCTCGGCCTCTACGGGCTGGCCCTCGACGGGACCACGACGCTCACGGCGTCCGTGGACAACGGCAAGTTCCGGCGCGGGCAGCGCGTCACGCTCCCGCGCCTGCCGGGGCACCGCGACGCGTACCCGACCGAGTGCCCCGGCGGTCATCTGTACGCCGTTCTGCCCGCGATCCGCACGGCCGGCGCGGCACGGGGCGAGGGGCCGGGCGATCCGGACGCCTCAGGGATGCCCTGGCCGCGGGACCCCGGGGCCGAGGCGGCGGCCGTCGTACCGGACGGCGCCGAGGAGCAGGACTCCGTCGGCGGCGACTTCGACGGGGACGGGGACCGGGATCTGGCCGTCGCCTACCGCACACCGGAGGGTGCCACCCCGCTCGTCGTGCTGAGCAACTCCGAGCGCGGACGCCGTACCGCCTCGCCGACCGTCCTGATGGGCGCCGGCGGGACCGCCCTCGCCTCGGGCGACATGAACGGCGACGGGTACGACGACCTGGCCGTGTCCACCGGGCGGGGGATCGTGACGTACCACGGCTCGCCCACCGGTCTGAGCACGGCAGGCGCACCCTCCCTCACGGTGGGTGCGGACGCCGGGGCGCTGACCGCGCAGGACCTGGACGACGACGGGTACGCGGATCTCCTCGCCGGTCCCGACGTGATCGCGAGCGGCGGGCCGCTGGGGCTCACCGTCCCCGGGAACGAGCCGGCCGCGCCCGCCGGGTGAAACGCCGCGGACGGCTCACCCCTGGGCCCTCGCCCGCCGGGACAGAGCCGCGCGCAACACACGCCGACCCTCCGTCGAGAGGTCCAGGGCGCGGCGGAGGGCGGCGCCGTCCGGACTGCCGGCGAGGATCTCGAGGATCTGGATCTGGCGACGCTCCTCGCCGGCCACGAGCGGACCTCCGGCGCCACCGGAAGGGTCGAGTTCCCGGTGCAGTTCGAGCGCGAGGTCGGAGCACGCCCTCGCCCACTCGCCGAGCGGTCCGGTGGCCCACTCTGACGGGGCGGCGGCGATCATCCTCCGCACCGGTGCCCACGCCTCGCTCGACGCGTCGTCGACGGGCGTCTCGTCGAGTGCCGCCCTCGCCACGGCCAGCTGCCCGGCCCAGCCCTCCTCGCCCCCGGAGATACCCGCCCACAGGAGCCGCAGCACGTCGGGCTCCTCGTCGAGCAGGGGCTGGCAGCGATCCAGACACGCGAGACCGCTCGCGGCCAGGCTCCGCTCGTCCGCTTCCGCGATCAGTTGCACCAGGCCCATCGACGCCTCCCCGACTGTGCGTTCGCAGTACGTCACTAACAGCGCCGAGTGGCCGAAAATCGTCACTCGGATGGCCGAATAACCATGCGAATGTTCCCGCTTCGTCCGGGCTTCAGGCCGACGGCACGGTCCGCCCCGCGACGGCCTTCGCGTGCTGCATCGACGTGAGCCTGCGGACGAAGAGGACGGCGAGCACCGCGGCGACGATGTCGAACCCGGCGCCGGCCAGCACCAGCGCCGCCGCGTCGTGGATCGCTTCGGCGTCCTGGGCCTTGTCGTACGTCCTGCTCGCGTACCGGTCGAAGACCGTCGACCAGACCCAGACGCCCCACCAGGCGTTGAGGAGGCCGCGGCCCTTCGCCTCGCCGCCGTAGGGGTCGGTGCGGCTCGCGCGCAGCACGTCGGCGGCGATGCCCCGCGGGATCCACAGGTTGGCGATGGGGATGAACCAGGCGCCGATCGCCCAGCCCGGGGTCCTGCGCTGGGTGTCGGGCGCGAAGACCTCCGCGTTCTGCCGGACGCGGTGGAACCAGACGATGAAGAGCGTGCCCGCCGCCACCACGGCGGCGACGTACAGCACACTCGATCCGGCCATCGCGTAGTCGGCGCGGCTCGCCGCGTCCTCGTCGAAGTCGGCCGTGCCAGAGGTGACGCCGCTCAGGAACGACCGCATGTTGAGCGAGGCCGCGATGATCAGGAGGTCGACCACGACGACGACGCCGAGCAGCACGGTGACGGCGTACGAGAGCCCGACGGGCGAGCGGAGTGCACGGCCGGGAGCGGCCGCCGGCGGCACGGGAGCGGGCGCATACGTCATGAAAAGGTTCCCCCCACGGGACACGGAGACTCCGGGCGCGCCCCCTCCCCAGGGCGGCACGGTGAACAACCGTACGAGAACGGTCGGCCTCCGGACCCTAGCCTCAGCCGAGCCTGTCCGCCAGCGCGTTGAACTGCGCCCACGTGAGCGCGGGCCGTCCCGGGGTCCACAGCTTCTGGGACACCGCGCGCAGCGGCATGCGGATGCCCGCCGCCACCTGGTCCTGGGTCTGTGCCTGGGCGCGGTCGCCCCAGATCGCGAGGCGCCCGCCGAGGATCTGGTCCGAGTAGCGCTCGGGGACGGCAGCCGTGCCCCGCAGCACGAGCGGCGTCCACTCCTCGTAGATGCGCCGGCCCGTCGGATACGTGAACTCGTTGGGCTCGCCGAGCACGTAGTAGAGGTACTCGTCGTTGAGGTTGACGACCTTGCGGCCCTCGGCGAGGTACTCGGCCGGCGGCCTGGCCCCGATCTCCTTGCCGGTCCAGTACTCGACCTCGATGCCCTTGTCGGGCGAGACCGCACCGCCGCGGAAGAAGCCGTCGTTCCACGCCTTGGGCTGCTTCTGCGCGGCACGCACCACCGCGGCCCGGTCGTTGAGCCAGCCCGTCGCCAGGTCCCGCACCGTGGCGTTCGGCCCGTACCTCCGCTCGGCAGCCCGGGCCAACTGCGGGTACGACGCCTGGGGGTCGCGCACGGTCAGCGCCTGGTACTCGTCGGCGCCGACGTGGAACCAGCGGCCGGGGAAGAGCCGGGAGTACTCGCGCAGCAGGTCGTCGACGATCCGCGCGGAGTCCGGATCGGAGATGTCGATGGCGCCCTGCCGGGGCACGCCCTGGACGTCGCGCAGCTGGAGCCGGGGGTGCGCCCGCAGGACCGCGCCCAGGTGCCCGGGCGAGTCGATCTCCGGCACGACGGTGATGTGCAGACTCCGCGCGAGGGCGAGGATCCTGCGCACCTCGGCCTTGCTGAGGTGCTCCCGGGAGACGACCTCGGGGTGGGTGTCGGAGGCGATCCGGAAGCCCTGGTCGTCGGAGAAGTGCAGGCCGAGCACGTTGAGTTTGAGGTCGGCCATCTCCCGCAGCCGGGCCTCGATCCAGCCGGGGGTGAAGTGCTTGCGCGCGATGTCGAGGTTCAGACCGCGCTGCGGCCGGTCGGGCCGGTCGCGGACGACGCCCTCGGGCATCGCGCCACCGGAACGGACGGCCTGCTTCAGAGTGCGGGTGCCGTAGAAGACGCCGGCCTCGTCCGACCCCGTGATGCGGACGCGGTCGTCGCGCACGGTGACCGTGTACGACTCGGGAGCGCCCCCGCCGGCAGGGTCGAGCGACAGTTCGATGTCACCGGCCTTCACGGGCCCGCTGTTGCGGAAGCCGGTCTTCAGCTCCCCGGCCAGCAGCCGGCCCTCGTCCGCCAGCGCCTCGCTCCCCTTGGCGACCACGACGGCGCTGCCCGCCGCCGGGCGCCAGCCCGGCCCGCGGGCGGCCTCGTGTGCGCGCACGGCGGGAATCGTGCGGGGGGCCGTCGAGAGCGGGTACGTCTTCGTCGGGGAGGGGGTCGGAGCGGCCTCCGCCCGGGGCGTGCCCTGGGCCCGCTCGGCGCCTGCGGAGCCGCCGGCGCCGCAGGAGACGACCGCCGACAGCGCCGCGGCGGCCGCGACGACCGGGGCCGCGCGCCGCACTCTCCGGGAGTGCCACATCACGAAAAAACCTCCTCCTCGTGAAGAAGTATGACGAACAAAGCCTAATCGGGTGATTCACCCCGGCGTCGTCTACGGTGCGCACCGAAACTCTCCCGTCCGGGTGAAAATCACGCATCTATCGGACACCTTCTGGCGCGCCTCGATAGCGTTGCAGCTCAACCACCCCACGCTTCCCAGTCGCACCGGAGCCCACGCTGTCCAGCGAATCGCACACCGGCCTCCCGCGGCGACCGCCCACGCTTCCCCCGGCGGTGCGGATCCCCGCCCCCGCCGGTCCCGCCTCCCCGGCACCCGTCCCCGGGCCGCGCCCGGCCGCCGGGGCGCACCTGCCCGGTCTGGAGCGCTTCAACACCGCCCCGGCGGCCCCCACCACGGCGACCCTCCTCAGCTGCTGCGGGAGCGACCGCTGGGCCCGGCGCGTCGCCGCCCACCGCCCCTATCCCGACCTCAGCGCCCTGCTCGCCGCCGCCGACGAGGCCAGCTACGACCTCGCCGCCGCCGACCTGGACGAGGCGCTGGCCGCGGAGTCTTCGTCCGGGCTGCACCCCGCCGCCCCGGCGGCCGCGCACACCGCCCTGCGCGCCGCGCACGCCGCGTACGAGGCGAGCTTCGGCCACGCCTTCGTGATTTGCCTGGACGGCTTCCGGGCCGACGAGCAGCCCGACCATGTGCTGGCCGGCATCCGCTCACGACTCGCCAACGATCCGGACGAGGAGCGCGCGGTCGCCGCCGACGAACTGCGCCGCCTCGCCCGGGCCCGGCTGGCACATGTCGTGGCCAATCATCCCGGACGCCCCGATTCCGGCCCCCCGCGGCGGCCGCCCCGATAGCCCGTCCGTGCCTGTTTGATCACACCAGCGGACCCCGGGCGAGGGATCCGACAAGTCGTCGCTACGATGGCGAGGGCCGGTGGACCGTACCCGGCCGGGCCAGACCGACAGAGCTGTCACCTTGGTAGGACGCTGGCGGCCGGCTCCAATCCCCGCTCCCGGAGGGTTTTTCCGTGCCGGCTGGAACGCTGTACCGCGGCCGGGAAGGTATGTGGTCCTGGGTGGCTCACCGAGTCACCGGCGTCCTCATCTTCTTCTTCCTGTTCGTACACGTGCTGGACACCGCTCTCGTCCGCGTCTCCCCCGAGGCGTACGACGAGGTCGTCGCGACGTACAAGACGCCGATCGTCGCGCTGCTGGAGTACGGCCTGGTGGCCGCCATCCTCTTCCACGCGCTGAACGGCCTTCGCGTCATCGCCGTGGACTTCTGGTCCAAGGGCCCGCGCTACCAGAAGCAGATGCTCTGGACCGTGATGGGCATCTGGGTCGTCCTGATGGCCGGTGCCGTCTACCCGGTGCTCGGCCACGCCGCACGTGAACTGTTCGGGAGCTGACGCCAGACATGTCCGCTGAGACCTCTTCCGCGATCGGCGCCGTCGAAGGCGCCCCCTACGGCCCCGACAACCCCGCGCCGTACATCGAGCCCCCGCGCAAGCGGACGGGACGGACCCCGCGGTCGACCCGCGGCAACTTCGAGATGGCCGCGTGGCTCTTCATGCGCCTCTCCGGCGTGGTCCTCGTCGTCCTGGTCATCGGCCACCTGCTGATCCAGCTCGTCCTGGACGGCGGTGTCTCCAAGATCGGCTTCGCGTTCGTCGCGGGCCGCTGGGCGAACCCGTTCTGGCAGGTCTGGGACCTGCTGATGCTGTGGCTGGCGATGCTGCACGGCGCCAACGGCCTGCGTACCGTCATCAACGACTACGCCGAGCGGCCGAACACGCGTCTGTGGCTCAAGGGCCTGCTGTACACCGCCACGGTGTTCACCATCCTTCTGGGCACGCTGGTGATCTTCACCTTCGACCCGAACATCCGCTAGGACGGGGCTGAGGTTCCACACCATGAAGATTCACAAGTACGACACCGTCATCGTCGGCGCCGGCGGCGCCGGGATGCGCGCCGCCATCGAGTCGACGAAGCGCAGCCGTACCGCCGTGCTCACGAAGCTGTACCCGACCCGCTCCCACACGGGCGCCGCGCAGGGCGGCATGGCCGCCGCGCTGGCGAACGTCGAGGAGGACAACTGGGAGTGGCACACCTTCGACACGGTCAAGGGCGGTGACTACCTGGTCGACCAGGACGCCGCCGAGATCCTGGCGAAGGAGGCCATCGACGCCGTCCTCGACCTGGAGAAGATGGGCCTGCCGTTCAACCGGACGCCGCAGGGCACCATCGACCAGCGCCGCTTCGGCGGCCACTCCCGCAACCACGGCGAGGCCCCGGTCCGCCGGTCCTGCTACGCCGCGGACCGTACGGGCCACATGATCCTCCAGACGCTGTACCAGAACTGCGTCAAGGAGGGCGTGGAGTTCTTCAACGAGTTCTACGTCCTCGACCAGCTGATCACCGAGGTCGACGGCGTCAGGAAGTCGGCCGGTGTGGTCGCCTACGAGCTGGCCACCGGCGAGATCCACGTCTTCCAGGCGAAGGCCGTCATCTACGCCTCCGGCGGCACCGGCAAGTTCTTCAAGGTGACCTCCAACGCGCACACGCTCACCGGTGACGGCCAGGCGGCCTGCTACCGGCGCGGCCTGCCGCTGGAGGACATGGAGTTCTTCCAGTTCCACCCGACGGGCATCTGGCGCATGGGCATCCTCCTCACCGAGGGAGCCCGCGGCGAGGGCGGCATCCTCCGCAACAAGGACGGCGAGCGCTTCATGGAGAAGTACGCGCCCGTCATGAAGGACCTCGCATCCCGCGACGTCGTCTCCCGCTCCATCTACACGGAGATCCGCGAAGGCCGCGGCTGCGGCCCCGAGGGCGACCACGTCTACCTGGACCTGACGCACCTCCCGCCGGAGCAGCTGGACGCCAAGCTCCCGGACATCACCGAGTTCGCGCGTACGTACCTCGGCATCGAGCCCTACACGGACCCGATCCCGATCCAGCCGACCGCGCACTACGCCATGGGCGGCATCCCGACCAACGTCGAGGGTGAGGTCCTGGCGGACAACACCACCGTCGTGCCGGGCCTGTACGCCGCGGGTGAGGTCGCCTGCGTGTCGGTGCACGGCGCCAACCGCCTCGGCACCAACTCGCTCCTCGACATCAACGTCTTCGGCAAGCGGGCCGGCATCGCCGCCGCCGACTACTCGGCGAGGGCCGAGTGGGTCGAGCTGCCGGAGAACCCGGCCTCCCTCGTGGAGGAGCAGGTCGAGCGCCTGCGCAACTCCACGGGCGGCGAGCGCGTCGCGGAACTCCGCCGTGAGCTGCAGGAGACGATGGACGCCAACGTGATGGTGTTCCGTACGGAGCAGACCATCAAGACGGCCGTCGAGAAGATCGCCGAACTGCGCGAGCGCTACAAGAACGTGTCCGTCCAGGACAAGGGCAAGCGGTACAACACGGATCTGCTGGAGGCCGTCGAGCTGGGCAACCTGCTCGACCTGGCCGAGGTCATGGCCGTCTCAGCCCTGGCCCGCAAGGAGTCCCGCGGCGGTCACTACCGCGAGGACTTCCCGAACCGCGACGACGTCAACTTCATGCGCCACACCATGGCGTACCGCGAGGTCGGCGCCGACGGCACCGAGACCGTGCGTCTCGACTACAAGCCCGTCGTCCAGACCCGCTACCAGCCGATGGAGCGTAAGTACTGATGGCTACCCCGACCATGGACAAGGTGGAGGCAGAGTCCGTCTCCTCCCCCTCCTCCCCGTACATCACGGTCACCTTCCGGATCCGCCGCTTCAATCCCGAGATCTCGGACGCGGCGGTCTGGGAGGACTTCCGGATCGAGATCGACCCGAAGGAGCGCGTGCTCGACGGTCTCCACAAGATCAAGTGGGACGTCGACGGCACGCTGACCTTCCGGCGCTCCTGCGCGCACGGCATCTGCGGCTCCGACGCGATGCGGATCAACGGCAAGAACAGGCTCGCCTGCAAGACGCTGATCAAGGACATCAACCCGGAGAAGCCCATCACGATCGAGGCCATCAAGGGCCTGACGGTCCTCAAGGACCTGGTCGTGGACATGGAGCCGTTCTTCCAGGCGTACCGGGACGTCATGCCGTTCCTGGTCACCAAGGGCAACGAGCCGACGCGCGAGCGGCTGCAGTCGGCGGAGGACCGCGAGCGCTTCGACGACACCACCAAGTGCATCCTGTGCGCCGCGTGCACGTCGTCCTGCCCGGTGTTCTGGAACGACGGGCAGTACTTCGGCCCGGCGGCGATCGTCAACGCGCACCGCTTCATCTTCGACTCGCGCGACGAGGCGGGCGAGCAGCGTCTGGAGATCCTCAACGACAAGGACGGCGTGTGGCGTTGCCGCACCACGTTCAACTGCACGGACGCCTGCCCGCGTGGCATCGAGGTCACCAAGGCGATCCAGGAAGTCAAGCGCGCGCTGATCACCCGCCGCTTCTGAGCGAAGGGTCGGATGCTCCGTCAAGGGCCCGTTTCTGTACGCTCGCCGTACGGGAACGGGCCCTTGCCCTGTGTGTTTCCGTCACGCGTGCTTGTGCCGTGCCAGCTTCTGTCATGCGAGAGCGGGGACCGATGAACCAGCCGAACCCCTACCAGGACGGCGGCGACTACCAGTGGGGCCCGGCGGAGCCGCCGGGCGCGCCCGGGTACGGCCACGGCTTCGTCCCGGCACCGCTCGCACATCCGGGCGGCCCCGGCGTCCCCTTGCTGGCGGTCGGTGACATCGTCGTCCTCCAGGACTCCATCGTGACCCCGAGCGGAACGCTGCCGCTCAAGGGGGCGGTGTGGAACGTGACGGACATGTCCCGCACGGAGGAGCGGATCCCCACCGTCGGCGTCGTGCTCGCGGTCGTCTTCGCGGTCTTCTGCCTCCTCGGGCTGCTCTTCCTGCTCATGAAGGAGCGGCGGACGACGGGCTGCATCCAGGTCGGCGTCACCAGCGGCGGCCGCCATCACACGACGCTGATCCCGGCGACCGGCCCGGACACCCTGTACTGGGTCATGGACCGGATCAACCACGCCCGTGCGCTGAGCGCCTGACACACCTGTCCGCCCCCGTCAGCTCCGGTCCGGGCACGGCCGGGCGGGCCGTGCCGGGAGTGCGTCAGACGGTGGGTGGCACCGGCGTGGCGGCGCCGTCGCGGTGGAGGACGCCGTCGCTCAGGAAGTCCCGGAGCAGATCCGCCACCTCGGCCGGACGCTCCAGTGCGGGGAGATGCCCGGCCCAGGGAAGCTCCACGGCGCGGGCTCCCGGGATCAGCCCGGCGAGGCGGGCGGACACGGCCCGGAGGTCGTCGAGGTCGTGACGGCCCGAGACCACGACGGCGGGGGCGGTGATCGCGGCCGGATCCACGGCGGGCTCGTCGTCGTCCACGGACTCCGCACCTGCCTGTTCCGCCTCGGCCTCGGCGTCCGCCGCAAGCTGGATCTCGAAGGCGTGCCGCTGCATGGCCCGTACGCGGCCCCGTACGGCCTCGCCGGCCTCCGGGCCCAGCCAGGTGGCCACGTTCAGCTCCACGGCCGCGTCGAGGTCACCCGCGCCCAGTAGTTGGTCCTCCTCCTCGTCGAAGGCCAGCAGGCCGGGCCCCCGCTCATGGCCGGGCAGCACGGTGCAGAGCAGGGCGAGCGCCGTCACCCGGTCCGGTCGGCTCGCGGCGATCTCGACGGCGACCCCGCCTCCGAACGAGGCGCCGACGAAGGCCGCGCGCCCGATTCCGAGCGTGTCCAGAAGAGCAAGGACGTCGTCCGCGTCGCGGTAGGGGCGCACCGCCTCGGCCGGGGTGTCGCCGAAGCCCCGGAAGTCGGGGCACACGACCCGGTACCCGGCCCGCGCCAGCGCGTCCCGCTGATCCTCCCACATCCGGCGGTCGCAGACCGAGGAATGCAGGAGCACCACCGCGGGGCCGTCCCCCGCCACATCGTGAGCAACGGTCATCCGTCCGACCATACGGGCCACGAGCGGGCGGCGCCCGTCGTTCTCCCGCGCCCCGAATCGACTTGAACACGTTCAAGAAGAGGACTACAGTCCTCGACGAGACTTTTTGAACACGTTCAAAGGAGGGTGGGGAATGGACCTCACTGTCGTCGCGTACGTCGTCTACCTGCTGATCGGCGTCGCGCTCACCATCTGGGTGGCCCGTACGCTCAGCCGGAACGGACGGATCTTCCTCTCCGACGTCCTGCACGGGAACGAGAAGCTCGCGGACGCCGTGAACCATCTGCTGGTGGTGGGCTTCTACCTCGTCAACTTCGGCTTCGTCGCCCTCTACCTCAGCCAGGACGACGCCGTGGCCGACGCCCGCCGGCTGTTCGAGGCGCTCTCGGTGAAGCTCGGAGTGGTCCTGCTCGTCCTCGGGGTGATGCACCTCGCCAACGTCTACGTGCTCAGCAAGATCCGCCGGCGGGGTGTGATGGAGCGCGAGCAGACCCCGCCGGTTCCGCCGCAGGGCTGGACCGGAGCGGCGGACAAGGGTCCCTGGGACGCGCCCGCGACGGGTGTGTGAGCGGACCGTGGGAGTCCCCGTGCAGCGGCTGACCGTGCTGTACGACGCACAGTGCCCGCTCTGCGTCCATCTTCGCCACTGGCTGCTGCGGCAGCGGCAGCTCGTCCCGCTGGACCTCGTACCGGCGGCGTCCGCGGAGGCCAGGCGCCGTTTCCCGGCCCTCGACCACGAGAGCACCCTGAGGGAGATCACGGTGGTCGGCGACCGGGGCCAGGTCTACCGGGCCGCCTCCGCCTGGATCGTCTGCCTCTGGGCGCTGGCCGAGCACCGGCCCAAGGCCCACTGGCTGAGTACCCCCGCCGGGCAGCCCTTCGCCAAGGTGACGGTCCTCGCCGCGGCCAAGTACCGCGAGATGACGGCCGCCTCCTGCGAAGGGCGGTGCGAGGTCCCGGTCCCGCCCGGCTAGGCTCACTCACCGTGAACGACGTGACGGACGAGAAGCAGGACCGGGCCGGAAAGCCCGCGAAGAGCGAGCAGACCCGCACCCTCATCCTCGAGACCGCCCTCCGGCTCTTCCAGGAGCGCGGCTACGACAAGACGACGATGCGGGCCATCGCCCAGGAGGCCGGGGTCTCCGTGGGAAACGCCTACTACTACTTCTCCTCCAAGGAACACCTCGTCCAGGGCTTCTACGACCGGATCGCCGAGCAGCACCGGGCAGCCGTCGCGGAGGTCCTGGACAGCGGCGAGAAGGACCTCGCGGCACGTGTCCGGGGGGTCCTTCTCGGCTGGCTGGACATCGCCGAGCCGTACCACGAGTTCGCGTCCCAGTTCTTCAAGAACGCGGCCGACCCGGACAGTCCGCTCAGCCCCTTCTCCCCGGAGTCGGAGGGCCCGCGGGAGGCGGCCATCGACGTCCACCGGCAGGTGCTGTCCGGGGCCTCCGTCAAGGTCGACCCCGAACTGGCCGACGCCCTCCCGCGGTTGCTCTGGCTCCAGCAGATGGGGCTCGTCCTGTTCTGGGTCTACGACCGCTCCGAGGGCTGCGCCAACAGCCGCCGGCTCGTCGAGCGGCTCGCGCCGGTCACCGCCCGGGCGGTCTCGCTCTCCCGGTTCCGCGTCCTGCGCCCCCTCGTGCAGGAAACCCACGAGCTGCTGCGGGACTTCATGCCGACGGCCGCGGGCATGGCCGCCTCGGGCATGCCCGTGCGGAAGGCGGACCGGAAGGCCCCCGCCGCGGACGGCGGCAGGAACCCGAAGGAGGGCCGGGGCAGGGGGCGCCGCCGGGAGCGCGGGACGACGGCGTGAACCCGGCCGGGCGGCTCGCACGGTCGGCACGGGCCGGCGGGGCGCAGTCCTTCCGCTGCCGCAGCGGTACGGGTCCCGGTGACCGTCAGGTCTCGCGGGAGGCGAGCTCCACCACGGTGATGTCGGACGGGGCTCCGACCCTCACCGGCGGTCCCCAGGCGCCGGCCCCGCGCGTGACGTAGAGCTGGGTGTCGCCGTACCGCTCCAGACCCGCGAGGGTCGGATTGGCCAGGTCCGCGATGTAGTTGGCGGGCCAGAGCTGGCCCCCGTGGGTGTGGCCGGAGAGCTGGAGGTCCACTCCGTGGCGCACCGCCTCGTGGATGACGACCGGCTGGTGGGCGAGGAGCACGGCGGCACGGCTGCGGTCACGGTCGCCGAGCGCCCGTGCGAAGTCCGGCCCCTGGCCCTCGCGTTCGCCCGCCACGTCGTCGATCCCGGCGAGGTCGAAGCCGGCGATCTCGACGCGGTCGTTGCGCAGGGGGGTCAGTCCGAGCTCGCGCACATGGTCGACCCAGGCGTCGGCGCCGGAGAAGTACTCGTGGTTGCCGGTGACGAAGAACGAGCCGTCGCGTGCGCGGAGCCCGGCGAGGGGTTCGGCGGCGCTTCCGAGGTCGGCGACGCTGCCGTCGACCAGGTCCCCGACGACGGCGACGAGATCGGGCTGGGTGGCGTTGATCGCGTCCACGATCCGCTGGGTGTGGGCGCGGCCCAGGACCGGCCCGAGGTGGATGTCGCTCACGACCGCGATCCGGTAGCCGTGCGTGCCTCGCGCGAGCTTCGCGAGCGGCACGGTGACGCGCTTCACACTCGGTCCGCGCAGGACGCCGTACGTCCCGTGGCCGACGGTGCCCGCGGCCGCGGCGACCGCCGCCCCACCGACGATCCGCGCCACGAACAGCCTGCGCGACATTCCGGCCGACGCCCCGTCCTCCGGCGGGCCGGCCGACGGGGCGTCGGGAGCGTCGGGAGCGTCGGGAGCGTCGGGAGCCGGACGGCCGTCGGTGCGAGCGGTTCCGCCCGGCGTCTCCTCGGCCGGTGCGGCGACCGCGGTCGTCGTTCCCGGTCCGGCGTCGGACGAGTCAGGGTCCGCGGCAGTCGCGGAGCCGGCGGTCGCGCCGCCGGACGGGCGGCTGTCCGAACACTGGGCCGCCGCGTCCGCGGACGCGGCGGCGGACGGGGACGTGTCGACCCCGGTCGGCGGGATCCCGGGTGCACGGCCCGCCGCGCGGCGGGCCAGGGCACGGCGCAGGAGGGGGCGGACGGCCTCGCCCGCGACCAGGGCGAGCGTCAGGTACAGCAGCGCGGCGAGCCAGAGGTAGCCCGGCCACGCGAATGTCTGCTGGAGCCGGAAGGGCGCGCCGGCCCGGCTGGAGACGAACGCGCCGACGGTGAGCAGCGGCAGCACGATCACGGCCGCCGTGCCCGCGCGGCGGGCCGCGCCGGGCCCGGCCGTCGTGTCGCGGACCAGGCGACGCCAGACGTACCAGTGCACCGTCACCAGCAGGGTGACGACGGCAGCGATCACAAGCAGGACGACCAGCACGGAACCGTTCCCCTATTCGCGGTCGCGGCGCAATGCGCGTACGCCACGGAACCCGATGACCCCGACGGCCGTCCCCAGGAGCAAGGACGTGACGGCGAGCAGCAGATGGACCCAGAAGTACGCAGTCGGGTCACCGGCGTCGTCGAAGGCGAGGCCGCTCGCGTCCTGCCACAGGTTCTTGACGAAAGTGACCCAGATGACCCAGCTCCACACCCCGAACGCGAGCAGGAACCAGGAGACGGGGCGACTGAGCTTCATGGACTCAGTATCGCCGCAGTCCCCTGCACCGGAGCGGCGGGGTGCGGTGCCACCGGACGCCGGGTCCGCGCCCGCGGAAACCGGAGCCTCGGCGTCCGCCTCGGGCCGGGCTGGGCTGTACCGGCGGAGCTCGCGGCGGGTCACCCGGCCGGTGTCGGAGCCGTCGTCGACTCCATGTACGTTCTCGTCCGTGTCTGCCTTGAGGAAAACCGCACTGACGGTCGCCGCCGCCGCGTTGCTGCCCGCGCTCACCGCCGTACCCGCGTCCGCCGCGGCCAAGGCAGGCACCCGGGACGAGAAGGCGCCCAACCCCCCGTCGGTGATGTCCACGGTCGGCGGCGCGCAGCTCGGCAGGCCCGGCACCCAGGTCAGGCTCGCGGCGGGCGCACCCGTCCTCCCCAAGGGTGTGACGGGCCGGTCCTGGATCGTCGCGGACGCCGAGAGCGGCGAGGTGCTGGCCGCGCACAACGCGCACTGGCGGCTGCCCCCCGCCTCCACGCTGAAGATGCTCTTCGCGGACACGGTGCTGCCCAAGCTGTCCAAGGACCAGAAACACACGGTCACCCGGGACGAGCTCGACGGCGTCGGCGTGGGCAGCAGCCTCGTGGGCATCAAGGAGAACCAGACCTACTCCGTCCACGACCTGTGGCTCGGGGTGTTCCTCCGCTCGGGGAACGACGCGGTCCACGTGCTGTCCGAGATGAACGGCGGCATCCCACGGACCGTGCAGGAGATGCAGGAGCACGCGGAGGAGCTGCAGGCCCTCGACACCCACGTCGTCACGCCGGACGGATACGACGAGAAGGGCCAGGTGTCGAGCGCGTACGACCTGACCCTGATCGCCCGGAGCGGTCTGCAGAAGAAGGACTTCCGGGAGTACTGCGCGACCCCCCGCGCCCAGTTCCCGGGCGAGCAGAAGCCGGGCAAGAAGCGCGAGTCGTTCCAGATCCAGAACACCAACCGGCTGCTGACCGGTGACTTCGGCGTCGCCCCGTACCAGGGCATCGCCGGGGTGAAGAACGGCAGCACCACGCTCGCCGGATCCACCTTCACCGGGGTGGCGGAACGCAACGGCAAGGTGCTGCTGGTCACGGTGATGAACCCGTCGTCGAAGGAGGGCCACGCGGTCTACAAGGAGACCGCCCGGCTGCTCGACTGGGGCTTCGCCGCGGCCGGGAAGGTGGAGCCGGTCGGCGAGCTGGTGCCGCCGAAGTCGGCGGACACGGGCGCGTCGGGCGACTCCGACGGGCCCTCGCCGACCGGCGACGAGGGCGGGCAGAACCAGCACGGCCCGGGCGAGGCGTCCGCCGCCGCCCACGGGCAGTCCACCGGCGCGGGCATCGCAGTCTCGGTCGCCATCGTCGCGCTGGTGCTGCTCGCGATCGCCGGGTTCCTGGTCAACCGGCGCTGGCCGCTGCCGGACCTGGCCCGTCGTCTGCCTCGCCGCTGACGGGTTCCTCCGCACCGGAGCCGCTGCCCGTGGCCGTCCAGGCGGCGCAGTACAGCAGCAGCCTCGCCGTGAAGTTGATCCAGAGCAGCAGGGCGACGGGCACGCCGAAAGCGCCGTACATCGAGTTCGCCGCCACACCGGAGATGTAGCCGCTGAGCAGCAGCTTCAGCAGCTCGAAACCGATGGCCCCGATCAGTGCCGCCACGATCAGCCGGCGGCGCGGGGGATGGACGCCGGGCAGCAGCGTCAGGACGTACAGCAGCATCAGGAAGTCGGCGACGACCGCGACCGCGAGGGCGGCGGCCCGCAGCAGCACACCGCCCGCCCCGTCGCGGTCGATGCCGATCTGGTCCGCGGTCCAGCCGACGGCGCTGGACCCGAGCGCCGACGCGGCGAACGAGGCCAGCACCACGGCGCCGAGGCCGAGCAGGACCACCGCGTCCTTGCCCCTGCGGACCAGCGGGTTGCCCTCCCCCTTGTCGTCGAGGCCCCAGACGACCCGCAGGCACTCCCGCATCGAGCCGATCCAGCCGATGCCGGTGAGCAGCAGCAGCGCACCGGCG
The DNA here is from genome assembly GCF_030056615.1 of Streptomyces sp. HNM0645. NCBI lineage: Bacteria > Bacillati > Actinomycetota > Actinomycetes > Kitasatosporales > Streptomycetaceae > Streptomyces > Streptomyces sp. HNM0645. The sequence continues at coordinate 190,390 of NZ_JASHLT010000007.1, read as the reverse complement.
ATCAGCCCGACGGTGCCGGCGTTGTCCACCAGCGCGCCGAGGTCGAGCTGGTCGGAGATGCCCGGTACCTGCTCGGTCAGCCTGCCTTGCAGAGCCTTCAGCCGCTCTTTGCCCACCAGCGCGGCACCGATCGCGGCGGCGACGGTGATCAGCGGGAACAGCGCGAGGAAGCTGATGAAGGTGATCGCCGCGGCCAGCCGGGTCCAGCGCGCCTCGTCGAGCTTCTCGTACGAGCGCCATGCGTGCGTCCGCATCAGCCGCTGCGCGAGCGGTCCGATGACGGGAAGCCGGGTCAGCCAGTCCATGGCCTACGCCTTCCCCCGACCTGCTCCGTTGATCCGAAGACGAACGTCCGCGTCCCCCAGAAGCGCAGACAGGTCGCGAGGAGCATCCCCACGCCCAGACCTGACACGGTGTCGGAGCGGGCCGAGGTGAAGCCGAGGACGTGGTGGGAGACGGCGAGGCAGAGCAGCTGGACGAGGGCTCCGACCGTGTTGACCCCGAAGAAGGCGGCGCAGTCGCGCCAGGAGACCCGCCGGGCCCGCCCGCGGCCGCCGTAGGTACCGAGCGCGTTGCCCAGGTAGGCGACGGTGGAGCCGGCGAGGAAGGACAGCGCCTTGGCCGTCAGCGGCTCCCAGCCGAACCGGCCGCGGAGCAACAGGAAGAGCACGAGGTCGACGGCGTAGGCGCAGCACCCGACGACCAGGAACGAGACGAGTTCCCGCCCGTCCGGCGCGCCGGTCCGGGGGCGGGGAAGCGGGCGGTGGAGGGGCGGCCGGTGCAGCGGCTCGGTCACAGTCCCGCGACCGCCATACCGTAGATCGCCAGCCAGGCCAGTCCGATGACGGCGAGCGGCCGGTCGCGCAGGACGACGTCCTCGGGTGCGCCCGCGGCCCCCCGGTCGGCGAAGACCGCGTACCGCAGCACGGCCAGGATGAACGCGATCATCGAGAGCTGGCGCCACGGCAGCAGCGAGCCGTCGGCGCTCCCGCCGTCCTCCAGCGCCCAGAGGCAGTAGCCGAGGACCGCCACACCGGCCGCGAGCTGCCACACGAAGCGGAGGTAGCCCGTCGTGTACGAGGTGAGCAGGGCCCGGGTCGCGCCGGCGGAGCCCTCCATCTCGACGGCTTCCGAATAGCGCTTTGCGGCCACCATGAAGAGCGCTCCGAAGCCGGTGGTGATCAGGAACCAGCGGGACAGCGGAATGGACAGCGCCACCCCGCCGACCATGGCGCGCATCAGGAACCCCGTGGTGACGATGGCGAGATCGACGACGAGGACGTTCTTGAGCCGGACGCAGTAGGCGATCTGCATCACCACGTACGCCGTCAGCAGCGCGGCCGTCATGGCGTTGCACAGGACGGCCGCGGCGGCGGTCGAGGCGACTGCGAGCAGCGCCCCGGCGCCGTAGGCGACGGGCACCGGCACGTCCCCGCGGGCCACCGGGCGCCGGCACTTCGCGGGGTGCGCGCGGTCGGCCTCCACGTCCAGCGCGTCGTTGATCAGATAGACGGCGGAGGCGGCGGCCGTGAACAGTACGAAGACGAGGCCGAGTTGGCCGGCGGTCTGCCGGGACACCAGCTCCCCGGCCGCAGCCGGCGCCGCCCCGACGAGCACGTTCTTGATCCACTGGCGCGGCCTGGCGGTCCTGACCAGACCGATCGGCAGGCTCAGCGGACGCCGCCGTCCGCGGCCGGACCCGCCGGGCGGCAGCGGCGGCCGTCCGGGCTCTCCCGGCTGCTCCAGCAGTGCGGTGCTGCGCTCAGACACGGCGGCCCCCGCCGGGCCGGCACCCTCCCGCGGCCCGCAGCCAGGCCGTTCCGCCGTGCGCCAGCAGCCCCCCGAGCAGCGCCCCCGCGGCCACGTCGGTGGGGTAGTGGACCCCGGCGACCAGGCGGGACACACACATGGCGGCGGCGAGCGGCGGGACCAGCACACGGCCGGCCGGATGCGGCACCCCGAAGGCCACGGCGGCGGCGGCCGCCGAGGCGGCGTGCGAACTGGGGAAGGAGTGCCGCCCCGCGGTGCGTACGAGGGGTTCGCCCATGGGCAGCAGGGGCCGGGGACGCCGCACCAGGCGCTTGACGCCCATGCTGGTCAGATGGGCGGCGGCGATCAGCGCGGTGCCCCGCAGCCAGCCGTCGCGCCGCTCGCGGTCGGCCGCCGCGCAGACCAGGCCGCCCGCCAGCCAGAGCGCGGCGTGCTCACCGCCGTGCGAGAGCGCGCGGGCCACCGCCGCGACCCGGGGTTCGTCGCCGCAGCCGCGCAGCACGGCCAGCAGCCGCCGCTCGGCGGCGGTCCAGCCCGCCGGCCCCTGCCTGCGCCCGGGCCGCGGGACCTGCGGATCCCGCGGGTCCCTCCGTTCCGGCCGGGGTGTGCCTTCGGCGTCTCGCATCTGCCGCCCCTTTCGATGCACCAGGAACGACTCTTCTCAATGTGGGGCCGAATCTTGCGGTCATATTTTGTGACACCCGTTTAATCACCCGTTTCGGCGAGTCAGGGACATTGAAGGCAAATCATCCGTAAGGGGCGATACCGTCGCGCGCATNTCATATTTTGTGACACCCGTTTAATCACCCGTTTCGGCGAGTCAGGGACATTGAAGGCAAATCATCCGTAAGGGGCGATACCGTCGCGCGCATGTCTGCCGAGTGCGTCCCCGTCGTCCCTGCCGAGCACGCCGCCCCGACCTCGCCCGCGCCCCCGTCCGGCCGGGACGGCGATCTGCCGGTGCCGGTGACCGGATGGGGGCGTACCGCACCCTCCGCGGCACTGCTGGTCCGTCCCCGGACGCACGAGGAGGCCGTGGCGGCCGTGCGCCGATGCGGCAACCGCGGCACCATCGCCCGCGGGCTGGGCCGGGCCTACGGCGACGCGGCGCAGAACGCGGGCGGGGCCGTCCTCGACACGACCGGCCTGGACCGCATCCGCACGATCGACGCCGACGGCGGGGTCGTCGTCTGCGACGCGGGGGTCAGCCTCCACCGGCTGATGGAGGTGCTGCTGCCGCTCGGCTGGTTCGTACCGGTGACGCCCGGGACCCGCTACGTCACGGTCGGCGGCGCCGTCGGCGCGGACATCCACGGCAAGAACCACCATGTGTCCGGGTCTTTCTCCCGCCACGTCCTCTCGCTGGAACTGCTGACCGCGGACGGCGAGGTGCGCACGGTGGTCCCCGGAACCGAGCTCTTCGACGCGACGGCCGGCGGCATGGGCCTGACCGGCGTCGTCCTCTCCGCCACCATCCGGCTGCACCCCGTCGAGACGTCGCTGATGTCGGTGGACACCGAGCGCGCCGGCGACCTCGACGATCTGATGGCCCGTCTGACCGCCCATGACGACCGCCACCGCTATTCGGTCGCATGGATCGACCTGGTCGCGCGCGGGGCGTCGACGGGCCGCGCGGTCCTCACCCGCGGGGAACACGCGCCACTGGACGCGCTCCCGGCGCGCGCTCGGCGCCGGCCGCTGGAGTTCCGCCCCCGACAGTTCCCCTCCGCGCCCGCCTTCGTCCCCGAAGGGCTGCTCGGCCGTCCCTCCGTGTCCCTCTTCAACGAGCTCTGGTACCGCCGCGCACCCCGCGCGCGTCGCGGGCAGCTGCAGAGCATCCCGGCCTTCTTCCATCCGCTCGACGGCGTTCCGCACTGGAACCGCGTCTACGGCCGGAGCGGGTTCGTCCAGTACCAGTTCGTGGTCGGCCACGGGCAGGAGGAGGCGTTGCGCGCGATCGTGCGGCGCGTCGCCCGGCACGGATGCCCGTCGTTCCTCGCCGTGCTGAAGAGGTTCGGCGAGGGCGACCCGGGCTGGCTGTCGTTCCCGATGCCCGGCTGGACGCTCGCCCTGGACGTACCGGCCGGGCTGCCGGGCCTCGGCCCGTTCCTGGACGGGCTCGACCAGGTGGTGGCCGACTGCGGCGGACGGGTCTATCTGGCCAAGGACTCCCGGTTGCGGCCGGAGTTGCTGTCGGTGATGTACCCGGGCCTCGACCGCTTCCGGGCGCTGCGCGCACGGCTCGACCCGCGCGGGGTGTTCGTGTCCGACCTGTCCCGCCGGCTGTCCCTGTGACCTCGTCCGGCCCAGCACCCATGTGACGCAAGGAGCACGCACCATGAAGGACGCCTTCGGCACTCCCCAGACCCTGCTCGTCCTCGGCGGCACGTCGGAGATCGGCCTGGCCACCGCGCGAAGGCTGGTGGCCCGCCGAACCCGTACGGTCTGGCTGGCCGGCCGCCCCTCCCCCGCGCTGGACTCCGCCGCCGACGGACTGCGTGAACTCGGCGCCCACGTACGCACCGTGGTCTTCGACGCCCTGGACCCGAGCGGGCACGAGGAGGCCCTCGGCAAGGTCTTCGCCGAGGGCGACATCGACATGGTGCTGCTCGCGTTCGGCGTGTTGGGCGACCAGGCGCACGACGAGGCCCGGCCGCTCGACGCGGTCCGCGTCGCCCAGACCAACTACACCGGAGCGGTGTCCTCAGGACTGATCTGCGCCGGTGCACTCCAGACACAGGGGCACGGCTCACTCGTCGTGCTGTCGTCGGTGGCGGGCGAGCGGGCCCGGCGGGCCAACTTCATCTACGGCTCCAGCAAGGCGGGGCTCGACACCTTCGCCCAGGGGCTCGGCGACGCCCTGCACGGCACGGGCGTGCACGTGATGGTCGTCAGGCCCGGCTTCGTGCGGTCGAGGATGACGGCGGGACTGGTGGAGGCGCCCCTGGCCACGACGCCCGACCAGGTGGCGCAGGCCATCGAGAAGGGGCTGCGGCGGCGCTCCGAGACCGTGTGGGTCCCAGGGGTACTGCGGGTGGTGATGTCGGCGCTGCGGCACGTCCCCCGGCCGTTGTTCCGCCGCCTCCCGGTCTGAGCGGTCGGCGGTCCCACCCGAAGGCCCCGGCCCGCCCCAGCGCACCGTGGCCGGGTCCGTCCGCCGCGTTGGAGGTGCCGTGAGCCGGGGCGCCCCGGTCCGGGCCTTCGTCCGCGCCGCGCCGCCCCGCCCCCGCGGTCATCGGGAGCGCGGCGGCTGCGGGATCACTGGCGCGTCGGGGCCGGTGCGTCGACCGGGGCGCCCTGCGGCGGGACACCCGGCGCGGAGCCACCGCCGAACGCGTACTCGCGCAACTTGCGCCACACCCCGTCCGCACCCTGTTCGTAGAGGGCGAAGGAGGTGCAGGTCCACGCGGCCTCGTAGCCGGCCAGTTCCTCGTACGCCCGGTCCATCGCCTCCTCGGCGATGCCGTGGGCGACGGTCACATGCGGGTGGTACGGCCACTGCAGCTCGCGCACGAGCGGTCCCGAATCGTCGCGCACCCGCTGCTGGAGCAGGGTGCAGTCCGCCGCGCCCTCGACCACCTTGACGAACACCACGGGCGACAGCGGGCGGAACGTGCCCGTGCCGGACAGCCGCATGGGGAACGCCCGGCCGACCGCCGCGACCCTCGTCAGATGCGCCTCGACCTCGGGCAGCACCGACTCGTCGGCCTCGGTGGGCGGAAGCAGGGTCACGTGCGTGGGGATGCCGTGCGCGGCGGGATCCCCGAAGCCCGCGCGCCGCTCCTGGAGCAGGCTGCCGTAGGGCTCCGGGACCGCGATCGAAACGCCGAGCGTTACGGTCCCCACGTGTTCTCCTCATCCGGGTTCTGGGTCGTCTGCGATGGCGCCAGTGTGACGCCTGCGGCCGTGGTCCCGCCAGGGCCCTTGGCTCCGGTGCCCGGCGGAACCGCCGTCCTCAGTGCTTGGCGGGCAGGAATCCCACCCGGTCGTACGTCTGCGCGAGGGTCTCCGCGGCCACCGCACGGGCCTTCTCCGCGCCCTTGGCCAGCAGCGAGTCCAGCGTCTCCGGGTCGTCCAGGAACTCCTGGGTGCGCGCCCGGAAGGGGGTGACGAAGTCGACCATGACCTCGGCGAGGTCGGTCTTGAGCGCGCCGTAGCCCTTGCCCTCGTACCGCTGCTCCAGCTCCGCGACACTGGTGCCGGTGAGGGTGGACAGGATCGTGAGCAGGTTGCTCACGCCGGGCTTCTCGGCCGGGTCGAAGCGGATCACCGTGTCGGTGTCGGTGACGGCGCTCTTGACCTTCTTCGCGGTCGCCTTCGGCTCGTCGAGCAGATTGATCAGGCCCTTGGGGGTGGACGCCGACTTGCTCATCTTGATCTGCGGGTCCTGCAGGTCGTAGATCTTCGCCGTCTCCTTCAGGATGTACGGCTCGGGGAGCGTGAAGGTCCGTCCGAATCGGCCGTTGAACCGCTCGGCGAGATCGCGGGTGAGCTCGATGTGCTGCCGCTGGTCCTCACCGACCGGCACCTGGTCCGCCTGGTACAGCAGGATGTCGGCGACCTGGAGGATCGGGTACGTGAAGAGGCCGACGGTGGCCCGGTCGGCGCCCTGCTTGGCGGACTTGTCCTTGAACTGCGTCATGCGCGAGGCCTCGCCGAAGCCGGTGAGGCAGTTCATCACCCAGCCGAGCTGGGCGTGCTCGGGCACATGGCTCTGGACGAACAGCGTGCAGCGCTCCGGGTCGAGGCCCGCGGCGAGCAGCTGGGCGGCGGCCAGACGGGTGTTGGCGCGCAACTCGGCCGGGTCCTGCGGGACCGTGATCGCGTGCAGGTCGACCACCATGTAGAAGGCGTCGTGGGTCTCCTGCAGGGCGACCCACTGTCGTACCGCGCCGAGATAGTTGCCGAGGTGGAACGAGCCGGCGGTGGGCTGGATTCCCGAGAGCACACGAGGACGTTCAGAGGCCATGCTCAGCATTGTCTCAGGTGGCGCGGACAGGTCGGGAACCGATCGGCGGTGCGCGGTGCATCGTGGGTGCGGGCGGGAGGACACCCCGGAGGGCACTCCGGCCCTCGTCGACGGGGCAGGGGCGATCGCGCGCGTACGTTCCGAAGCCGGGGCGCATGCGCGGCCGGGGCACGCGGACACCGGTGGCGCCGCGCGCGGCGGTGGCCCGCGGCGCCGGCTCCGACGCGGAGGACGCGGTGCCGTCCGCCTTCTTCGGGGCGTACCGGCCGCCGACCGGTTCCGGACGGCGCGGCCTGCCGGCCGTGGCTGCCTCGGATCGGGGTCGGTGAGACGAGGAACACAGTGCGGTCGGCCGTGCGGATGCGGGAGCCCGCCGGGCGGGGAGCGCGGCGGCCGGGCGGCCGGAGCCGCCGGTACCGGACGCGGCCGGCCCGGCTGCCGCGGCGGATCCGGACCACGCGCCTCCGCGCCGCCCGACCGCCCATGGACGCCCGCACCCGCCCGGACCGGCGCGAGGACGGCCGCACCGACCGCGCCACGCCCGACCGGGGCGGGGACGACCGCGCAGGGGCGCGGGGCGGGGCGGAGGGGAGGGGATGCGACGGGGACGCGGGAGCGACCGTCGGGTCAGGCCGGCAGGCCGGGTGCGGGGAAGGCCGACATCAGGTCGCGGACCTCGGCCCGGATCGCGGCCAGGGCGTCCTCGTCTCCCTTGCGGGCGGCGGCCACCCCGCGGTCGATCCAGTCCGCGACGGCCGGCATGTGCTCCGTGGTGAGGCCGCGGGACGTCAGGGAAGGGGTGCCGATGCGGATGCCGGAGGGGTCGAAGGGCTTCCGCGGGTCGTAGGGGACGGTGTTGTAGTTGACCACGATCCCCGCCCGGTCCAGGGCCTGTGCCGCGACCTTCCCCGGAACGTCCCTGGACGTGAGGTCCATCAGCACCAGGTGGTTGTCGGTGCCCCCGGAGACCAGCTCGAAGCCGCGGGCGACCAGGGCCTCGGCGAGGACCTCGGCGTTGGCGACGACGGCGTGGGCGTAGTCGCGGAAGGAGGGCTGGGCCGCCTCGTGCAGGGCGACGGCGATGGCGGCGGTGGTCTGGTTGTGCGGACCGCCCTGGAGGCCGGGGAAGACGGCCTTGTCGATGGCCTTGGCGTGCTCCTCGCGGGACATCAGCATGGCGCCCCGCGGGCCGCGCAGCGTCTTGTGCGTGGTCGTGGAGATCACGTCGGCGTGCGGGACCGGCGAGGGGTGGGCGCCACCGGCGATCAGGCCGGCGATGTGCGCGACGTCGGCGACGAGGACGGCGCCCGCCTCGCGGGCGATCTCCCCGAACGCGGCGAAGTCGATGGTGCGCGGCAGGGCGGTGCCGCCGCAGAAGATGACCTTCGGCCGTTCCTCGAGGGCGAGTTCACGCACCTCGTCGAGGTCGATGCGGCCGGTGTCCCGCCGGACGCCGTATTGGACGCCCCGGAACCACGTGCCGGTGGCCGAGACGCCCCAGCCGTGGGTGAGGTGGCCGCCCATGGGGAGGGCCATGCCCATCACGGTGTCGCCGGGCTCGGCGAAGGCGAGGTAGACGGCCAGATTGGCCGGGGAGCCGGAGTAGGGCTGGACGTTGGCGTGCTCGACGCCGAAGAGGGACCTCGCGCGGGCGACGGCGAGCCGCTCGACCCGGTCGATGTTCTGCTGGCCCTCGTAGTAGCGGCGCCCCGGGTAACCCTCGCTGTACTTGTTCTGCAGGACGGTGCCGGAGGCCTCCAGCACCGCCCGGGAGACGTAGTTCTCGCTGGGGATGAGCCGCAGGGTGTCGGCCTGCAGACGCTCCTCGGCCCCCACGAGCGCGGCCAGTTCGGGATCGGCTGCGGTGAGCGCGGGATGGCGGGCGGGCGTGGCGGGAGCGGGCATGGCGTCCTCCGGACAGATGGCGGGTGCGTCCGGGGGTGCCCAGGCGGGCGGCACCTCGCAGGTTCTGCCGCACACGGCTTCCCCGCGGTTCGTTCCGCGTACGCCAGTCGCCGTGCGTACCGTCCACCCTACTGGTGGTGGCCCCGGGGCACGGCCACGGGTTCACGAACGCCGGGGAAACGGGAAGGTCTCCGGCGGACCGCACCGGAAGCCCGATGTTTCTTCATACAGTGGGCGAGCGACGATAGAAAAGGGAGGCACGCAGCCCGACCCCGGTCCGATCGGGCGACCACGCCGCAGTGGACCCACGCCGCCGTACGAACGGAGACCCCGTGTCTGCAACGGAGAGAGCCATCGCCTCCGCGGAGGCGCACAGCGCCCACAACTACCACCCCCTGCCCGTCGTGGTCGCGACGGCGGACGGTGCGTGGATGACGGACGTCGAGGGGCGCCGCTTCCTCGACATGCTCGCCGGGTACTCGGCGCTCAACTTCGGCCATGGCAACCGGCGCCTGATCGACGCCGCGAAGGCCCAGCTGGAGCGGGTGACGCTGACCTCTCGGGCGTTCCACCACGACCGGTTCGCCGACTTCTGCACCCAGCTCGCGGAGCTGTGCGGCATGGAGATGGTGCTGCCCATGAACACCGGGGCGGAAGCGGTCGAGACCGCCGTGAAGACGGCCCGCAAGTGGGGCTACAAGGTCAAGGGCGTCCCGCCCGGCCAGGCGAAGATCGTCGTCGCGGCGAACAACTTCCACGGCCGCACGACGACGATCATCAGCTTCTCCACGGACGCGGAGGCCCGGGCCGACTTCGGTCCGTACACGCCGGGCTTCGAGATCGTGCCGTACGGCGACCTCACCGCCCTGCAGGCCGCGTGCAGCGCGAACACGGTGGCGGTGCTGCTGGAGCCGATCCAGGGCGAGGCCGGGGTGCTGGTGCCGCCGGCCGGCTACCTCGCCGGGGTACGGGAGCTGACCCGCGAGCGAAACGTCCTGTTCATCGCCGACGAGATCCAGTCCGGTCTGGGCCGCACCGGACGGACGTTCGCCTGCGAACACGAGGGTGTCGTCCCCGACATGTACGTCCTCGGCAAGGCCCTCGGGGGCGGTGTCGTGCCCGTGTCGGCGGTGGTGTCCTCCTCCGAGGTCCTCGGGGTCTACCGGCCCGGCGAGCACGGCTCGACCTTCGGCGGCAATCCGCTGGCTTGCGCGGTGGCGCTGGAGGTGGTCACGATGCTGCGCACCGGCGAGTTCCAGCAGCGGGCGAGCGAACTGGGCGACCATCTGCACCAAGAACTCGGGCTGCTGGTGGGCGGCGGCGCGGTGGAGGCGGTGCGCGGGCGCGGGCTGTGGGCCGGTGTCGACATCGCCCCCTCGCACGGCACGGGCCGGGAGATCTCCGAGAAGCTCATGGACCGCGGTGTCCTGGTCAAGGACACGCACGGCTCGACGATCCGGATCGCGCCGCCGCTCGTGATCAGCAAGGAGGACCTGGACTGGGGCCTCGACCAGCTTCGCTCGGTGCTGGCGGGCCAGTGAGCGGGACGCGGGAGCGAGGTCCGGGAGGCGGCGTGGCCTGACCGGGACGTGATCGACGGGCGGTGGCCCCGGGCCGGCAGGGCCCGGGGCCACCGCCTCGTCCGAGCGGCGCCTTCGCCCACGCCCAGACGGCTCCGCCCGGCGGGGGATTCCGCCCGTCGGAGGAACCCGCCCGGCCGGCGCTTCCTCCCGTCAGAGGATCACATGCGGCAGGAAGCGGGCGTACTCGTCCGTGACCAGCCCGGCGGACTCGCGGATGCCGAGTCCGGCCGCCTCGTTCTCGACGACCCAGGCACCGAGCACCACGCGGTTCCCCCCACCGGAGCCGTCGCCCTCGGGCGCCGTCAGATCGGGGAGCGGAGCCAACTGCTGGTAGCAGCAGGGCTCGTCGCGCACCCCGGGCGCCGTTCCCGGCTCGTGGACCGTGATGCCCGAGCCCTCGCGGCCCAGGAGCGGTTTGGCGACCCAGCCGGTGGAGGCGGCGAGTTCGCGCGGGCCGTCGAGATAGGCGGGCAGCAGGTTCGGATGCCCGGGGTAGAGCTCCCACAGCACCGCGAGCAGCGCTTTGTTGGAGAGCAGCATCTTCCAGGCGGGTTCGATCCAGCAGGTGCTGCCGGTGCCGCCGCCGTTGTCCAGGGTGTCCAGGACGTGCGGGCCGAAGCGGTCCGTCGTCAGCCACTCCCAGGGATACAGCTTGAAGCAGCTGCGGATGAAGCGGAGCCGCTCGTCCACGAAACGGCCCGCCAGCCGGTCCCAGCCGATCTGCTCCACGGACAGTGCCTCGGTGGTCAGCCCGGCCTGCTGGGCGGTCTCGCGCAGATACGCGACCGTCATCAGGTCCTCGCCCAGTTCGTCGCCGTCGGAGTGCACGAAGTGCAGCGGGCCGGGCGGCAGCAGCGGGGCCTGCCGCCTCCAGGCGTCGACCAGGCGCTCGTGCAGCGAGTTCCACTGGTCGGCACCCGGGAAACGGTCCTCCATCCAGAACCACTGGGGGCTGGCCGCCTCCACCAGCGACGTGGGGGTGTCGGCGTTGTACTCCAGCATCTTGGCTGGCCCGGAGCCGTCGTAACGAAGGTCGAACCGCCCGTACAGGGAGGGGAGTTCGGCGCGCCGCTGCCAGGACTCGGCGACGAGGCGCGCCAGCCGGGGGTCGGTGATGCCGAGGTCCGCGAAGCGGTCGTGCGCCACGATGTGGGCCGCGGCGTCGAGACACATGGCGTGCAGTTCCTCGACGACCTCCTCCAGCGCCTCGACCTCCGCCAGCGAGAACGCGTAGTAGGCGCTCTCGTCCCAGTACGGCCGCAGTGAACCGTCCGGATAGCGGGTGAGGGGGTAGACGAGACCCTGCTCCTCCACGATCCGCTGCCAGCCGCTGCGGGGTTCGACGGTGTGTCGCTCCATGCCGCCGGACCGCTCAGCCGCCGCCGGAGCCGGAGCAGCCGAAGCCGCCGCGCTCCACTACGGCCCTGTCGAAACTGCCGCCCGACACCCTGCCGTTGGACTTGCTGCCGCCGTAGTAGTAGGTGCCGCTTCCGCTGCTCTTGTCGTCGCACTCGTAGCTCGGCAGCACCTCGCGGGTGACGGGGTCGACGCAGCGCCTGTCGGGCTCCGAACCGCACGACGTGATCGCCGTCGCGAGCACTCCCATACCGCCGAGCACCACCGTGCTCGACCTCAGCCTGCGACGTGCCATCCTCCGGGCCTCCCCCTCGGCGTTCGGACGTTTCCAGCCGGACGACCGGCCGCCGGACAGACTAGAGGGCGCCTCCGGAAGTCCGTAACCGGGTCCGCGAACCCTCCACGTCTAGAGTCGTTTTGTGATCTTTGGAATGCTCTGCGCCCTGGGTTCGTCGGTCTGCTACGGCACGGCCACCGTCCTCCAGGCCGTGGCGGCCCGGGCGGCAGCCGGCCAGGACGAGGGGGCGTCCCGCGCGGGGGTGGACGCCGCACTGTTCGTGCGCGCGGTGCGCCAGTGGCGCTACCTCGTCGGACTCGCCCTCGACGGGGCGGGCTTCGCGCTGCAGATCGTGGCGCTGCTGCTGATCCCCATCTACGCGGTCGGCGCGGCGATGGCGGCGAGTCTGGCCGTGACCGCGGTACTGGCCACGCGCGTGCTGGCGGTGCGGCTGAGCCGGACGGAGTGGACGGCTGTCGTCGTGGTCTGCGCGGGGCTCGCGATGCTGGGGCTCGCCTCGGGGCCGGAAGGCAGGGCGTCCGCACCGCCCTGGCTGGAATGGGCACTGCTCGGCACGGGAGCCGGCGTCCTGCTGTGCGGCGCCGCCGCCGGCCGGCTGCCCGGCCGTTCGCGCGCGCTGGCGCTGGGGGTGTGCGCGGGGCTCGGCTTCGGGGTACCGGAAGTGGCGGTCCGACTGCTGGAGCAGCCCTCGCTCACCGATCCGGCGCTGTACGCGCTGCTGCTCGGCGGCGCGGCGGCGTTCCTGCTGCTCACTTCGGCGTTCGCACACGGCTCCGTCACCACGGCCACGGCGGGGATGGTCCTCACGGAGACCATCGCCCCGGCCGCCGTGGGCGTGGTCTGGCTGGGTGACCGCACCCGCGAGGGCCTGGCCTGGCTCGCGGTCCTGGGCTTCGCCGTCTCCGTGGCCGGCGCGCTGACGCTGGCCCGCTTCGGCGAGCTCCCGGCCGCGGCGTCGCCGTCCCGCACCTCCGGCGGCCTGCCCGGCGACCGCGACCGCGACCGCGACTGACCCGGCCCCGGGCGATCAGGAGGCCCGGCACCCGGCCGTGCGGCAGGGGCGTCAGGACATCCGTCCGGATTCAGGCGGTCAGGCTCTCCACCGGGTCCTTCCGGTGCGCCGGCCGGCGGTCCGACCGGGCCGGGCGGTCGCGCCCGGGTCCTGCGCCTGAAAGCCCGTCAGGGGCGTCAGCGGTGTCAGGGAAGCACCCGGCACAACGCGTCCAGTGCCCCCGACCACGCGCTGTCCGCCGGGGTGCCGTAGCCGACGACGAGAGCGTCCGGGCCCGGTGGGGCGGCCGGGTGCCGGAAGCGGCCGAGGCCCTCCACGGCGAGGCCCTGCCAGACGGCGGCCTGGACGATCGCGCGTTCGGTGCCCGGCGGGAGTTCCAGCACCGCGTGCATCCCGGCCGCGATGCCGCTCACCCGGATGCCCGGAGCGCGTTCCGCGAGCGCGTCGACGAGCTGGTCGCGGCGGCGGCGGTAGCGCAGCCGCATGGCCCGCACATGGCGGTCGTAGGCACCGGAGGAGATGAACTCGGCCAGGGTCAGCTGGTCGAGCGAGCCCGAGGACCAGTCCGACACCCCCTTCGCGGCGGCCACGTAGCCCACCAGTGCCTCGGGTAGGACCATCCACGCCAGCCGCAACCCCGGCGCCAGGGACTTGCTCGCCGTACCGAGGTACACGACCCGCTCGGGGTCCAGTCCCTGGAGGGCGCCGATGGGCTGGCGGTCGTAGCGGAACTCCCCGTCGTAGTCGTCCTCCAGGATCAGTCCACCCGTGCCGCACGCCCAGTCGACCACGGCGGTGCGCCGGTCCGGTGGCAGTGCGACCCCCATGGGGAACTGGTGCGCGGGCGTCAGCAGGACCGCTCCCGCGCCCTTGGAGGAGACGAGATCGCCGGTGCGGGTGCCGCGTTCGTCGAAGCGCAGCGGGGACAGCCGCAGGCCGGCGTCGGTCAGCCGCTCCCAGTGGATGTCGAGCCCATACGCCTCGACCGCCACCTCCGTCACCCGGCCCCTGAGGCCGGCCGACGGCGCGCCGGCCCGCAGCACCGAGCCGAGCAGCATCAGACCGTGGACGTAACCCGAGCAGATCACGATGCGCTCCGGGTCGGCGTAGACGCCACGGGCCCGGGCCAGGTAGTCGGCGAGGACGGTGCGCAGTTCCACGCGACCGCGCGGATCGCCGTAGCCGAAGGCCTCGTGCGGGGCGGCCGTGATCGCACGACGGGCCGCCCTGAGCCACTCGGCGCGCGGGAACGACGCCAGGTCCGGCGATCCGGGCATCAGGCTGTACGCGGGGCGGCCGCGCGCCGGTCCTGGGCGCGGCGGCGAAGGTGCCGGCCTGCTCGGGGCGGCGCGCCGGGCCACCCTCGTGCCCGAGCCCTGCCGGGCGGTGAGCCATCCCTCGGCGACGAGTTCCGCGTAGGCCTCGGCGACGGTGTTGCGGGCGATGCCGAGGTCGGCGGCGAGCGTCCGCGAGGACGGCAGCCGGGTGCCGGGGGCGAGCCTGCCGCTGCGGACGGCGTCCCGCAGGGCGTCCATCAGCCCGGTCCGCAGGCCGGTGCCGCGCAGCTCGACATGGAGGTCGGCGCCCGCGCCGGATCGAAAAGTGGCCCAGTCGTTCGTCATGGAAATGGACCATAGCGATGTGCCATGTTCCGCGTACCGTCGACGGCATGACTGAGACCGACAACGACTTCAACCACGAGCACAGCCCGCGCATGAAGTGGGCCGAGCACGCTCCCGAGGTGTACAAGGCCATGGTCGGGCTGGACGCGGCCGCCCGGCGTGGGGTCGACCCCACGCTGCTGGAGCTGGTGAAGATCCGCGCGTCCCAGCTCAACCACTGCGCCTTCTGCCTCGACATGCACACCAAGGACGCCCTCGCGGCGGGCGAGTCGGTGGACCGGATCATCCAGCTGAGCGCCTGGGAGGAGTCGCGGCACTTCTACACGGCGCGGGAGATCGCGGCGATCGAGCTGACGGACGCCGTGACGGTACTGACGGACGGGTTCGTCCCGGACGAGGTGTACGAGAGGGCCGCGAAGCACTTCGAAGAGGCGGAGCTGGCGCAGCTGATCGCGGCGATCGCCGTCATCAACACGTGGAACCGCTTCGCCGTGACGACGCGGATGGCGCCCGGCCACTACACGCCCGGCCAGTACAAGCGCTGAGTGCCGCGATGTCCGTGGACGACTTCCGCGACCTGCACCACGGACGGGCACCCGAGGACCCTCTGGTCCGGTCCGGACCGTGGGACGCGGCCCGCGCACGGGTCTTCGCCGAAGCGGGCTTCCCCGCGCCGGCCACGCCCAGCGCGGGCGTGGCCGCGTCACTGGGGACGAGGACGGGCGGACGCCGCCGGGCGGGATGCTCGCGGCGGTCGCCCCGATCGTCCGGGCCGTGGACGTCCCCGTCTCCTCGGACGTGGAGACGGGGTACGGCCTGCCGGTGCGGGAACTCGTGGCGCGTCCTGGGGACCGGCGCCGTAGGGATCGATCTGGAGGACTCCGGGCCCGGCGGGACGCTCGTGGACCCGCGGCGACGGGCGGACCGCCCGGCGGAGGTCCGGGCGGAGGCGGGCGACGCGCTGTTCGTCCACGCGCGCGTCGACATGTTCCTGCGCGGGGTGCCCGGCCCCGGGGCCGCGATCGAGCGGGCACAGCCGTGCGTGGCGGCGGGAGCGGACTGCGTCCATCCGATCGCCGCTCCGGCGGACGCGCCGGCGCGGCTGCGCCGGGAGGTCACGGGCCCGATCAACGCCGTGAAGTCACCCGGCGGCCCGGGCGTCCCGGCCCTGGGGCGTACGGGAGCCACCCGTGTCACCTTCGGCCCCGGCTTCCTCCCGCGGACGCTCGACGTACTGAGCGAGCGCGCGGCGGAGCTGCGCGGCTGACCGCCGGCGCGCGCACGAGCGGAAACGCCCGGCACGGTCCGCCCCGAGCCGGCCGGTCCCGCGCCTCACCGGGCGGGACCGGAGCGCGGCCGGGCGCGGTGCCCGGCCCTGACGTGCAGGGGCCGCGCACCGCGCCCGGGGCCCGGCCGACGCGGCCCGAGGGCCCCGTCGGTTCCGCGTCACTTCTTGGGGAGCCACGCCTTCCAGGTGGCCTCGTTCTCCTTGACCCACTTCTCGGCCGCGGCCTCCGGCGACATCTTCTCGCCGGCGATCATCAGCGCGACCTCGTTCTGCTGCTCGGTCGTCCACTTGAAGTTCTTCAGGAACTCGGCGGCCTCGCCGCCCTCCTTCGCGAAGTCCGCGTTGAGGAACTTCTGCAGCGGTGTGTTCGGGTAGGCGCACGCGACCTTCTCCGGGTCGGCGTCGCAGCCCTCCTTGTACTCCGGCAGCTTGACCTCGACCATGTCGATCTGGGCGTTCAGCCACTGCGGGGTCCACCAGTACGTGATGAAGGGCTTCTTGGCCGCCGCGTACTTCTTGATGGCGGTGATCTGCGCGGCCTCGGAGCCCGCGTACTTGGTCTTCAGGTTCAGCTTCAGGTTCTTGATGATCGCGTCGTCGTTGGTGACGTAGTCCGGCGAGCCCTCGAGCAGTTCGCCCTTGTCGCCGCTCTCCGCGGTCCTGAACTCCTTGGCGTACTTGTTGAGGTTCTTCCAGTCCGTCACATCGGGGTTCTCGTCCGCGAAGTACTTGGGGACGAACCAGCCGATGTGCCCGGTGACGCCGAGGTCGCCGCCCTTGACGACGGTCTTCTTCGTGTCGACGTACTGCTTCTCCTCCTTGGGGTGGCCCCAGTCCTCGAGGATCGCGTCGATGTCGCCCTTGGAGAGCGCGTCCCAGGCGAGGACCTCGCCCATCTGCTGGGTCTTGACCTTGTAGCCGAGCTCCTTCTCGAGGATCTGCTTGGCCACGGCGACGTTCGCCTGGGCACCGACCCAGGACGGCACGGTCAGCTTGACGGTCTTGTCGCCGCCGGCCGTGTTGCTCTTACCGGTCTCGGCGGCTCCGCAGGCGGTGAGGGAGAGGACGCCGAGGGCTCCGGCAACGGCCACGGCGGTACGGAAGGTTCTTACGGTGCGCATGGTGCTCCTGTCGAGTGTTCTGAGAGGGGGTGGGGTCAACGGGGGGTGCGGGAGGTCCGCTGGGTGACACGGTCCAGGACGAACCCGAGACAGACGATCGCGATTCCGGCGGTCATGCCGAGGCCCATCTCGCCCCGGGACAGGCCCTTGATCACGTCGTAGCCGAGCGCGCCTCCACCGACGAGCCCGCCGACCACGACCACGGCGAGCACCAGCACCACGCCCTGGTTGACGGCGAGCTGCAGTGCGGGACGGGCCAGCGGCAGCTGGACGCCGAGGAGCTGCTGGCGCGTGGAGGCACCGAGCGAGCGGGACGCCTCCACGGCGGCCGGGTCGACCTCGCGCAGGCCCTGGGTGGTGATGCGCACGACGGCGGGCAGCGCGTACACGACGGCCGCGACGATCGCCGAGGTGCGGGTGGCGCCGAAGAGCGCGACGACCGGGATGAGGTACACGAACTGCGGCATCGTCTGCATGGCGTCCAGCAGCGGCCGCACCCATCGTTCCAGGCGTTTGGCGCGGGCGCACAGCACGCCCGCGAGGAAGCCGAGCACCAGTGTGAGCACCAGCGCGGCCAGCACCTGCGAGAGCGTGTTCAGGGACTTGGCCCAGACGCCGAGCACGCCGATGGCAGCCATCGCCGCGGTCGCGGTGACCGCGGAGACCCAGTCCCCGACGAGCCAGGCCGCGGCGGCCACCAGCAGCAGGACGGACCACCAGGGCAGCCAGACCAGTCCGTCCCGCAGGGGGTTGAGGACCCACAGCGTGAACTCGCGCGCCCAGACCTCGGTGAAGGTCAGGTTCGTGGTGATCCACTCCTGCGCCTTGTTGACGGGCGTGGAGATGTCGTACGTCCAGGTGTCGGGCCAGGTCGTGGTGCGCACGGCCGCCGCGGCGGCCACCGCGGCCGCCACCAGTGCCCAGGCCCGGCCGCCGTGCAGCCAGCTCCCGGCGGCGCCCGGTGTGCCGGTGCCGTCGCCCGCGGCCGCCGTCGTGCGGTCCAGCCAGACCGCGATCAGCACGATCGGCAGCCCCGCGGCGAACGCCTTGCCGACGTCCGTGGTCGCCAGTGCCGAGTACACCTCCTCGCCGAGACCGCCGGCGCCGACGAGCGCGGCGATGACCACCATGGACAGCGCCATCATGATCGTCTGGTTGAGGCCGAGGAGCATCTGCCTGCGGGCGAGCGGCAGTCGCGCGGTCCACAGGCGCTGCCGGCCGTTCGCGCCGAGCGACACGGACGCCTCCAGCGCCGCCGGGTCGGCCCCGCGCAGTCCGAGCGCGGTGAGCCGGGCCATCGGCGGGGCGGCGTAGATGACGGTGCAGAACAGCGCGGCGGGCGTCCCCGTACCGAAGACGAGCACGAACGGCAGGAGGTACGCGAAGGCCGGCATCACCTGCATGGTGTCCAGCACCGGGCGCAGGGCCCGGTCCACCCGGTCGGAGAGACCCGCGGCGAGACCGATCAGCGCGCCCAGCACGGCCGCGATCGCGACGGACACCACCATCAGCGCGATGGTGAGCAGCGTCGCGTCCCACATCCCGAGCAGTCCGCAGACGGCGAACGCACCGAACGCGGTCAGCGCGACGCGCAGCCCCCGCCGGCCCAGTCCGGCCGACCGCCAGGCGACGAGTACGGCGGCGGCCATGACACCGAGCCAGCCGAGGGCGTCGAGCCCCTGGTAGACCCCGTTGACGGCGTCCGTGGCGGTGTTGGACAGGTGCAGCAGGAAGTACAGGAAGAGCGGGTGGGTGTCGCGGTTGTCGACGACCCACTCGTTGGCCGCGTCGAGCGGCCCGGATATGTCGGCGGTCAGCCCGGCGGGCCAGCCACCGCCGCCGAGCAGGACGGCGCCGAGCACGAGGAGCGCGGCGAGCACGCCGCCGCCCGCGAGCAGCTTGCGACGGCGCCGTACGGCGTCGCGCAGGCCGCCGGACTCCCCGGTCCGTGCCTCGCCCGCGGTGGGGCCCGCCTTGGAGACGGTGGTGACGGTGGCGCTCACCGGCCCCACCTCCCGGTGCCGGCGGCGGGTTCGCGCGCGGGGCGGCACCCCGCGTGGACGGCCTCTCTCATGCCGCCACCCCCTGCGCCGGAACGCCCGCGACGACCGCGAGAAGCGCGGCGTGGTCCACCACGCCCAGGCAGCGTCCGCCCTCGACCACGCGGACGGGGCCACCGGAGCGGGCGACCGCCTCGATCGCCTCGGAGACCGTCGCGCCCGGAGCGACCGCGGGCAGGTGCTCGGCCCCGGCCGGGTCGTCTGCGGGGCGCATGGCCGTGCGGACGGTCATGACCTGCTCGCGCGGTACGTCGCGGACGAAGTCCCGTACGTAGTCGTCGGCGGGCGAGCCGACGATCTCCTCGGGGGTGCCGAGCTGGACGATGCGCCCGTCCCGCATCAGGGCGATCCGGTCGCCGAGGCGCAGCGCCTCGTTCAGGTCGTGGGTGATGAAGACCATCGTGCGGCCCTCCTCGCGGTGCAGCCGGATCACCTCCTCCTGCATGTCGCGGCGGATCAGGGGGTCGAGCGCGCTGAACGGCTCGTCGAAGAGCAGCACCTCGGGGTCGACGGCGAGGGCGCGGGCGAGGCCGACGCGCTGCTGCTGACCGCCGGAGAGCTGTCCCGGACGGCGTTCCTCCAGCCCGCCGAGGCCGACCTTGGCGACGACCTCGGCGGCCTTGGCGCGCCGTTCGGCCTTGCCCATGCCCTGGATCTCCAGCCCGTAGGCGACGTTGTCGAGGACGGTGCGGTGCGGCAGCAGGCCGAAGTGCTGGAAGACCATGGAGGCGCGGTGCCGGCGCAGCTCGCGCAGGCGTGTCTTGTCCATCGAGAGCACGTCCTCGCCGTCGATGGAGATCGAGCCGGAGGTGGGTTCGATCAGCCGGGTCAGCGTGCGCACGAGCGTGGACTTGCCGGAGCCGGAGAGGCCCATGACGACGAAGACCTCGCCCTTGCGCACGTCGAAGCCGACATCCCGGACGGCGGCCGTGCAGCCTGTGCGCTCGCGCAGCTCGGCGGGGCTCAGCCCGGCGAGCTCGGCCGAAGCGGGCACGCGGTCGGCCTTGGGACCGAACACCTTCCACAGGCCGCGCACCTCGAACACGGGCGGTTCCGGGTGCACCGCGCCGTTGTCGCCGGCGGTGCCGCCGGCCTCGGTGCCGGTGTCGGTCGTTTCCTTGGTGTCGCCGTTCATCGTGCCTCACTTCCCGTCGGCGTCAGCAGATCCGCACATTTCTCGCCGACCATCAGCACCCCGATCATCGGGTTGACGGCCGGCATGGTCGGGAAGACGGACGCGTCGGCGATCCGGATTCCTTCGAGCCCTCTGACCTTCAGGTCCGGGGTGACCACGGCCAGTTCGTCGGCGTGGGAGCCCATCCGGCAGGTGCCGGCCGGGTGGTAGACCGTGTGCGCGACCTTGCGCGCGTACTCGCTCAGCTCCTCGTCGCCGGTGACCTCCGGCCCCGGGCAGACCTCCCGCTTCAGCCAGCCGGCCAGCGGTTCGGACTTCGCGATCTCCCGGGCGATCCGGATGCCGTCGACCAGGGTCCGCCCGTCGTAGTCGTCCTCGTCGGTGAAGTACCGGAAGTCCAGCGCGGGCTTGACCTCGGGGTCCGCGCTGGTCAGGTAGAGGCGGCCGCGGCTGCGCGGTTTGGGGATGTTGGGCGTCATCGACACGCCGTGCGCGGGCCGTTCGTAGCCCAGCCGCTCCGGGTTGTCCGTGAACGGGATCTGGTAGAAGTGGAACATCAGGTCGGGGCCGCGCTCGTCGTCGTCGCGGCGCACGAACAGACCGGCGTCCGAGTCCATCGCCGAGTTCTCCGGGATCGGCCCGTGGGTCTCCCAGACGATCACCGACTCGGGGTGGTCGAGCAGGTTCTCACCGACACCCGGCAGATCGTGGACCACGGGGATGCCGAGGGCCTCCAGATCGCCCTTGGGCCCGATGCCGGAGTGCATCAGCAGCCGCGGGGTGTCCACGGCCCCGGCGCAGACGATCACCTCGTGCCGTGCCCGGACCAGCCGCTCCTCGCCGTCCCCGGTGCGGACGTGCACACCGCGGGCCCGGGTGCCGTCCAGCTCCAGCCGGTACGCCCAGGTCTCCAGCAGCAGGGTGAGGTTGGACCGTTCGTCCATCACCGGGTGGAGGTAGGCCACCGACGCCGACGAACGCTTGTTGTTCTCGGGGTGGTACGCGAGGTCGAAGAATCCGACGCCCTCGTGGAACGGCTTCTTGTTGAAGCCCTCGACGCGCGGTACGCCGAGCGCCGACTGGGCCGCCTCCACGAAGTCCCGGGCGATGGCGTTGCGGTCGGCCTCGTCGACCGGGACGACGTTGTTGAGCAACTTGCCGAAGTACGGGTCCATCGCTGCGGCGTCCCAGCCGTCCGCCCCTGCCTCGGCCCATTCGTCCCAGTCGGACGGCAGCGGCTTGAACGCGATCAGCGTGTTGTGCGAGGAGCAGCCGCCGAGCACCCGGGCGCGGCTGTGCCGGATGTGGGAGTTGCCGCGCGGCTGCTCGGTGGTGGGGTAGTCGTAGTCGAGTTCCCCGCCGAGGAGGCCCATCCAGCGGCGCAGGGTGAGGACGTCCTCGCGGTCCACGTCGCTCGGGCCGCCCTCGATGACGGCCACGGTGACATCCGGGTCCTCCGTCAGGCGGGAGGCGATCACCGATCCTGCGGTGCCGCCCCCGACGACGACATAGTCGTACTCGTAGTCGTGCTCGGTCATGGTGGTGGTTGCTCCTGCTCGCCGTGGTCAGCCCGCGAACCAGCGCACGGGGCGCGGGGCGAGGTTCTGATAGATGTGCTTGGTCTCGCGGTACTCGGCGAGCCCGGCCGGGCCGAGCTCCCGGCCGATGCCGGACTTGCCGAATCCGCCCCACTCCGCCTGAGGCAGGTACGGGTGGAAGTCGTTGATCCAGACGGTGCCGTGGCGCAGCCGTGCGGCCACCCGCCGGGCCCGTCCGGCGTCGCCGCTCCAGACGCCGCCGGCGAGCCCGTACTCGGTGTCGTTGGCGAGCGCGACGGCCTCGTCCTCGGTACGGAAGGTCTCGACGGTGAGGACCGGGCCGAAGACCTCCTCACGCACGACGCGCATGGTGCGGTCGCAGCGGTCGAGGACGGTCGGCCGGTAGAAGTACCCGGGCCCGTCGGGGCGCTTGCCGCCGGCGCGCAGCACCGCCCCCTCGGCGAGTGCGGAGGCCACGTACTCCTCGGTCTTCGCCAGCTGCTGCGCGGAGACGAGCGGTCCGCACTCGACGCCGTCGTCCGTGCCGCGGCCGAGCCGGATCAGTTCGGCTCGGCGGGCGAGCTCGGCGACGAAACGGTCGCGGAGGGACTCCTCGACGATGAGGCGGGAGCCGGCGGAGCAGACCTGGCCGCTGTGGATGAACGCGGCGTTCAGCGCCTGGTCGACGGCGGTGTCGAAGCCCTCGTCGTCCGCGCAGGCGTCGGCGAACACCACGTTGGGGTTCTTGCCGCCGAGCTCCAGGGCGACCTTCTTGACGCTGTCCGCGGCGGCCCGCATGACCTTGGTGCCGCTGGCGAGCCCGCCGGTGAAGGAGACGAGGTCGACGTCGGGGTGCTCCGCGAGGCGGGCGCCGACCGGGTCGCCGGGGCCGGTGACGAGGTTGGCGACGCCGTCCGGGAGCCCGGCCTCCGACAGCAGCCGGATCAGCGCGACGGTGCTCAGCGGGGTGATCTCGCTCGGCTTGACGACGAAGGTGTTGCCGGCCGCCAGGGCGGGCGCGATCTTCCAGCTCGCCTGCAGCAGCGGGTAGTTCCACGGCGTGATCAGACCGCACACGCCGACCGGCTCGTGCACGACCACGCTGTGGACGTCCGGCGAGCCGGCGTCCACGACGCGGCCGTTCTCGTTGACGACGAGGTCGGCGAAGTAGCGGAAGGCGTCGGCGACGCAGTCGACGTCGACGCGGCCTTCCTCCACGGTCTTTCCGGCGTCGCGGCTCTCCAGCCGCCCGAGTTCCTCGCGGTCCCGCTCCAGCAGTCCGGCGACCCGGCGCAGCAGCGCCGCCCGCTCGGCCACCGGCGTACGGGGCCACTCCCCCTCGTCGAACGCCTGGCGCGCGGCGGCGATCGCGGCATCGGTGTCCTCGGCCCCGCCTTCCGCCACGACCGCGAAGGGCGTGGCGTCAGCGGGGTCGAGGATCTCGCGCGTGGCGCCGGAGACGGCTTTGCGCCATTCCCCGGCCACGTGGATGGTCAGTTGTGCCGACACGTCGCGTTTGGCCTTCCATTCCCGTTATGTCTCTCACCAGCAAGGACTGGCGAGCGGATCGCCTGCCCCGGAGGGCGGAAAGCATGCGCGACGGGTGGCCGGAAGTAACGCGTGTCACTCTCCGGGGCAGATCTCCGTCCGGCTCGTCACGGACGGTGAGTCGGGGTGCCGGGAGGGCAACGCCCGGTGGACGCGCACCCGCACCCACGGATCGGGCCGCCTCCAACCGCTCTTGACTTCCGTCAAATCGGGAGGAGACTGTTCTTTACACCAGAAAACCGCAGAGAGCCGCACTCCCTCGGAAGAGACGTCTTGCCGACGGGCGTGACCCCCTCGGCTCTGGCTAGGCCCCCGGCGAGAAGAGCGAGGACCAGCGGGACCGGCGACGACCGGTCCGCAGGAAATCGTCCGGATCACCGGGGACTGTTCTGTTCCGGGGCCTGCTCCCGGGCCGGCTGCCGCTTCCGGATGACCGCCGGCCGCCGAGCACACGCTGCCGCCGCCCGACGCCGCGGCCCACGTGCGGGGCCGGCCCGGCACGGACGGCAACGGAAAACGCCTGTGGGGCGCCGCGCGATCGCGCGGCGCCCCACAGGCGCTCGACCGGGTACCGGACGTCAGATGAGACCGAGGCCGCGGACCGCCTCGCGCTCCTCCTCCAGTTCCTTCACCGACGCGTCGATGCGGGTGCGGGAGAACTCGTTGATGTCCAGGCCCTGGACGATCTCGTACGTGCCTCCCTTGCAGGTGACCGGGAAGGAGGAGATCAGACCCTCCGGGACGCCGTAGGAACCGTCCGACGGGATGCCCATGGAGGTCCAGTCGCCCTCGGCCGTGCCGTTCACCCAGGTGTGGATGTGGTCGATCGCGGCGTTCGCGGCGGAGGCGGCCGAGGAGGCACCACGGGCCTCGATGATCGCGGCACCGCGCTTGGCGACGGTCGGGATGAAGGTGTCCGCCAGCCATGCCTGGTCGTCGATGACCTCCGCGGCGTTCTTGCCCGCGATCTCCGCGTGGAAGACGTCCGGGTACTGGGTCGCGGAGTGGTTGCCCCAGATGGTGAGGCGCTTGATCTCGGAGACCGGGGCACCGGTCTTGGCGGCCAGCTGCGACAGCGCGCGGTTGTGGTCGAGGCGGGTCATCGCGGTGAAGCGCTCGGCCGGCACGTCCGGGGCGGCGGCCTGCGCGATGAGCGCGTTCGTGTTGGCCGGGTTGCCCACGACGAGAACCTTGATGTCGTCCGCGGCACGGTCGTTGATGGCCTTGCCCTGCGGCTTGAAGATGCCGCCGTTGGCCTCCAGCAGGTCACCGCGCTCCATGCCCTTGGTGCGCGGCCGGGCGCCGACGAGCAGCGCCACGTTGGCACCGTCGAAGGCGACGTTCGGGTCGTCGGTGATGTCGATGCCCTGCAGCAGCGGGAAGGCGCAGTCGTCGAGCTCCATCGCCGTGCCCTCGGCGGCCTTCAGCCCCTGCGGGATCTCGAGGAGGCGGAGCCTGACCGGCACGTCCGCGCCGAGCAGTTGGCCCGAGGCGATGCGGAAGAGCAGCGCGTAGCCGATCTGGCCGGCGGCGCCGGTGACGGTGACATTCACGGGAGTGCGGGTCATGGCGATCTCCGTAAGACAGCTGGCGGTGGGGCTCCGTGCCCCAGGTGCTGGACATCTCCACCGTAGTGATCGGCACCGCCGCGATCGACGCGATCGGCGTGATCGGCGTGATCGACGCATGCGGCGCCGGGGTGGGACCGGTCCGCGCCGATTGGCACCGACGGCACCGATCGCGGTGATCGATCTCTCGACGTGAAGAGATATCCAGCGGTCAGGCTATCCGACCCGGGCCACCCGGAACCCCCGGACCCTTGTGGTGCGGCTCACTGGAGCGGGCTACTGCTCCGCCGTGCAGCCCTCCGTGCCGGTCGTCAGCGTGGCGCACGCCTTCGCCTCGGACTCCGCGGCCACGGCGACCATCGGGGTGTAGGCGTCCTTGTCCGCGTTGACGAGTCCGTCCTCGCTTTCCCCGCCGGCGCTTATCCGCACCTTGTCGCCCGGTGTGGCCTGGGTGATCCGAGCCCAGGCGGCGCCGCAGGTCCTGCTGTAGCGCACCTCGACGACGGCGGTGCCGACGGTCGCCCGGGAAGCGGTCGTGGCGAACTGTCCGCCGCACCCCATGTTCTCGGGGTCCTGACCCGTGCAGTCGGCGCCGGCGCACTTCACGCCCGCGGGCAGCTCCGGCGCCTGCGTCGTCGGGGCCGCTGAGGGCGACTTGGCCACGTCGCCGCCCGGCTCGTCACCGCCACCGCCGAGGTCGGCCAGCAGCACCGCTGCCGCGATCACCAGCAGCGCACCGACGAGCCCGGCCACGAACACCGTCGTACCGCGCCGTCCCCTCCCCCGGCCCCGACCGCCCGGCGAGGCGGAGGCACCGGAATACGAGGACCCCGACGGTTTCCCGGCCCGTCCCGGCCCGCTGCCGGGCTGGGCGGGCACGTGAGGCCGGTCGCGCGGACCGTCACCGTCGGGCGCTGCGGTGGTCAATCCGCCGGCGCGGCCGCCCGGGGCCGCCGGCCCGTTCGGTCCGGACTCGCCCAGCGCGGCCCGCGCCTGGGATATCCGGATGGCCTCCATCGTCATGTCGTGGCGCATCTCGGCACGGCTCCAGGCGCGCTCGGCCAGCTCCCACATGGTCGTGAGGTGTACCGGATTGGTGCCGGTCACCTCGGCGAGCGCGACGATCGCGCGCTTGGGCGCGAGCAGCCGTCCGTTGAGAAAGCGCTCCCACGACGTCTTGCTGTAGCCGGTCCGGTCAGCGACCGCTGCGATGCTCAGCCCGCTGCGGTCGACGAGCCTGCGCAGTTGGCTCGCGAACTCCCGTACCTGCGGATCGAGTTCTTCCGGTAGCGCCTTCCAACGAGGCATTGCCTCCCCCTTGTCCCCCGAGTACGTGCCTGATGTGCCCCGCGCAGTGGTGCCCCCGCCACGCCTCCGGGTCCTCGTCGCGTGGACTACCCGGAGGGATGCGCGAAGCCAGGATGACAGTTCCTGGCGCCGGGGCGCACGGGGGCGTTCGGGACGATGCCGTACCCCGCGTGCGCCGCCGTTCCGAAAGCCGGCCTCAGTCTCGCATCCGTTGCCGACGATCACACCATGGCGGAACGGTCACTTCCGTGCCACAGGCTCCCGTGTTCCCTTGTGGCTGTTTGGCGCGTGCATGACCCTGGACCAGGCGACGGCGCCCGTCCTCCTCGGGGGAGGGGACGGCCGCCCTCGCCCGCGGGGCCGGGCCGACGGGGCCCACTACCGCACGGTGAAGCGGACCGCTTCCTCCAGGAACGGGATCTCCAGCCACGGCTGCGGCTGGACCATCAGGGCGAGCAGCACGATGACGGTGCCGAGGAGCCCGTACGTGACCATGTCGGTGAAGCGCGAGCGCACCGCCAGCATGCCCACGGACGGCAGCACCCGGCGCAGTACCGTGCCGGTCAGCAGCGCGACTCCGACGAGCATCGTGCCAACCCTGAACGCCTGCTCGAACGGGTCCGTGCCGACGATCAGCAGACCGAGCGCCGCGAGCCCGAGGACCGTCAGCAGCGGCCACTGACGCGCGGGCGCCGGAGCGTCACCGGGGGCGGCGCGTCCGCCGCCCTCCGGACGTGCGGTGTCCCGGGTGACGGCGGGCGGGCGACGCGACCTGCTCGTGGCCCGCTCGCCCGCGCCGGCCGGGTCCTCCGCCGGCTCCCGACGGGTGTCCTTCGACGGCCCTTCCCCGGTGGCAGCGGCCCCGCCACCGGTCGCCGTCCGGTCCGCGCGGTCGGCGACGCCGGTCACGCCGTTCGCGGAACCGTTCGGCGCGGCGCGGTCCGCGGCAGGGGCGGAGCCGTCCGGTGCACCGCGGTCACGCCGGAAGGCGCCCTCGCCGTTCGGCGGTGCGGGCTCGCCCGCCGCTTCGGGCCGGGTGCCGTTCGAGCCGGGTGCCGACCGGTCCGCACGCTCGGCGCCGTTCGCCGGCGGGGCCGTACCGGGCGTGCCCGGGGCACCCGCCGGCTCGTCCCGCGGGCCGCGGGACGAGCCGTCCGCGCGAGCCGGCCGGCGGCCGGCCGCGGAGTCCGCGTGGTTGTCCGGGGTGTCCATGGATCTCAGACCGCGGCTGCGAGCTCGGCCGCCTCGACGACGTTGACGAGGAGCATGGCGCGGGTCATCGGGCCGACACCGCCCGGGTTCGGCGAGAGCCAGCCGGCGACCCGCGCCACGTCCGGGTGGACGTCTCCGACGATCTTCCCGTTGCCGTCGCGGCTGACGCCGACGTCCAGCACGGCGGCGCCCGGCTTGACGTCCTCGGGACGGACCAGGTGGGCCGAGCCCGCGGCGGCCACGATGATGTCGGCCTGCCGCAGATGCGAGGAGAGGTCCCGTGTACCGGTGTGGCACTGGGTGACCGTGGAGTTCTCGGAGCGGCGGGTCAGCATCAGCGGCAGGGAACGCCCGATGGTGGTGCCGCGGCCCACGACGACGACGTGCGCGCCCTTCAGCTCCACCTCGTACCGGCGCAGCAGCCGGATCACGCCGTTCGGCGTGCACGGCAGCGGGGCGGGCTCGTTCAGCACCAGACGGCCCAGGTTCATCGGGTGCAGGCCGTCCGCGTCCTTCGACGGGTCGATCAGCTCCAGCACCCGGTTCTCGTCGATGCCCTTCGGGAGGGGCAGCTGCACGATGTAACCGGTGCACTCCGGGTTCTCGTTCAGCTCGCGGACGACCGCCTCGATCTCCTCCTGCGTGGCGGTCTCCGGCAGTTCGCGCTGGATGGAGGCGATGCCCACCTCCGCACAGTCACGGTGCTTGCCGGCCACGTACTTGCGGCTGCCGACGTCGTCACCGACCAGGACGGTCCCGAGGCCGGGCGTGGACCCCTTGGCCTTGAGCGCCGCCACGCGGGCGGCCAGTTCGGACTTGATCTCGGCCGCGGTGGCCTTGCCATCGAGAATCTGGGCGGTCATACCCCCATCCTCGCGGATGACCCCGCCCCGGTTCCAATCAGGTTCCGCTCGGGCCGCCGTGCTCCGCTCCGCCGTCCCCGCTCCGGAGGAGTTCGCACCGGAGGAGTTCGCGCCGGAGGAGTTCGCGCCGGCCATCCCCGGAATCCTCCCGGCATACCGCCGCACGGTTCGCTGAGCGGTACACGAGGTTGCACTTGCACAACACATCGGCATATCGACTGGACAAGAAGTCGACGGTAATACGACGATGAGCCGCGCAGTACCGCGGGCAGTGTCGGGGGGCAGACCGCTTAGTCAGATGTGACGTTCCTCCGTCAGGACCGCGTCGTCCCCGCAGAACCCCGACGGAGGAAACCCGCCATGAGCTTCGGCGACCCGAACAACCCGTACGGCCAGCAGCAGGGCCAGCCGGGCTACGGCTACCCGCAGGGCCAGCAGCAGCCCCAGCCCGGTTACGGCTACCCCCAGGCCCCGCCCGTCCAGCCCTACGGTGGCGGTCATCCCGGCGCCCCCTTGTCCATGCCCGGCCTGATGCAGACCGCCCGCGTCCTGCTCTTCATCGTCGCCGGTCTGCAGATCATCGTCGGCATCGTCGCCGCCTTCGCGATCGCCGCGGCCCAGGACGTGGCCGACTCCGTGGGAGCGGGCGAGCAGACCGGCCCGCTCGCCGGTCTCGGGTTCGTCGTCGTCCTGATCCTCCTGGCCTTCGCGGCCTGGGCGATCGTCCTGGGTGTCAAGTTCGCCAAGGGCGGCAACGGTGTGCGGGTGACGACCATCGTCTACGCCTCCCTCTTCATCCTGGGCAGCCTCACCAACTTCGCGGGCGGCGAGACGAGCTCCGCGGTCGGCGGCGTCATCGGTCTGGCGATCGGCGGCATCATCCTCGCCGCGATGGTCAACAGCAGCGCCTCCGCGTGGTTCAACCGCCCGCGCTACTGATCCCCCTCCGGCCCGGAGGACCGAACCGGTCCGTCCCGGGCGACCGGGCTGCACGCACGAAGGCCGTAACCCCCGCCGATGAGCGGGCGTTACGGCCTTCGGTCTGTCATGTCTGCGGCAGGCGAGACGGTGCGTCGCCGGGACCCCTCAGTGGAAGAAGTGACGCGTGCCCGTGAAGTACATCGTCACACCGGCCTTGCGCGCCGCCTCGACGACCTGCTCGTCACGGACCGAACCGCCAGGCTGGACGACGGCCTTGACACCGGCGCCCGTCAGGATCTCCAGTCCGTCGGGGAACGGGAAGAACGCGTCGGAGGCGGCGTAGGCCCCGGCCGCCCGCTCCTCGCCCGCACGCTCGACGGCGAGCTTCGCGGAGTCGACCCGGTTGACCTGGCCCATGCCGACGCCCACGCTCGCCCCGTCCTTGGCGAGGAGGATCGCGTTGGACTTCACCGCGCGGCAGGCCCGCCAGGCGAAGGCGAGTTCGGCGAGCTCGTCCGCGGACAGCGCCTCGCCCGTGGCCAGGGTCCAGCCGGCCGGGTCGTCGCCGTCGGCCTGGAGCCGGTCGGTGACCTGGAGCAGCGCGCCCCCGTCGATCGGCTTGACCTCCACCGGCGCTGACGGGGCGTCGGGACAGCGCAGCACGCGGATGTTCTTCTTGCGGGCCAGCACCTCGACGGCGCCGTCCTCGTAGTCCGGGGCCACGATGACCTCGGTGAAGATGTCGGCGACCTGCTCGGCCATCGCCACCGACACCGGGCGGTTGACCGCGATCACCCCGCCGAACGCGGACAGCGGGTCGCAGGCGTGGGCCTTGCGGTGAGCCTCGGCGACGTCCGCGCCGATCGCGATGCCGCACGGGTTGGCGTGCTTGATGATGGCCACGCACGGCTCGGCGTGGTCGTACGCGGCACGGCGGGCGGCCTCCGTGTCCGTGTAGTTGTTGAACGACATCTCCTTGCCGTGCAGTTGCTCGGCCTGGGCGAGCCCGCCGCCCTCCTCGGTGACGTACAGCGCGGCGTTCTGATGCGGGTTCTCGCCGTAGCGCAGGACGTTGGAGCGCCGGTACGTGGCGCCGAGGAAGTCGGGGAAAGCGCCCGTGGCGGAACTGCCGTCGGACGCGGCGTCGGCCGGGGCGTACGACGAGGCGAACCAGGACGCGACGGCCACGTCGTAGGCGGCCGTGTGCTGGAACGCCTCGGCGGCCAGGCGCTTGCGTGCGGCGAGGTCGAAGCCGCCGGAGGCGGCCGCGGTGAGCACGTCGGGGTAGCGCGCCGGGCTGGTGACGATCGCGACCGAGGGGTGGTTCTTGGCTGCGGCGCGGACCATCGACGGGCCGCCGATGTCGATCTGTTCGACGCACTCGTCGGGGCTCGCTCCCGAGGCGACGGTCTCCCGGAACGGGTACAGGTTGACGACCACCAGGTCGAACGGCTCCACGCCGAGCTCCGCGAGCTGCTCGCGGTGCGCGTCGAGGCGGAGGTCGGCGAGGATTCCGGCGTGCACGCGAGGGTGCAGCGTCTTGACGCGGCCGTCCAGGCACTCCGGGAAGCCGGTCAGCTCCTCGACCTTGGTCACCGGGACCCCGGCCGCGGCGATCCTCCCCGCGGTGGAACCGGTGGAGACGAGCTCGACGCCAGCCTCGTGGAGCCCCCGGGCGAGCTCCTCCAGCCCCGTCTTGTCGTAGACACTGATCAACGCGCGACGGATGGGCTTATTCACCGACATGAACCTTTCGTCCCTCAATGCGGTAGCCGTTGCGGGCCAGACGCCCCACGACCTCGACGAGCAGCTGGCGCTCGACTTCCTTGATGCGCTCGTGCAGAGCGGCTTCGTCGTCCTCGTTGCGGACCTCGACCACGCCCTGGGCGATGATCGGCCCCGTGTCGACGCCGTCGTCGACGAAGTGGACGGTGCACCCGGTGACCTTCACCCCGTAGGCGAGCGCGTCGCGCACACCGTGGGCACCGGGAAAGCTGGGCAGCAGAGCGGGGTGCGTGTTCACGAACCGGCCGCCGAACCGGGCGAGGAAGTCCTTGCCGACGATCTTCATGAAGCCGGCCGAGACGACGAGATCGGGCTCGTACGCGGCCGCGGCCCCGGTCAGCGCGCGGTCCCACTCCTCACGGGTCGCATGGTCCTTGACCCTGCACACGAAGGTGGGAATCCCGGCCGCGCGGGCCCGCTCGAGGCCGGCGATGCCGTCCCGGTCCGCGCCCACGGCCACGATCCGGGCACCGAAGCCCTCGGGATCGTCGCCGATGGCGTCGAGCAGCGCCTGGAAGTTGGTGCCGGATCCGGAGACCAGGACGACGAGGCGGGCGGCAGCCACAGGGACTCTTTTCGCGTTGTGGTTCGTATTTGTATGGTCGTACGAATGAAAAGAGTCCGGCGATAGGGGAACTCTACGAAGCCGTCGACCGTCAGCAACGATACCGGCACACCGAGCGGCCCCCGCGGGACGGGGGCTGGGCCGGGAGGTAGCGTCTGGGGGGCAGGGCCCGTCCCAGACGGAGTACCCGCGTACCGAGGTACAAGAGGGGAAGACGTTCACCACCATGCCGGACCGACGCCGCCGCACGGCACTCCGCCTCCCGCTCGCCGCCGAGCGGGGCTCCCTGCTGCTGCGGGACCGCCAGTCCACGGAGCCCACGGAGTCGCCCAAGGACGAGAGCAATCCGTTCGCGCCTCCGCCGGAGGGCTCGCCGGACCGGCCGTGGCAGCCGCGGCACGGGTCGGGGGACGACTCCTCGGGTGGGGACGGGCACGGCCCTGGTGACGAGGGCGAACCGGAGGACGGGCGTACGCCCTGGGGCAGCCAGTGGAGCAGCCGCCAGCCGGGCCGTTCCCCGGGCGGCTTCGGAGGCCGGCCGGGCAACCAGGGCGGAGGCGGCGGCCAGGGTGGAGGGGGCGGCCAGGGTGGAGGGGGCGGCCCGGAAGGCGGCCCCGGCCAGGGCACCGGCCTGCGCTGGGATCCGACGGACCCGGTCCAGCGCCGCGCCCGGTACGCGCTGCTCGGCGGTATGTGGGCCTTCTTCTTCGCCCTGTTCGACTTCCCCGAGATCGCCCTTCTTCTCGGGGCCCTGGCGATCTACTGGGGCGGCAGCTCGCTCCGCTCCAAGTCCCGCCGCACGACGCCGGGTGACGCGTCGGCCGCGACGGCCCCGGCCTCCCGGGCGCCCGGGCAGCCGGCGGGCCGACCGCAGGTCACGGCCGCGGTGAGCGGACTGGTGATGGCCGGGATCGCACTCACGATCGTGGCGATGACGTTCACGATGCAGCTGGTGTACCGCGACTTCTACACATGCGTTGCGGACTCGCTGACGAAGGCCGGCCAGATCTCCTGCAACGAGCGCCTTCCGGAACCGCTGCGCGGCGTCATCGGCGTCAAGGAGTAGCCGCCCGCGGGCGAGGCGGCAGCCGACTCGGAGCCGAGCGCGAGGGGCGCGAGCGGCGGTCCTCCCGGACTGGTGCGTACCCGCTTTGCCAGCTCGTGCGTCGCGGCCGCGGCAGCGGCCACGGGTTCGCCGGACGGCGTCACACGGCCGCCCGCACGGGACGCGCGGACGACCTTCGCTCCGTACCCGCAGCCGCGGGGCGGCGGCACCCTCCGAGGCCCCCGGCTCGGCAGACGGATCCGACGGCGCCGAACCATCGGACCCGCGCGTCCCCCCACTACCGGGGAGACCCGGCCGACCGCCGGACACCCGTCACGTGGCGGCGGCACCCTCCGAGGCCCCCGGCTCGGCAGACGCATCCGACGGCGCCGAACCATCGGACCCGCGCGTCCCCCCACTACCGGGGAGACCCGGCCGACCGCCGGACACCCGTCACGTGGCGGCGGCACCCTCCGAGGCCCCCGGCTCGGCAGACGCATCCGACGGCGCCGAACCATCGGACCCGCGCGTCCCCCCACTACCGGGGAGACCCGGCCGACCGCCGGACACCCGTCACGTGGCGGCGGCACCCTCCGAGGCCCCCGGCTCGGCAGACGCATCCGACGGCGCCGAACCATCGGACCCGCGCGTCCCCCCACTACCGGGGAGACCCGGCCGACCGCCGGACACCCGTCACGTGGCGGCGGCACCCTCCGAGGCCCCCGGCTCGGCAGACGGATCCGACGGCGCCGAACCATCGGACCCGCGCGTCCCCCCACTACCGGGGAGACCCGGCCGACCGCCGGACACCCGTCACGTGGCGGCCGCACCCTCCGAGGCCCCCGGCTCGGCAGACGCATCCGACGGCGCCGAACCAGCGGACCCGCGCGTCCCCCCACTACCGGGGAGACCCGGCCGGCCGCCGGACACCCGTCACGTGGCGGCCGCACCCTCCGAGGCCCCCGGCTCGGCAGACGGATCCGCCGGCGCCGAACCATCGGACCCGCGCGTCCCCCCACTACCGGGGAGACCCGGCCAGCTACCGAGTCCGCTGCCGCCGACGGGACCCACGGGACCGGGTGCGGGCGGACCTCCGGCTCCCGGCCCGCCGTCCGGGGCGGGTACGGCTCCGGACGGCGGGCCCGCACCGGGGCTCGGGGCGGGCGCGCCCGGCACTGGCCCGGGGTCGGGAGCCGGCGGCCCCGGTGTGGAACCGCGTGCGGCCGGCGAGGAACCGGCGGTGGATGCGGCCGGCGAGGAACCGGGAGCCGGCGGCCCCGGCGCGCGGGCGGCGGGCGCGGGGCCCGGCATCGCCAGGACGGGCGGCAGTTCGTCCCAGACGCCGCCGTTGATCCCGGGGCCTCCGACGGACATCGCGGGCCAGGCAAGCGGGCCCGTCCGGGCACCCGGAGGCGCCTTCGTCGGCGGTCCGGCCTCGTCCGCCGCGCCGGACGGACCCGTCCCCCCGGGCGAGGCATCGGCTCCGGACACGGCCCGCGCCCCGGGCCCGGCTCCGGGCACGGACGGCCCGTCGGACTTCCGTGGCGCCGCGGATGCCGGCGGAGTCGGCCCGGCCGGGGACGCCGGCGCGCCGGGGGACGGGAACGGGAACGCCGCCATCAGCCCGCCCGACGCCTGCTTGATGGCCCGCCAGCGAGGGACCCTCAGCCGACGGTCGGCGTCGCGGAAGCGCCAGGCGCGGAGGGCAAGGGCGACGGGCACACCCACGGCGGCCGTCCAGAGGAACGCGGCCGGGCCCGCGAGCCACCAGACGGGACCGAAGGAGGCCAGGGCACCCGTGCCGAGCGCCCCGCCGGCAGCCGCCGACAGGCCGGCCATGAGAGCCCCGCACACGGCCGCCGCCAGCACCGCGGTGAGCGCGGTCTCGCCGCGGCTCACCGGTACCCGCCCGGCGGCTGCGCCGGCGTCGGCGCCTGGGGTGCTGCCGCCGGTGACGGAAGCGCCCGCGCCCCGGGCCTCCGCCTCCGGGGACTCGGCCGTCGGTGCAGTGCACCAGGCCACCGTCAGCCCCGCCGCGACCGGCACCACCGTCGCGGCCAGGCCCAGCGGCATGCCCGCCCTGTCGAGCGGTACCGCGGCGAGCAGGGGAAAGGGCGGCAGCGCCGGCGTACCCGCGAGCCCCAGCGGTGTCGCCGCCGCGCCCGTACCGAGCACGAAACCCGGGCCCAGTCCGTAGGCAGCCGCCCAGACCGCGGCGTTCGGCATCAGCGCCAGCACGAGCAGCAGCAGCGCGAATCTGCCCTGCCAGTCGTGGGCCAGCCGCACGAACGCCTCCTGTGCCGCACCCGCGTGCACCACCAGCGAGGCGCCGACGACCAGGGCTCCGCCGCCGACCAGCACCACGACCGTGCGGCCCGCGGCCCGGAACGCCACGATCACCCACGAGCGGGCCAGCGCGATCCGAGCGGCTTCCGGGACCCAGCGGGGCAGCGGCCCGAGCGGGCACCCGTACGCCGTCCAGACGCCGGCCGCAGCCGTGATCACAACCAGCGCGGGTACGTGCAGCAGCGCGCTGAGCGGTTCCGCGGCGAGTTCACCGCTCCGGGAGTAGAGCACCGCGCCGACCGCCACCACCAGATATCCGCTGCTCACGCCGAGGACCGCCGCGGACGCGGACGGCTGCCGCCCGCGCTCCGCCGTCTCGACGGCATCGCGGGCGGCCCGGTACACCAGGAACACCGGCAGTGCCGTGAGCAGCAGCGGGACGAGGCCCACCGGGGCCGGCACCTCGGAGAGCGTCTCGGATCTGATCAGCTCGGTCCCGTGGGCGAGAAGCCACATGCCGGCGGCGGCGTGGAGCGCTCCGTCGGGTCCGCTGTCCGGGTACGGGGAGCTGATCCACATCACCGTCACCAGCGCGGCGAGTGCGCCGAGCCCGAGGCCCGCGGCGATCGCCCCGCGCATCAGGGGCATCGCGGGCGCGGACCGGCCGCCCTGCACGGCCACGCGCGTGGCGCCGCGATCGGTCGTCTGGGTCACGCGGCCATGCTGCCAACGACACGCGCTTTATCCGCGTAACAGGAGATTGCTCGCTGTGTCGCTAAAAATACGCTTATGTACTTTCCGGACCAGTACGCCCTCCCGGAGAGGTCTTCATGACGAAGAGCACCTCGGACAGCACCGAAGCGGCCGCGCCTCCGTTGCCCTCACCCAGGGAACGCCGCAGGCTGCGCGAGGGCAAGGCGCTGTCCGAGGAGCAGCTCGCGGAGGCCCTGGGCGTCACCAGAGCGACGATCAGGTCCTGGGAGACGGGCCGCAGCGACCCTCGCGGCCGCAAGCGCGAGGCGTACGCCAAACTGCTCGCCATCTACGAGGCCGAGCTCTCGGCTCGCGAGTCCACGCCCGGGGACGAGGGCGGGGCCCGGCCGTCCGACGGGGCGGATCGGAGGGACGGGGCGGATCGGAGGGACGGGGCGGATCGGAGGGACGAGCAGCGGTCCGGCAACCCTTCGTCCGCACCGGATCGCCGGCCCGGCGAAGGCCGGCCCACCGGACGGAAGGAACCGTCCGGGAACGCCCCTGCCGGGCCAGACACCCCGGGCACCACCTCCGGGGACGCCACCGCCGCAAGCCCCGCCACCCGCACCTCCGGCGATCCCGCCGCCGAATACCCGGCCGGGGCCCCCGCCACCGGGTCCCGGAAGGCGCCCGCCGTCCGGCCCGGGAACGCCGCACCACCCCCTCCCCTCGAACCCCCGCGCCCCTACCCCGCGACGGCCCCGGCCCAGGCCCCGGTCGAGCGCACCGAAGCCCCGGCGGCGGCCCGGCACGCGGCCGCCGCCGGACCGGCGGGCCCGATGGAGGCCGCGGCCGGCGGCCGTCCCGCAGAACCCTGCGCGCGTCCGCCCGCCCGGGACGGGGCCGCGCTCACCGCTGAGCAGGCGTTCGACGAGCTGTACGCCCGCGCCGCCCCCGGTCTCGCCCGCCAGACGCTGCTGCTCACCGGTCGGCAGTCGCTCTCGCGGGAGGCCGTCGAACGTGCCTTCCACCTGGCGTGGCAGCGCTGGCCCGAGGTCGCCGTGGACCGGGACCCCGCGGGCTGGGTGCGGGCGGCGGCGTACGAGTACGCCATGTCGCCCTGGCACCGCCTGCGCCGCGCCCACCGCCGCCACGACCCGGTCTCGTCGGCCCGCCCCGCCTCGGTCGCGTACCCCGGCGGGCGCACGCTCCGCGAGGCGGTGCTCGGGCTGCCGCCGTCGTACCGCCGCGCGCTGCTCCTGTACGACGGTCTGGGCCTCGACCTCCCCGAAACGGCCGCCGAGACCGAGGCGAGCACACCCGCCGCCGCGAACCGGCTGCTGCACGCCCGCGCGGCAATCGCCGAGCAGATCCCCGAGCTGGCCGAACCCGAGGCGCTCCAGCACGAGCTGAGCGATCTGGTGGCGAACCTCTCCACACCCCGGATCGCCTCGGCCCGCGACGTGCGCGGCGGCAGCGAGCGCCGTGCCGAGCTCTGGACGCGCGCCGCGATCGGACTGACCGTCCTGATCCTCGGTGCCGCCGCCGTGACCATGGCCGTCACCGAGGACCACTACGAGCCGCCGCAGGCGCCCGGCGAGCGGGTCGGCGGGGTGCCTCCGCAGAGCGGCCCGGAGCCGTGGTCGAAGGAGGACTACCGCCTCCGCGTCCAGCTCCACTCCCACCCCGGCGCCGGGCCGGCGCGCCTCGTCCCCCTGGCCCGCTGATCCCCGCCGCACGCGCCCGGGAACGTGACTGGGCCCGCACCCCGGAAGTCCGGGGTGCGGGCCCAGTCGCATGCCGGTCCGCAGCGGCGGCCGTCGTGGCCGCGACAGGGGATCAGCCGAGCAGGATCTCCCTCGCCAGCTCGGCGGTCTCGGTCGGCGTCTTGCCGACCTTCACGCCCGCGGCCTCCAGGGCCTCCTTCTTGGCCTGTGCGGTGCCGGAGGAGCCGGAGACGATCGCGCCGGCGTGGCCCATGGTCTTGCCCTCGGGCGCGGTGAAGCCGGCGACGTAACCGACCACCGGCTTGGTGACGTTGGCCTTGATGAAGTCGGCCGCACGCTCCTCGGCGTCGCCGCCGATCTCGCCGATCATCACGATCAGGTCGGTGTCCGGGTCCGCCTGGAAGGCGGCCAGGGCGTCGATGTGGGTGGTGCCGATGATCGGGTCGCCGCCGATGCCGACGCAGGAGCTGAAGCCGATGTCGCGCAGCTCGTACATCATCTGGTAGGTCAGCGTGCCGGACTTGGACACGAGACCGATGCGGCCGGGCTTGGTGATGTCGGCCGGGATGATGCCGGCGTTCGACTGGCCGGGAGTGATCAGACCGGGGCAGTTCGGGCCGATGATCCGGGTCTTGTTGCCCTTGGCACCGGCGTACGCCCAGAACTGCGCGGTGTCGTGGACCGCGACGCCCTCGGTGATCACGACGGCGAGACCGATCTCGGCGTCGATCGCCTCGATGACCGCGTCCTTGGTGAACTTCTCCGGCACGAAGATGACGGTGACGTCGGCGCCGGTCTTCTCGACGGCCTCCTTGACCGATCCGAAGACCGGGATCTCGGAGCCGTCGAAGTCGACGGTCGTGCCCGCCTTGCGCGGGTTCACGCCACCGACGACGTTCGTGCCGGAGGCCAGCATGCGCCTGGTGTGCTTCTGACCCTCGGAGCCGGTCATGCCCTGGACGATGACCTTGGATTCCTTGGTGAGGAAGATAGCCATGGTGTGGTGTCCCTCGTCCCTTACTTCGCAGCCAGCTCGGCGGCCTTGTCGGCCGCGCCGTCCATGGTGTCCACACGCTCGACGAGCGGGTGGTTGCGGTCCGCGAGGATCTGGCGACCCAGCTCCGCGTTGTTGCCGTCGAGGCGCACGACCAGCGGCTTCGTCACGGCCTCGCCCTTGGCCTCGAGGAGCTCCAGGGCCTGCACGATGCCGTTGGCGACCGCGTCGCACGCGGTGATGCCGCCGAAGACGTTGACGAAGACGGACTTGACGTCCGGGTCGCCGAGAATGATCTCCAGGCCGTTCGCCATGACCTCGGCGGAGGCACCGCCGCCGATGTCGAGGAAGTTGGCGGGCTTGACGCCGTTGTGCTTCTCACCGGCGTACGCGACGACGTCCAGGGTCGACATGACCAGACCCGCGCCGTTGCCGATGATGCCGACCTCGCCGTCGAGCTTGACGTAGTTGAGGCCCTTGGCCTTGGCGGCGGCCTCGAGCGGGTTGGCCGACGCCTTGTCCTCGAGCGCCTCGTGCTCCGGCTGGCGGAACTCGGCGTTGGCGTCCAGCGACACCTTGCCGTCCAGGGCGATGACACGGCCGTCGGCGACCTTGGCGAGCGGGTTCACCTCGACGAGGAGGGCGTCCTCCGCGACGAAGGTCTTCCACAGGGTCACCAGGATCTCGGCGACCTGCTCGGCCACCTCGGCCGGGAACCGGGCGGCCTCGACGATCTCGCGGGCCTTCTCGGCGGTGACGCCCTCGTTGGCGTCGACCGGGATCTTGGCGAGCTTCTCGGGGGTCGTCGCGGCGACCTCCTCGATGTCCATGCCGCCCGCGACCGAGGCCATGGCCAGGAAGGTGCGGTTGGTGCGGTCGAGGAGGTAGGAGACGTAGTACTCCTCGGCGATCTCGGGAGCCGTCTCGGCGATCATCACCTTGTGGACCGTGTGGCCCTTGATGTCCATGCCGAGGATGTCCGTCGCGCGGGCGACGGCCTCGTCCGGCGTGGCTGCCAGCTTGACGCCGCCGGCCTTGCCGCGGCCGCCGACCTTCACCTGCGCCTTGACGACCGAACGGCCGCCCAGTCGCTCGGTCGCCTCGCGCGCCGCCTCAGGCGTGTCGATGACTTCACCGGCCAGCACCGGTACACCGTGCTTGGCGAAGAGGTCCCTCGCCTGGTACTCGAACAGGTCCACGCGCGTCCGTCCCTTTGCTTCTAATCGTCGCAGTAGTGATTCGCGGTTCGTTGTCTGCGTGGGCGTGCCGCGAAGGGCAACGTGACTGCGCAGTCACTGGGGAGGCGTACACGGTGTCCGGGCACGCGGCATGTCCGTCTCGCAGGTTATCCCCGTGAGCCGTGGCTCCCTAAATCGCAGATCACAACCGAGCGGTGATACCGGTCACAGATCGCGCGCGCCGCGGGACCCCCGGTTACGGGACGGCCACGCGCCGGGCACGGTCCGGGCACCGAGCGCTCACGACCCCCGCGGAGCGTACGGGCACGGCGCTCGATGATGCCCACGGACGCGGCGGCAGACCCGCTTCCGCCCGGTCGCGCGCCGTGCGCTGTTCGAGCGCGTCCTCGTCGGGCCGCCGGGGCATTCCCCTGCCATGGCCGTGGTCCGGGCCGCCCTCGACCGCTCGGTTCGGCTTGTGGTGTGTCATGGGTGGGCCCTCCTTCCGGCGCGCACCCGGGCGTTCGTGCGTACGCGTGCGCCCGATGAGCCGCTCCTTCTCATCCTGCGCGCCTGCCGTCCCCGTCCCCGCGTCCGCACCCGGACACGGGGACGGGGACGGGGACGGGCGGCCCCCACCCCAATGGGGACCGCCCGCCGAAGCACGTGACCCGCCGGTCACCGGTGGACTTCGCCGTTCAGAAGCCCTGCGTCGCGTAGCGGCCGAGGGAGTCGACATATCCCGGGGTGATCGTGTCCGCCGCGCCCTGCGCACCGGCGGCGGCGTTGCCGGCGACCGGGGAAGCGGCGACCGTGCCGTACACGTCCTGCGTGAACGGCCGGACCCCGGACGCCACGCCGCCGGCGAACGGCGTCACGTCGCCCAAGACGCCGTTCGCCGGCGCTGCCGCCGACCCCGTGGGTGACCGGCTGGACGTGGTCCACGACGGTCCCGACGAGCGGCTGAACGGATCCGACGACGCCCCCGGCGAAGGGCTGGACCTCTCCGGCAACGTCGCCCGCGAAGGGCTGGACCGCGGAGAGCACGCCGTCGGCGAAGGGCGCGACATCGCCGGCGACGCCCGTGGCCAGCCCGCCGGCGTCTCCGACCGCCTGGCCGGCCACCGGAAGCACACCGTCGACCGCGCGGCCGGCGATGGGGGGCAGGACGTCCTGCGCCGCCTCCTCGGCGACGGGGGTGGCATGGGCGACCGCGTCCCGGACGTGGCCCTGGACGGTGGCCGGGGCCCGGTCCACCAGCTCCGGCGCGAAGGAGGACAGCGGGCCGAAGAGGTAGTCGATCTCGTCGCCGGCTTCGGCCACCTCGCTCCCGGCGTACTGACGGGCCTGGTCCGCGGTGGTGCGGACCGGGGCCTGGGCGCCCTCCCGCACGACGTCCTCCGCCTGTCCGGCGGTGGCGGCGGTGGCCCCCGCGGCCTTGGCCTTGCCTGCGGCGGCGGCCGGTGCCTCGGCGACCTCGGCGGCCGTGTCCTCGACGGAGTCCGTGGCCTTGTCGGCGGTGGAGAGGGAGAGCGAGGGGAGTTCGTCGGCGGACGCGGTGGCGGTGCCGACGGCCCACATGCCCGCGGCGCCGGCGGCGACGGCTATGGAGCGGCGGATGTTCTTGTTCATGATCGGGAAAGTCCTTCGGGTTCCGAGGGATAGGGCAGACCTGCTCCGCCCCCGCGCGGCAGGTCAAGGGCAGGGGGATCGGCCTGCCCTATCCGGGGAACTCGGGAATCTCGCGCCGGCGGTCGGGCACACCGGAAGCGGCCTCGGGCTGCCCGGAACCGGGCAGGAGCGTGGACGCCGGTGCGTCCTGGAACCAGGCTGCGGGCTGGTCACCGGGGCGGGGCGGGTGGCTGTCGCCGGCGGTCTGCAGCACGGCGGCGCCGTGCGGCGCGGCCGGGGAACGGCCCGGGTACCGCGGGAACGGGACGTCGCCGGGGCCGCCTGCCAGGATCGGCGAACGGTCGTCGCGGGCGGCGTCGGCGAGCGCACGGGCGTCATGGAAGGGCCCGAACTGCCGGAGGCCCACGGGACCCGAGCAGCGCGCGGTGGCGGCGGACCGCTCGGTTCCGGGCGTTTCCGCCAGGGTGACGCCGGGCCGGGGACCGGCCGGGAATCCGGTCTGAGGGCCGTACTGCACACCGCCACCGGTCAGGTCGAGTCCGGGGACGGGCCGGGGGCCCGCGCCGGGCAATCCGGGCGCCGGGGCGGGCAACGGCCGTGCGGCCGTGCCTTCCACGACCTCGCCGACCACGTCGCCGACGGACTCCGTCGCCTCGGTGACCGCATCGTCAGCGGGCTGCGCGACGGGCCGGACGACCTGCTCCACCACGGGCTCGGCGACCGGCCGCACCACGTCGCGCTCGGTGCGCTCGGTGCGCTCGGTGACCAGACGCAGCGTCCCGTTCACCGCTTCCCCGGCAACCGACCGGGTGTCGTCGTTCAGTTGGCGCACCGGACCGGCGGAGCCTGCCGACGGCACCCCTGCGGGCACCCCGGGCCGCTCCACCGCGTGAGCCTGGCCACCGAGGACGAACCCCAGCACCACGAGCCCGCCGAGGAGGAGCAACGCCTTTGCGGCGCGCACCGCATGACGCCCGGCCGCGCGGCGCGCGGGGCGCCCGGCGGCAGGGGTCTCAGCAGCGGTGGCAGTCGAAATGGGGCGAGCCCTCCCAGTTGCGGAACATGCCCCTCCGGGGCGACGGTGACGATGCTCGCACGAGGCTCCCGGGGTTACGCAAGTCCCTTGTTACCGATGAGTCGCCTTGTCCGGTATGCACGGTGACCTGGTGTCCGCTCTCATATGCCGGCCGGCACCGGCAGCGGCCGCTTCTCGATCGCGGCCGCCATGACCTCGGGGAAGAGGTCGGGCGTGCACGCGAACGCCGGGGCGCCCAGGGCCGCCAGAGCCGCCGCGTGGTCATGGTCGTACGCGGGCGCTCCCTCGTCGGAGAGGGCGAGCAGGGCGACGAAC
This sequence comes from Streptomyces sp. HNM0645, assembly GCF_030056615.1. NCBI lineage: Bacteria > Bacillati > Actinomycetota > Actinomycetes > Kitasatosporales > Streptomycetaceae > Streptomyces > Streptomyces sp. HNM0645. The sequence goes on along the minus strand of NZ_JASHLT010000007.1, from coordinate 148,057 downwards.
TGCACCCCCGACGCCTTCATCGACGCCACCCGCTTCAGCATCTCGTCTCGGATACCGCCCTCGTAGAGATCGCTGATCAGCACGACGACGGTGTCGGCGGGTCGGGTTATCTGCGACTGGCAGTACGCCAGCGCGCGGTTGATGTCCGTACCGCCGCCGAGCCGGGTGCCGAACAGGACGTCCACCGGGTCGTCCAGCCGGTCCGTCAGGTCGACGACCGCGGTGTCGAAGACGACGAGCCGGGTCTCGATCGACCGCATCGAGGCCAGCACCGCGCCGAACACCGCGGCGTGGACGACGGACGCCGCCATCGACCCGGACTGGTCGATGCACAGGACGACGTCCTTCTTCAGCGACCTCGATGCACGGCCGTGGCCGATGAGCCGCTCGGGCACCACCGTGCCGTGCTCGGGCAGGTAGTTCGCGAGGTTCGCCCGGATCGTGCGGTCCCAGTCGATGTCCCGGTACCGCGGCCGGCTGGTGCGCGCACTGCGGTCGAGCGCGCCCGTGAGGGTCGCGCGGGTGCACGTCGCCAGCCGCTTCTCCAGGTCCTCGACGACCTTCCGGACGACCATGCGGGCGGTCTCCTTGGTCGTCTCCGGCATCGCCTTGTCGAGCGACAGGAGCGTGCCGGCGAGATGGACGTCCGCCTCGACGGCCTCCAGCATCTCCGGCTCCAGCAGCAGCGTGGACAGTCCGAGCCGGTCGATGGCGTCCCGCTGCATGACCTGGACCACGGAACTCGGGAAGTACGTACGGATGTCTCCGAGCCAGCGTGCGACGGACGGCGCGGAGCCCTCCAGTCCGGCCGAACGCCTGCCGGCGCGCCGCTCCTTGCCGTCGCCGGCTCCGTAGAGCGCGGACAACGCGTCGTCCATGGCCGCGTCCGTGCCCGTCAGAGCGCGGCCCGTGCCGTCCGCCGGTCCCCCGCCGAGCACCAGCCGCCAGCGTCGCAGCCTCTCGTCGGACGCCCTCCCCGCCACCGCGGAGTCCGCCGCCGCGTCCGGCGCGCTCATACCCGCTCCCCCTCCAGAATCAGCCGCAGCACGGGCAGCACCGCGTCGGCGCGTCGCTCGTCGGTACCGGCCCCGAACCCCGGCACCCCGGTCTCCGCGCGCACCGGCCCCCCGGCGGTCCGACCCCGCCGCGCCAGCTCGCCGAGGGTGCGGCGCACACCCGGCTCGTAGGCCGAGAACGTGCGGCGCAGCAGCGGGAGAACGTCCGTGAAGGCGTCGGCCGCGACCGACGTCAGCCAGGCGTCGACGAGGCCGAGGAGGCGCTCGTCGTGGACGAGGAGCATCCCGCCCCCCGACGCACCGCCGGCGAAGCCCTCGATCCAGGCGGCCGCGTCGGCGGGCGCGGTACCCCGCGACAGGGCGAGACCCATCAACCGTGCCGCCTCCCCTTCGGCGAGACGGCCGTCGTCCAGCAGCAGCCGGGCCGCACGCCCCCGTATCAGCCCGGGCACGGTGTCCCGCAGGGCGAGCCTGCGCAGCACGTCCGCCCACCGGCCGCCCAGCTCCCGGGACTGCGGAAGCAGTCCGATCGCGGAGTGCACTGCGTCGAGTCGGACGCGCAACCCGGCCGCGGCGTCGGCGTCGAGTCCGGCGCACGCGGGCGGCAGCACGACGCAGATGCGCTCGGCGAGTCCGGCCGCCACCTCGCCGAGTGCGGCGGTGTCCGTCGCACGCACGTCCCCGTACCGCAGCGAGCGGGCGAGCGCCGGCAGTGCGTCCGCGAGACGGCCCACGTCCGCGTCGAGCGCGGCCCGGTCCGCGAGTGCCCTCATCACCACCGGCAGCACGTCGGGGAGTTCGGCGAGAAGGCAGCGCTCGGCGAGGGACGTGACCTCGGCCAGCGCCGTCGTCGAGACGGCCTCCGACTCGGCCTTGGCGGTGGCCGCGGAGAGCACCGTGGTGCCCCAGACGCCCGCCTCCGCGACCCTGACGTACGTTTCGGGTTCCCAGCGCAGCCGCCAGGTCTCGCGAAAGGTGCCGGTCGAACCGCGGCCCGCCTCCGGGCGTCCCCAACCCACGCCGAGGAGCCGCAGCCGGTGCAGCAGCCGGCTGCGCGCCGCGTCGTTGGCCTTGCGGAGATCGAGCTCCAGCTCCCGCTCGGCCGGTTCCGGTCTGAGCCGCAGACCGCGCTGGAGGCGGGCCAGGTCGCGCTGCAGCGGCACCGCGGGCGCGGTGTCCGGGACCTCGCCGAGGACGTCCCCGACGACCAGCCTGTCCCGGACCAGGGCCAGGGGCACGTCCGAGCCGTCGCACATCACGGCCCGGACCGCGTCGGTCGTCTCGCCCAGTCCCGCCCGCGGACGGTCGCGCACGGCCGCGAGCGTCCCGGCGAGCCGGACCGCCTCGATGACATGGGCGGAGGACACCATCCGGCCCTCCTCCCTGAGCAGCCCGGCCACCTTGGTCATCCAGCGTTCGACAGGCCGGTCCGGGGCGCCGAAGAGGTGGGCGTACCAGCCGGGCGATTCGACGCCCGCGCCGTATCCTCCCCCGGAGCCTCGCCCGGGGGGCGCCCCCAGGCGGGCGAGCCTGCGGTGGGTCCAGGGCACCCAGGTCGTCTCGGTCCTGACCCTCGGCAGGCCCTTCAGGAGGGCGCGGTCCGCGGTGGCGGTCGACCGGGCCGTCAGCGCCGGCGCGTGCCAGGCACCGCAGACGACGGCCACCTCGTCCCCGAACTCCTTGCGCGCCGCCCGCAGCTGGATCCGCATATGGGCCTCGCGGAGGAGGTCGCGGGGGTGCCCCCCGTGTCCGTACCGTTCACGGAGGGCGGCCATGGCCTCGCCGATGGCGGCGAACGGCGCGAGAACGCCGTCCGCCGGACCCGCGCGGTCCTTCGGGTCCGGCTCGCCGCGGTGCTCGACGACGTCCTCCCACCAGCGCTCCGGGTCGTCGTACCCGGCGGCTTCGGCGAGCGCTCCGATCGGGTCGACACGGAGGGTCGGCTCCTCGCCGGCCACGACGTCCTCCTCGTCGCCCCACGAGGGGTCGGCGGCCGCGGCCAGGGAGTACGCGGCGGGCAGGTCGATGAACCGCACGGTCACGTCGTGCGCCAGCGCCCAGCGGATCGCCACCCACTCAGGGGAGAACTCGGCGAACGGCCAGAACGCGGCGCGTCCCGGATCGTCCACGGCGTGGGCGAGGAGGGCCACGGGCGGCACCATGGCCTCGTCGGCCGCGAGCGGCAGCAACGCGTCCCCTTCCGGAGGTCCTTCGATCAGCACGGCTCGCGGCTCCGCCGCGTCCAGCGCGGCCAGCACCGCCCTGGCGGACCCCGGGCCGTGGTGCCGCACGCCGAGCACCATCGGCCCCGCGCAGGGCCGCAGCCGGTCCGGGCGACGGGAGTCCGCGGCCGCCCGGGGCGGGTGCGCCGTCGGCGTCGTCATGCGCTCACCTCTCGGCATGCTCGGTAGAAGTCCTTCCAGCCGTCCCGCTCGCGGACGACCGTCTCCAGGTACTCCTGCCAGACCGTCCGGTCCGCCGCCGGGTCGCGGACGACGGCCCCGAGGATCCCGGCGGCCACGTCGCCGGGCCGCAGCACTCCGTCGCCGAAGTGTGCGGCGAGGGCCAGCCCGTTGGTGACGACGGAGATCGCCTCCGCGGTGGAGAGCGTCCCCGAGGGGGACTTGAGCTTGGTGCGCCCGTCCGACGTGACGCCCTGCCGCAGTTCGCGAAAGACCGTGACGACCCGGCGGATCTCGTCGACGCCCTCGGGCGCCGCCGGCAGATCCAGCGAACGACCCATCTGGTCCACGCGGCGGGACACGATGTCGACCTCCGCCTCGGCGGTCGCGGGCAGCGGCAGGACCACGGTGTTGAACCGGCGGCGCAGCGCGCTCGACAGGTCGTTGACGCCGCGGTCGCGGTCGTTGGCGGTGGCGACGAGGTTGAACCCGCGGACCGCCTGAACCTCCTCCCCCAGCTCCGGGATCGGGAGGGTCTTCTCCGACAGCATCGTGATGAGCGTGTCCTGCACGTCCGCGGGGATGCGGGTGAGCTCCTCGACCCGCGCGGTCATGCCGTCGGCCATCGCCCGCATCACCGGGCTGGGCACGAGGGCGTCGCGGCTCGGGCCGTGGGCGAGCAGCCGGGCGTAGTTCCACCCGTACCGGACCGCCTCCTCCGGAGTGCCGGCCGTGCCCTGCACCAGCAGCGTGGAGTCCCCGCTCACCGCCGCGGCCAGGTGCTCGGACACCCAGGTCTTGGCCGTGCCGGGCACACCGAGGAGGAGCAGCGCCCGGTCGGTGGCGAGCGTCGTGACGGCGACCTCGACGATCCGGCGCGGGCCCACGTACTTCGGGGTGATCACCGTGCCGTCGGACAGCGTGCCGCCGAGCAGATAGGTGGCCACGGCCCACGGCGAGAGCCGCCAGCGGGCCGGACGCGGCCGGTCGTCCGCTGCGGCCAGTGCCGCGAGCTCGCCGGCGAACGCGGCCTCGGCGTGCGGGCGCAGGGCCGGGGCGCCGGACTCCGCGGTGGTTTCGGGCACGGTCATGGATCCCCCTCCAGATCGTTCGACCGGGTGTGGGACCCACCGTGCACCACACCACTGACAACGGCCCGTTTCCGCAGCCGGAGGCCGAAGTCAACGGCTTGTGAGCGGTGTTACCGGGCGATCGGCGAGACCGCGACACAGCCGCCGGCGGTCGCGATCCCCTCGCCCTTCGACTCCTTGATGACCTCGCCCTTGTACGTGATGGAGCAGGTGACCTCCGCGCCCGCGGCGTCCACCGCGACCGGCATGACGGCGGGCGGCATGACGCCCTTCAGCGTCACGGTCTTCTTCCACGGAAGCTCGGGCTTCCGCACGGTCTCGATCTCGGGCTCCATCGCCGTGCCACCGTCGGCGTGGTAGTCGATCGAGTCGACGCCCTTACCCGTGACCTCGTACGTGACCTGGTACGTCTCGCTCACCGCCTTGTCGACCTGGTCGACGGCCTTGTCCGCGGCCCCGGAACAGGCGGTGAGGCCGACGGCGAGGCCGGCTGCGGCGAGTGCGCACACGGCGGTACGGACGCTTCTGTTCATGCGGATCCCCCCTGGATCGTCGGTTGGCGATCCGCAGCGAATCGCAAGGAGCAGACAAGGTCAAGTCGTCGCCGACGCGGTGAACCACCAGGTCACAACGACTGTCAGTGCCGCCCCCTAGCGTCGTCCCCATGAATCAGCAGGGGGAGCGCTGGACGGCGGAACAGGTGCTGGCCCTGGCTCCTGACGCCACATCACGCAAGGCGGGCGGCGAACTCGGCGCGGCCGCAGCGTGGTCCGGTACGGGCAGCAGCGGCACCGGTGCCGTCTGGGGGCTGTGCGAGGGCGGCGGCGGCAAGCCCTACCAGACGGTCGTGGACACGACCGGCCCGGCGTACAAGTGCAGTTGCCCGAGCCGGAAGTACCCGTGCAAGCACGCGCTGGGGCTGCTGCTGCTCTGGGCCGGCGGCGCGGAAGCCGTCGGGGACGTCGAGGTACCGGGCTGGGCCGGCGAGTGGCTCGCGGACCGCCGCGGGCGGGCGGCGGCGGAGCGCGGTGCCGCGGAGGACCGGCCCGCGAGGCCAGCCGACCCGGAGGCCGCCAGACGCAGGGCGGAGCGCAGGGCTGCCCGGATCACCGCCGGCGCGACCGAGCTGGAGCAGCGGCTCGCGGACCTGCTGCGGGGCGGACTGGCCTCCGCGGAGCGGCCCGGGTACGGCCTGTGGGAGGAGACCGCCGCCCGCATGGTCGACGCCCAGGCCCCCGGGCTGGCCGCGCGAGTCAGGGAACTGGGTGCCATACCCGGTTCCGGTCGGGGTTGGCCGGTGCGGTTGCTGGAGGAGGCCGCGCTGGTGCACCTCCTCGACCGCGCATGGCTCGAGATGGACCGGCTTCCGGAGTCGCTCGCCGCCACCGTGCGCGCCCGGGTCGGTCTGACCGCGCCCGCCGAGGGCCCCGCGGTCCGGGACGACTGGCTGGTCCTCGCGCAGTACGACTCCGCGGACGCCAGACTGACCACCCGCCGGGTCTGGCTGCACGGCCGGGAGACGGGCCGCACGGCCCTGCTCCTCTCCTTCGGCGCGGCCGGGCGGGCACCGCAGCTCGCCCTGCCCCCGGGGCTCGTGATCGACGCCGAGATCGTGCCGCACGGAGGCGCGGGACAGCTGCGGGCCGAACTGCGCGAGCGGTTCGGTACCCCGATGCCCGTCAAGGCACCGCCACCGGGTGGCTCCGCGGCGGACGCGCTCGCCGCGTACGGGCAGGCGCTGCGCGACGACCCCTGGCTGGACTCGTGGCCGGTCACTCTGAAGGACGTCGTGCCGGTGCCCTCGGACGACGGCTGGCAACTGGCCGACGCCGCAGGGCCGCAGGCACTGCCGCTCACACCGGCAGCACGTTCCCGGCCCGGGTCGTGGAGGCTCGTCGCGCTCTCCGGCGGCGGCCCGGTCACGGTCTTCGGCGAGTGCGGCCACCGCGGCTTCACACCGCTGGCCGCCTGGTCCGGCGACAGCCCCGAGACGGTCACCCTCACCTGAAACGCCCCCGGAGGCCCTGATGTCCAGCATCCGCACGAACGCCTGGGACGAACTCGTCACCTCCGCGCTGCTCGGCACCGACCGGCGCACCTTGCCGGCCGACGTCCTGGCGCCCGGCCGCGAGGCGCCCGTCGCTCTGCTCGACGCCGCCGCGGTGCACACGGTACGCCGGCGAGCCGGACTGCGGCCCGCGGCGGCCCGGCCCCGGCCGGAGCCCGCGCCGCCGGACGACCGGCGGGAGCTGCCCGAACCGGCCCGCCGGCGGCTGGCCGTACTGCTCGCGGACCGGGCCGCCCCCGCGGGCTCCGGAGGGCGGCGGGGAGCCGCGCCGGATCTGACGGAGCTCCTGCCGCAGTGGCTCGCCGCCGCCAACGAGCGCGGCTACCGCGCCCCGGCGTCCGCGTTGCCCGCGCTGCTGGACGCCGCCCGCGCCCGCACCGATCTGCGGGCCCCGGCGCTGCGCTTCGCCGGCCCGCGCGGCAGCTGGCTCGCCGGCCTCAACCCCGAGTGGAAGTTCGCCCTCCGCGGCACGGCGCCCGGCACCGCCCTGCCGGCGCCGGGGGACGGCCGGGCCGTCCGCCGGCTGTGGGAGGAGGGCCTGTTCGCGGAACGGGTCTCGCTGCTCGGGTCGCTGCGCGCCCACGACCCGGCAGCCGCGGTGGCACTGCTGGCGGAGACCTGGCCGACCGAGCGCGCGGAGGACCGGCTGCTGTTCCTGGATTCGCTGCGCACCGGACTTTCCGACGCGGACGAGCCCTTCCTGGACCAGGCCCTGTCCGACCGCAGCCGCAACGTCCGGGCGACGGCCGCCGAGCTGCTGTCCGCTCTGCCGGGCTCCGCGCTCGCGGGGCGGATGGCGGCGCGCGCGGCGTGCTGCGTCGGCCTGGACCTCACGGCGGCCGTCGCGACGGTCGCCGTCGAGGCCCCGCACGAGTGCGACGCCGGGATGGAGCGTGACGGGGTCGTCCCGACCGCCCCCTCCGGACGCGGCGAACGGTCCTGGTGGCTAGGGCAGCTGGTGGAGGCGGCCCCGCTCGCCACCTGGCCGGAGCGGCTGGGCGGGCGGACGCCGGAGGAGATCGTCGCGCTGCCGGTCGCCGACGGCTGGGGCGACGAGCTGCACGCCGCCTGGTGCCGGGCCGCTGTGCGGCAGCACGACGCGCAGTGGGCCCGGGCACTGCTGGGGGCGCCCTCCCAGCCGCCCGCGACCGGCCCCGGGACGTCCTCGCTCGGCGAGCGGGCCAAGCTTCTCGCGACGCTCCGGGCGGCGGAGCGAGCCGGGTGGGTCGCCGGGTTCATCTCCGCGCACGGACTGTCCGAGGCGTTCCAGCTGCTCGGTGTCTGCGCGATTCCGTGGGCGGAGCCGCTCGGCCGCGCCGTCGTCGACGCGCTGGACATCGCACGGGACGCGGGGAGCTACCCGTGGAGCTTCAGCGGTGTCATGGGCCTCGCCGAGCGCTGCCTCGATCCCGTCGAGGCGAGCCGGCTGGAACTCCTCACCGCCATCCCGGACGAGCCCGAAGGAGCGTCACCGGGGGCGGGCAGCTACTGGTCCGAAGCCTTCCGGCGACTGGTCTCGACGCTCAGGCTCCGCGCGGAGATGCACGCCGAGCTGTCGGCGCAGCCGCGCTGATCGCGGCGGGCGCGGTGGTGCTCCGCCCGCGGCGCCCGGGGGCCGTACCTCCGGGAAGGGCACCGCGATCACCGCCTCCCCGCGGGCGGTGCCCGGGGCTTCGTTCCACGCGCGGCGGCGACACGCCGCGCTTCCGTGGGGGCACCTCCGTACCGGGCGAGGCACCCGGCCCCGCGCCGAAGCACTCCGGCGCGGCCGCCGGCACCGAAAGGCCAAGGGCACGGCCACGTCGCCGCCCCCAGGTGCGGAGGAACATCCGCCGGCCGAAGGGCAGCGGAAGGGCCGGACCCGCGGAAGCCGCCGCGTCCCGCCGTGCGTGCCTACGCCGCCTGGCGGACGTTCGCGTTGACCCAGTCGACGATCGACGCCGTCGTCGCTCCCGGAGTGAAGATCTCCGCGACGCCCTTCTCCTTCAGCGGAGGAATGTCCGCCTCGGGGATGATCCCGCCGCCGAAGACCTTGATGTCCTCCGCGTCCCGCTCCTTGAGCAGTTCGAGCACCTTCACGAAGAGCGTGTTGTGCGCGCCGGAGAGGATGGAGAGGCCGATCGCGTCGGCGTCCTCCTGGATCGCGGTGTCGACGATCTGCTCGGGGGTCTGGTGCAGCCCGGTGTAGATGACCTCCATACCGGCGTCCCGCAGGGCTCGTGCGATCACCTTCGCGCCGCGATCGTGGCCGTCGAGACCCGGCTTGGCCACCACCACGCGGATCGGACCGGTCACACCCATCACTGCCTCCACATACCGACTGTGCCGCCATGGGCACTGTGCCCTCATTGGCACCCAGCCGCCCCGATCGACGCGCTGTGTGCCGTCCTGGCACGGATCCCGTGCCAGGCCCGTGCCGACGCGGGCCCGGGAGGTGAACGAACGTTATCTACAGATCTACAGCATCCCGCAAGCAGTCGTTTCGCGGTGGACGGCGAGGGGGAAATCACACATGGGACATATTCGCTACGCGCCGTACCCGCCGGAGGACCTCGGGCCGCGGTCGGGACGCCGCGAGGGAGCCGCTGTTCGGTCGCCGTGATCACCGTGTCGCCAGCCGCGCGGCCCGGCGGTCGGCGCCGTGGGCAGCCCCATGAGGGCACACGGGGGACGGAGCCGCGACCCCGTGCGCCAGTCGGGAGGTCGGGCCATGGGGTTCCTGCCGCTCTTGCCGCTGAGGATGTCGGTCGCCCTGCTGCGCGCCACGGCCCTGGAGCTGGCCATCCTCACCGCGCGCATGATCGTTTACCCCTCGGGCCTGTTTCCGGAGCGTCGCTCGCCCGGACCCGCCGCGGGATCACCGCACCCCGACGGACCCTCGCACCTCGGCACGACCCCGCACGCCGACGGACCAACGCTCCCCGGCTCCCCTGACGCCGGGACACCCGACGCCCCTCCGGACTCCCCGGACTCCCCGGACTCCCCGGACTCCCACAAGCTTCCGACGCTCGCCGCGCTCCCCGCGCAGTCATCCCCGTATCCGCCGGCCGTGCTGCTCCACGGCTTCGTGGACAACCGGTCCGTGTTCGTCGTGCTGCGGCGGTGCCTGGTACGCCAGGGCGGGCGCCATGTGGAGTCGCTCAACTACTCACCGCTGACATGCGACATCCGGACCGCCGCCGAGCTGCTGGGCCGCCATGTCGAGGAGACCTGCACACGCACCGGCCGGCAACGGGTCGACATCGTCGGCCACAGCCTCGGCGGTCTCATCGCGCGGTACTACGTCCAGCGGCTCGGCGGCGACCGGCGGGTCCGGACGCTCGTCACCCTCGGCACGCCCCACGCGGGCACGCGCGTCGCCCCGCTCGCCAGCGCGCACCCCATCGTGCGCCAGATGCGCCCGGACTCCGCCGTGATCGAGGAGCTGCGGGCGCCCGCGCCTGGCTGCCGGACCAGGTTCGTCAGCTTCTGGAGCGATCTGGACCAGATCATGGTGCCGCTGGAGACCGCAAGGCTGGAGCATCCGGATCTGATCGTGCGGAACGTCCACGTGAGCGGCATCGGCCATCTGGCACTCCCGGTCCATCCGGCGGTCGCGGCGGGCATCCGCGAGGCACTCGAGGCGCCCGGTGCGGAAGCCGAGTCGCCCGGCGCCGTTTCCGTGGCGTGAAGTCGAACAACGATCGAACGTAAGGCCAAAGCTCTGCCCGCAGTCCGCCGAAACACGGCCGAATGCCCGTTTCCCGCTTCACCAAAACCTTCCGAAGATTGTCGGCGTCGCATACCGCCGGGTACAGTCGCGCCACTGCGTTGCCTCTGGGACCCCCCGTTCGGGACGGCCCCCAGACCCTGGTCCTGCTGCCGAGGCGAGAGAGAAGTTGGTGAACGACCAGCACCCCCACGCCGGGTACGACGCGTACGCCACCGGCAGCTTCGACACCGACCCGCTCTTCGGCGTCATGCCGGGCGGTCACGAGGACGGTCACCTCACCCACGGCGGCCAGTACGACAGCGGCCAGTACGACGCGACGCAGTGGTCCTCCGCCTCCTCCACGGGCCACGAGGTCTACGGCGACGCCCAGCATGCGTACGGGCAGCAGTACGACGCAACGCATTTCGACGGCGCGCAGTACGACGCCACCGGCCAGTGGGACGCCAACGCCTGGAACGAGGCGGGGCAGTTCACCGCGACGCAGTTCGAGAGCGCGGCGCAGACCTACGACACGGGCGGCCAGTGGACCACGGCCGGCTACGGCGCGGCGACGTCGTACGAGACCGGCGCCTACGACGCCACCGCGTGGAACTCGGCCGGCGCTGACGCCACCGCCGTTCACCCGCAGTACGGCGACCACACCGGGCAGCTGCCCGGAACCGGGCACTCCGAGTACCCGGGGTACGGCGAGCAGCACGACCCCGCCGGGACCTTCGCCCACGAACAGCTCACCCCCGCAGCCGAGTTCGGCACCTCCCACGAGACGCAGCCCGGCACCGCGTCCGGCTACGAAACCGAAGCCGAGCACGGAGCCGAGCCCGGCTTCGGCGGCGAGGCCGCGATCGACTCCGCGGCGGAGCACTCCGATCGCTCGGAATACTCCGAGTACGAGCCGGAGCGGCCGGCGGCATCGGACGCGCACGACGGGGAGCCGGATTCAGGCCACGACCACGAAGCCGAGCTGATCGCCGGCGCAGCCACCGTCGCGGCACCCGCCGTCACCCTCCCCTCCGCCGCCTCGGCCCGCCCCGTGCGCAGGGCCGGCGGCGCCCGCGGCCGCCGCCGCACTCCCGCCAAGCGTTCAGCACTCCTCACCGTGGCCGTGCCTTCCGTCTGCGTGATGGGGGTCGCCGGTGTCGCGGCGGCCTCGGTCGGCGGACTCACCGACGGCGAGCAGCAGAAGGACGCCAACACCGCGGTCACGGCAGCCGATGCGTCGTCCGTGAAGCCGGTCGCCGCGAACAACGCCCTCGACACCCAGCTCGCCGCGCTCAACGCCGACGTCCGTGACTTCGGCGACCGTGCGAGCCGGACCCAGGAACGCATCGACCTCAAGGCGCGCCAGGAGGCGGAGCGCAAGAAGCGCGAGGAGGAAGCCGCCCTCCGCGAGCGGCTGCGCCCCAAGTTCGCCCTCCCCGTCGCCCAGCGCGGACTCAGCGCCTACTACGGCCAGGCCGGTGTCAACTGGATGTCCATGCACACCGGAATCGACTTCCCCGTCTCGTACGGGACGCCGGTGATGGCCGCGACCGACGGCACCGTGCGGACGCAGTGGAACAGCGCGTACGGCAACATGGCCATCGTCACCGCCGCGGACGGCACGGAGACCTGGTACTGCCATCTGAGCAGCACCAAGATCCGCTCCGGCAAGGTCAAGGCCGGTGAAGTCATCGCCTATTCGGGCAACTCGGGCAACTCAACCGGTCCACATCTGCACTTCGAGGTACGGCCCGGCGGAGGGGCCGCGATCGACCCGCTGTCGTGGCTGCGCAGCCACGGTCTCAGCCCGACCTGATCCGGCGGGCGCCCGTACGTACGCCCCGGCCCGAACCACCCGGCCCGTCGTGCGCTTTCCGCGACCGCACGTGAGCCCTCGGCCCGCTCCCGGACCGGCGCACCGCCGGCCCCGCGCGAGTCCGTCGGCCACGGCCGCAACCCTCAGGGCCTGCCGAGCCCGCCGGTTCACGCCCCACCCCGGGCCGCCCGCACCCGTCAGGTCGAGCCGGCGCCGCCCATCGCACCTGCGCGCGTTGCGGTGGGCGGTGCACCGGCCCGCTCAGGTGCCGCGCAGGCGCCCGCCGCAGAGCCCCGCGGCACCCCGCGGCACGCCGTGTCCCTGCGGATCGCTCCGGATTCCGACCGGTTCTCAGCCCGTCAGAGCTTCTCCACCGGCGCGTACCGCAGCAGCAGCCGCTTCGGCTTGGCGTCGCCGAAGTCGATCGTCGCCTGGGCGTCAGCGCCCGAGCCCGTCACCGCCGTCACGGTCCCCAGTCCGAACTGGTCGTGGGTGACGCGGTCCCCCACGGCCAGGGTGATCACGGGCTTGTCCGTCGTCCGCCGCGTGGCGAAGCCCGACGGGCCGGAGCGGGACCGGGACGACGAGAGCGCCGAGGCGATGCCGGACGTCGGCCCCGCGGGCGCCGCCACCGGGCCCGTCCGCTTCCACTGCAGGTGTGCGTCCGGGATCTCCTCGAGGAAGCGCGAGGGAGGGTTGTAGGCGGGCTGGCCCCAGGCGCTGCGCATCGAGGAACGCGTCAGGTAGAGGCGCTCACGGGCACGGGTGATCCCCACGTACGCCAGACGGCGCTCCTCCTCCAGTTCCTTGGTCTGGCCGAGCGCCCGCATGTGCGGGAAGACGCCGTCCTCCATGCCGGTGAGGAACACGACGGGGAACTCCAGGCCCTTCGCCGTGTGCAGGGTCATCAGCGTGATGACGCCGCTGCCCTCCTCGTCCTCGTCGGGGATCTGGTCGGAGTCGGCGACGAGCGCGACCTGCTCCAGGAACTCGGCGAGCGTACCCGCCCCCTCCTCGGCGCCGCGCCCCTGCTCGAACTCCAGGGCCACCGCCGCGAGTTCCTGGAGGTTCTCGATACGGGTCTCGTCCTGGGGGTCGGTGGAGGCCTGCAGCTCGGCGAGATAGCCGGTCCGCTCCAGCACGGCCTCCAGCACCACCGCGGGGCCCGCGCCCGAGTCGACGATCGTGCGCAGCTCCTCCATGAGCGTGTTGAAGCGCTTCACGGCGTTGGCGGAGCGGGCTGCCATGCCGTACGCCTCGTCGACGCGGCGCAGCGCCTGCGGGAACGTGATCCTCTCCCGCAGGGCGAGCGCGTCGATCATCGCCTCGGCGCGCTCGCCGATGCCGCGCTTCGGGACGTTCAGGATCCGCCGCAGTGGCACGTTGTCCTCGGGGTTGGCGAGGACCCGGAGGTACGCCAGGACGTCCCGGACCTCCTTGCGCTCGTAGAAACGCACACCGCCGACGACCTTGTACGGCAGGCCGACGCGGATGAAGATCTCCTCGAAGACACGGGACTGGGCGTTGGTCCGGTAGAAGACCGCCACATCGCCGGCCCTGGCTTCGCCCGCGTCCGTCAGCCGGTCGATCTCGTCGGCGACGAACTGGGCCTCGTCGTGCTCGGTGTCCGCGACGTAGCCGGTGATCTGCGCTCCGGCGCCCGCGTTCGTCCACAGGTTCTTGGGACGGCGGCTCTCGTTGCGTTCGATCACGGCGTTGGCCGCGGAGAGGATCGTCTGGGACGAGCGGTAGTTCTGCTCGAGCAGGATCGTGGTCGCGTCCGGGTAGTCCTCCTCGAACTGGAGGATGTTGCGGATCGTGGCGCCGCGGAACGCGTAGATCGACTGGTCGGCGTCACCCACCACGCACAGTTCGGCGGGGCCGAGGTCGTCGTAGCCCGTGCCGACCAGCTCGCGCACGAGCGTGTACTGGGCGTGGTTGGTGTCCTGGTACTCGTCGACGAGGACGTGACGGAACCGGCGCCGGTAGTGCTCGGCGACGTCCGGGAACGCCTGGAGCAGATGGACCGTGGTCATGATGATGTCGTCGAAGTCCAGCGCGTTGGCCTCGCGCAGGCGGGCCTGGTACATCCGGTACGCCTCGGCCAGTGTCTTCTCGAAACCTCCCCCGGAGCCCTCGGCCTGGGAGTCACCCCCGCCTGCCTGGTCGGCGAAGGCCTCCTCGTCGATCAGCTCGTTCTTCAGGTTCGAGATCTTGGCGCTGAACGACTTCGGCGGGTAGCGCTTCGGGTCGAGGTCCAGATCGCGGCAGACCAGTGCCATCAGCCGCTTGGAGTCGGCGGCGTCGTAGATCGAGAAGGACGACGTGAAGCCGAGCCGCTTGCTCTCGCGGCGCAGTATGCGGACACACGCGCTGTGGAAGGTGGAGACCCACATGGCGCGGGCGCGCGGGCCGACGAGGTGCTCGACGCGCTCCTTCATCTCGCCCGCGGCCTTGTTGGTGAACGTGATGGCCAGTATCTGGCCGGGGTGGACGTCGCGGGTCGCCAGCAGATGGGCGATCCGGTGGGTCAGCACCCGGGTCTTGCCGGAGCCGGCGCCGGCGACGATGAGCAGCGGCGATCCCGTGTGGACGACGGCGGCGCGCTGCTGCTCGTTCAGCCCGTCGAGCAGGGCCGCCGGGTCGATGGCGGGGCGCGGGGCACCGTTGCGGTAGTGGGTGTCACCGGACGGGGGCGCGTCGAACCTGCCCTCGAAGAGGTCGTGCGGGACCTCGTCCGCGGGCAGGTGCTCGTCGTCCTCCGGTGGCGGGGGCTCCTCCGGGGCCGCGGTGCGCTGGAGGTCCGCCAGGAAACTGTCGTCAAAGAGGCTGCTCATCGCTCTCCGAGTCTAGGCGGCCCCACCGACGGCCCGCCGCCGCCTTCGCGGGAATCACCATCGGACACCTCCAGTCATGACACGGACACATAGTGCCAAGGTCACGGAAATGTATCGGGCAAATCGACCACTCTCCTTCACAGCAGCACCACACTTTGGCTAGCGTGCTCGCCCAGGCGGCCCGTACCCCCTTCGGCGAACCACGCCGGCCGGGCAGCCGCGCCGAATCCGTGCCCCTCACAGAGGAGTTCGGAACCGGGGACCCACTCACAAGCACAACCGGGGTGAATCGGGCCTGGTTTCACCTGGCCCGTAGGGCAAACCTTCCGTTCCGTCCGAACCCGACAGCTAACCCGGTAGGCGTTCCACGGAAGGAGATGCCGGCCTTGGCGTCGCACCGCAAGCCGCGCAGCCGCACACGTACGAACACACCTGCCGTCGGGATCACGACGGCCGCCATAGCGGGGGTCTCGCTCCTCTCGGCACAGAATGCGACAGCCGATCCGAAGCCCAGCATCGAGGAAGTCCAGAAGAAGGTCGACGACCTCTACCGCCAGGCTGGTTCGTCGACCCAGGAGTACAACAAGGCGAAGGAGGCCGCCGAGCAGCAGCGCCGCAAGGTGGACCGGGCCCTCGACGAGGCCGCCGAGCGCACGGAGGCCCTCAACGAGTCCCGGCGCGCCCTCGGTTCGTACGCGACCGCCCAGTACCGCACCGGCGCCGTCACCCCGACCGCCGCGCTGCTCTTCGCCGACAACCCTCAGTCCTACGCCGACCAGACACAACTGATGGACCGGCTGACCGAACAGCAGCGCGGCGCCGTCACCGACTACGAGACCCAGCGGGCCGAGGCGGCGAAGCAACGCGCCCAGGCCACCAGGAGCCTGGAGACGCTCACGGACTCGCAAGATTCGCTGCGCGTCAGGAAGCAGGCCGTCCAGAAGAAGCTCGCCGAGGCGCGGGAGCTGCTGTCGCAGCTGACCGCCGAGGAGCGCGCACGGCTCGCCGAACTCGAGCGCAAGAAGGAGGAGGAGGCCCGCCGGAAGGCCGAGGCGAGGGCCAAGGCGGAGGCCGAGGCCGAGGCCGAGGCCGAGCGGCAGCTCCAGGAGCGTGAGCGGGAGGAGCGGGAACAGGCGGGCACGGACACCAGCACCGGCACGGACACCGGCACGGGGACGGTCTCCGGAACGACCGGCGGCACGTACGCGGCCAAGGCCGAGAAGGTGCTGTCCTTCGCGCGGGCCCAGATCGGCAAGCCGTACGTCTGGGGTGCGACGGGCCCGAGCTCGTACGACTGCTCCGGGCTCACCCAGGCCGCCTGGCGCGCGGCGGGCGTCGACCTGCCCCGGACCACCTGGGACCAGGTGAAGGCCGGACAGAGTGTGGCGACGGCCGACCTGCTCCCGGGTGACCTGGTCTTCTTCTACGACGACATCAGCCATGTCGGGATCTACATCGGTGACGGCAAGATGATCCACGCCCCCAAGCCGGGCGCGAACGTCCGCGAGGAGTCGATCTACTACATGCCGATCCACAGCAGCATCCGGCCCGCGTAGCGTTCACGCGGGCCGGAGACCCGCACCGCCGCACTCGCGGAGTCACGGACTCGCGCCACAAGGCCCTTCGCAAGAGGGGGGTTGCGGCGCGAGCCGTGTACGGGAGGGCGGTGCGGCGGAGACCGGTCCCGGGGCCCGGTCCGTCACGGAGGCTCCCGGGCGGCTCGGGGCCGCGCGGCCGTGATGCCGCCGCCGCGGGCGGGACGCCCGGGGGCTCCGGACCACTCAGGTCCAGAGGGTCGCGATGAAGACGTTCGCCAGGGTCAGGCCGCCGACCGCCCCGAACAGCCCCTTGTCCACGGTCTCCTCGTCCCGCTTGACGTAGACCAGGGCAAGGATCACCAGGAGCACGGCGAGCTTGATGCCGATCTTGAGGTTGTTCACGGGCTGGTCGTCCGCCTGGTTCAGTCCGACCAACGCCACGCCCGTCACCAGCATGGTCAGCGCGCCGTGCAGCATCCCGGGGGTGAAGCGCGCCGTCCCCGCCCCCATCGCCTTCATCTGGGTGAGGAAGCCGCCGAGCAGCGCCGCGATACCGATGATGTGCAGGGCGACGAAGACATTGATGAGTACGTCCATGGCACCGGAGCCTAGCCGGACGGTCCCAAAGCGAACCCGGGCGGTCCATCTCATGCCAATTCCGTTCATGGTGCCACTTCTCCGTGACCGGGAGCTCTAGCGTCCTCACCCAGGTGGCCGGCTTCACCACCGTCCGTTACCCGGACGGCTGCCGACCGCCCCCGCCGGAAGAGCCGGTGGCGGGCCGCTCCCCCTGTGCGGTCCGCCGCCGGTACCCGTACCGGCGGGCCCCTACGGAAGGACAGGCCCTCGTGGCAGCGCACCGCAAACCCAGGCAGCGCACGCTTCCCGGAACCGCCGCACGCCTCTCCGCCACTCTCGCGCTCGCCGGTGCGGCCACCGCCACCGCCTTCGAGGGCGCCGGGCACGCCGAGCCGGTGCCCGCTCCGGACGAGGTCCGGGCCGGGGCTGACCGGCTCTACCAGGAGGCGGAGGCCGAGACCGAGGAGTACAACGGGGCGAAGGAGAAGGCCGATACGGCACGGAGGGAGGCCGGGGAACTCCGTGACGAGGCCGCCCGGCGCACGGAGCGCCTGAACGCCTCCCGCGACGCGCTGGGTTCCTTCGCGACGGCGCAGTACCGGGCGGGCGGCCTCGATCCCGCCCTGCGGCTCGTCCTCGACTCCGACCCGGCGCGATACCTCGCGGGCGCCGAGCTGACCGAGCGGGTCGGCGACCGCCAGGCCGCGGCCCTCGCCGCGGTGCGGCGGCAGATGAGGGAGCTCGAGCAGGTGCGCGCCGAGGCCGGTGAGCGGCTCGCCGAGCTCGAGGAGCAGCGGGCACGCGTGGCCCACCACCGCGCGGAGGTACGGAAGAAGCTGGCCGCGGCCGAGGCCCTGCTGGCACGCCTCACCGCCGAGCAGCGCGCCGCCTACGCCGGCCGGGACGGCACCGCCACGGGCCGTGCGGACCGCGCCACGGTCCGCACCGCGCCCGCCGTCGACGCGCCCAACCCCCGTGCCGCACAGGCCGTCGCCTATGCCTACGGGGCACTCGGCAAGCCCTACGTCTGGGGCGCGACGGGGCCGTCCGCCTTCGACTGCTCGGGGCTGACCCAGGCCGCCTGGCGCTCCGCCGGGGTCGCGCTGCCGCGTACCACGTACACCCAGATCAACGCGGGACAGCGGGTGCCGCGGTCCCGGCTCGCGCCGGGAGACCTGGTGTTCTTCTACTCCGGCGTCTCGCACGTGGGGCTGTACATCGGCGATGGCCGGATGATCCACGCCCCTCGTCCGGGAGCGCCCGTACGGATCGCGCCGATCGACCAGATGCCCTACGCGGGAGCGACGCGTATCGCCTGAGGGCTGTCCCGCGACCCCGGGGACCGGCGCGCTGCGTCGGATGCAGTGCGTCGGAAGGCGGAGAGTCGTCCCCGTACCGGGTACATTCGGGAGATTCGGCACAGCACCGCTCCAGGTCCCGCCACGAAAGCAGATCTCGCAGATCGATCAGGGGGCAAGCGCCCTGACACCGCTTCCACACGGGTGAGTTCACCGGCCGACCGGGCCGCGAGGTCCCGGGCCAGGTCGCGGTCCCGTGCCGCGGGAGGGGAAGTGCTGCAGCCTGTGCGGCCCGCCATGCCCCAGCGCCTCGGCCAGTGCCCAGCGGTTGCGCCGTTCCAGCTCCGTCCAGTTCGCCGGCCGCCTACCCAACGCATGCACGGATCGAAGCGGCGGGGCTGAGAGGGAGGTCACACGTCACCGTGCCAGCCCCCGAATCGCCCTGGCGTACGGCACGGTCGTGCGCGGCAGCTCGGTCAACCGGGAGCGCTGCGTGGGGACTTCGAGTACCGGGTGGGAACGGCAGGACCCTACCGCCGAACTACCCAACGGTAACCTCAAATTTCACACAGCTTCTCGACGTCGCTGGACGCGGCAGAAGTGCCCACCTACGCTTCTTGGTGTCCCAACGGTCTTTCCATATACCCGAGTTGAGATGTTACCGGGGTCGGCCAGTCGTGAACATGCATACGCCTTGACCCCCGCGCACAACAGACATCGCCGGGACCGGGAAACACCCCACAAGTGCCGTGCCTGCGACACGCGCACGCGCGGCTGCAAGGTGAGACGAAAGGAGACTCTCATGCCGATCAAGGTCCAAGGAGTCGAACTGCAAGGCGGCAACATCAGCACGGCGTCCCAGAATGTACACGATGCCGTGATTGACATGGGGGACGAGAAAGGGTGGACAAAGCAGGAGTCAGTGGACAATGCCGCACTAGCACAAGAAAGGGTGGGGAAGTTCTTCGGGCAGCACAGGCAGGAAGACTTAGAGTTCACCACATGGAAAGTTTTCGCCGAAAGGCTCTTGGAGACTAAGCTAGTCGGCGACAGAGTCAAGGACGGTGGCGCGGATAAGGAGCTTGCCGCCGCCGCCGCGATCAACGGACAGCGCGCGAACTCCAAGTGGCTGCCGGACTGGGTCGGGAAGAAGTTCAGCAGTACCTTCGACGACCGCGATCCCGACATATACGCCAAGACCAGCGGCGGGGAAAAGGACGAATCAGCCACGATCAAGGCCGACGTACTGTCCGATAACGGCCTCGGAGTGGTTGGACCTCCAAGCAAGTTCGACAAAAGAGCGCACACCATCGGCATCTTCAAGCTGCTTGGCGTTGTGGCGAAATCCCACGGAAAGACAGGTCACTCCTTCATCTACCGGGGAGAGAAGTACACCGATAAGGACATCGAAAAGGTCGTGGCGCTGACAGGGTGGGCCCATGATGCCGGCCTTACGGCGTGGGTCGAGGACGACAGCGGAAAATTCGTTGTGGCGCACAAGGACGAGAAGCTTTTGAGGCAGCAGCTGCAGTAAGGGGTGCCGCATCGGCCGACCCTCGACTCCAGCGACATCTTCACATGTGATCGCTGTCGCTGGAGTCGAGGTGGGGGCGTCCAGGGCTCCGTCGTTCTCCCGGTCGGCCCTGGAGCCGCGGGTACGGACCCGACGTCCCAAGTCGGGGACGGTGAGCGGTTCGTGACGGGTGACGGATACGCGTGCAGGCACGGCTTCCGGTGATCACGGGGTGTCGAGTTCACCGACACGGCAGCTGAAGTCTTGATCGCTGGCGTGTCTGTGCAGGTCAGGGGCAGCGCGGGCACGGGAGCGGCCACTGGGCGCATGCTGAGAGTCGGATCCGTCTCGCCGACACGGCCGGGGGTGAGGTCGCAGCGGCGCGCGGCCGTCAGCGGCCCGCCGCCGACGGCGTCGTCCCTCGCTCGTAGCCGACCTGGCGGGTCAGCCAGAAGAAGACGTCGGGGACCTGCCGCCGCCACTCGCCCGTGTCGTGCGCACCGCCGATCTCGACAACCTCGACCGTCGTCGGGGGCATGGCGGCGGAACGCAGTGCGAGGCCCGACTCGAAGCCGTCGCCGCGTGCGCCGGAGACGAACAGGGCGGTGCGCGGCGGCGTCGTCGCGGACCGCAGGATGGCGAGCGGGTCGTTGGCGCGGCGCAGTTCCCCGTCCCAGCCCGCGAGCGACGCCTTCTCGGCTGCCGGGTCGTTGTAGCCCGACAGGCTCACCCCGGCGCCGTAGCGGTCCGGGTGGGCGACGGCGAGCTTCGCCGCACAGTGTCCGCCCGCCGAGTAGCCGGCCACGGCCCAGCCCTCCGGGCGCTGCATGGCACGGAAGTTGTCCATCACCATCCTGCGGACGTCGACGCTCAGCCAGCTGTCGGCGTTGATCCGGCCCGGGATGTTCGCGCAGCCCGTGTCGACCCGGCCGAGCAGGGTCGTGCGCGGGGCGACGAGGATGAACGGGGCGATCTCTCCGCTCTCCATCAGCGGCCGCAACTGCTCCTGCACCTCGAGCGTGGCGAACCACGCCTTCGCCGACCCCGGGTACCCCGGCAACAGTTCGACGACCGGGAACTTCGTGTTCCGGTAGGCGGGTTCGTCGTACTGCGGGGGCAGCCAGACGTAGACCTCGCCGCGGACGCCCGACACCTGCCCGGTGAGTTCGGTGACCTGGACGCCCTCGCCCAGGAGCGGATCGGTCACGCGTCCGAACGTCACCCTGCTCTTGGGGAGGTCGGCGAAGCGCACCCCGCCCAGTCCGTCCGTTCCGAGGTCGGACGCGGCCTCGACGTGGTCGCCCGTGCCGAGCAGGTCCTCCCAACTGCCGTACAGACCGTTGCTGTTGTTCACGGCGACGAACACGGCCACCAGCGCGGTCGCCTGCGCGAAGCCGAGCATCGCCAGCCGGACGGCGACCCGCACCAGGGCCGGGCCGCGCACCCTGCTCCACAGGACCAGCGGCAGCAGCACCGCGACCGCGGCCAGCACGATCGAGGTCACGAAGAAGGAGGTACCGGTCAAGCTCATCACGGACGGTTAGAGGGAGCGGACCCCTCCCCGGTTGCCGCGTACGCGGGGCGTTTTCGTCACACATCCGCCTCATGCCGGATTCGTGGACACGGGGTGAGCGGGCCCGGTGCAGGCTGGAGGCGCAGGCCGGCCGCGCGGGCGCGCGTCCCGTCGCCGCCGCCCGTACGCCTCGCCGACCGGTCGTCTCGTCCGGCGGACCGCGACGACCCCGTCCCGCCCGGTGGTCCTCGCCTGCCCCGTCGTACCCGGCCGGGTCCTCACCGGCCGCGTGGTGCCCGCCGGGGCTCGCGGGCTCAGACCAGCCGTCGTGCCGTCGCCCAGCGCGTCAGCTCGTGCCGGTTCGACAGCTGCAGCTTCCTCAGCACCGCCGAGACGTGCGACTCCACCGTCTTCACCGAGATGAAGAGCTGCTTGGCGATCTCCTTGTACGCGTAGCCCCGGGCGATCAGCCGCAGCACCTCGCGCTCGCGCTGGGTGAGCCGGTCCAGGTCCTCGTCCACAGGAGGCGCGTCCGTCGAGGCGAACGCGTCGAGGACGAATCCGGCCAGCCGCGGCGAGAACACCGCGTCGCCCTCCTGGACCCGGAAGATCGAGTCGACCAGATCGGCACCGGTGATCGTCTTCGTCACATAGCCGCGTGCGCCGCCGCGGATCACGCCGATGACGTCCTCGGCGGCGTCCGACACGGACAGCGCCAGGAAGCGGACGGGGCGCTCGGCGGCCGCTGCCAGTCCTGCGCAGCGGCGCAGCACCTCCACGCCGCCGCCACCGGGCAGATGGACGTCGAGGAGCACCACCTCGGGACGGGTGGCAGTGATCACGGTGACGGCCTGGTCGACGTCGGCGGCCTCGCCGACGACCTCGACGCCCGTCTCCTCCGTCCTGCCGATCTCGGCCTGCACACCCGCGCGGAACATCCGGTGGTCGTCGACGAGCACGACCCGTACCCGGCGCTCCGTCCCCTCGGCTGCGTCGGTCTGCTCGGTCATCCGTCCGCCCTCTCCATCTCCAGCTCCACTTCGGTGCCTCCGCCGGGCACCGACCGCAGGCGCGCCGTCCCTCCGTTGCGCTGCATACGGCCGACGATCGATTCTCGTACGCCCATGCGGTCCTCCGGTACCGCGTCGGGGTCGAACCCCGGCCCCCGGTCGCGCACCGAGACGAACACCGTACGGCCCTCCACCTCCGCGTACACCTGTACGGGTCCGCCCTCGCCACCGTACTTCGCCGCGTTGACCATTGCTTCACGCGCGGCCTGCATCTGCGCCGTCAGCTTCTCGTCGAGCGGGCAGTCACCGACGACGACGACCTCCAGCGGGACGCCGTGCTTGTCCTCGACCTCCGCCGCGGCGCGCTTCACCGCGTCCGCGAGCATGGTGGGCTCCTCGTCCTCCTCCTTGCCGGTGCCCTCCGGCCGGTACAGCCAGTTGCGCAGCTCGCGCTCCTGGGCGCGGGCGAGCCGGCGCACCTCGCCCGCGTCGTCCGCGTTCCGCTGGATCAGGGTGAGGGTGTGCAGCACGGAGTCGTGGACATGGGCGGCGACCTCGGCACGCTCCTGGGCGCGGATGCGCATGAGGCGCTCCTCGGAGAGGTCCTGGGTCATCCGCACCAGCCACGGGCCGGCCAGCAGGGCCACACCGGCGATCACGGCCAGGGCGGCGGTCAGGACGTTGCCGAGCTGCGCGGCGGAGCCCCGGACGACCACGAAGACGGTCAGTCCCATGCCGACCAGCGCGACGCCCGCCAGGCCGCGCGCGAGCTGCAGCAGTCCGCGGCGCCGTTCGTCGCCGGTCCACTGCGCCCGACGGGCGTTGTCCGCCTGCCGCCACACCAGCACGACACCGGCGCCCGTCAGCAGCACCGGCCAGACGTAGCGGTTCGCGGGGCCGCCGAGGTCGATGTTGGCGACGAACACGACCGCGCCGATCAGCAGGGCGACCAGCGCGAACAGCTGCCCCTTGTCGGGCTTGCGCAGTCGTCGTCTACCGTCGGGTGCCGTCTCGAAGACGGGCTTGGGCTCGGCCGACCTGCCCCCGACGCCGAGCGGCACGGCGATCCAGAACACCGCGTAGAGCAACGCGCCGAGGCCGTCCGCCATGAAGAGCCCGAGGAAGACGAGCCGGACCCAGATCACCGGCAGGCCGAGGTGCCCCGCCAGCCCGCGCGCCACGCCGCCCAGCCAACGGCCCTCCGCGCTGCGGTACAGCCTGCGGGCGGCGGGCTCTTCGGTCTCGGGCGGACGGGCGGTGGCGACGGGCATGCCCCGATGGTCACACGGGCCCGGCCGTGGGGACATCAGGGCCGTCCCTGAGAGAGACCCTGAGCATCGGGGTCCCGCGCCGGGCCCCGGGGTGCGAAATCAGGGAAGGGCCAGGGTCGGGACGGCTGCCGCCCGCCGTGGCGGACCGCCACCATGGAGACATGACTCAGCCGACCGCCCCGCCCGCCGCGCCGCCGCCGCAGCCGCGGTTCCCGCCAGTGCTGCTGCGCCGGACCGCGCGGCACAAGGTCGTCGGCGGGGTCTGCGGGGGTCTCGGCCGGTACTGCGACGTCGACCCGGTGGTCTTCCGTATCGCCACGGGTGTGCTTGCGGTGACCGGCGGCATCGGTCTGATCTTCTACGGCTTCGCCTGGCTGCTGATCCCGCTGGAGGGCGAGGAGGAGAACGAGGCGCGGCGCGCCCTGTCCGGCCGGGTCGACGGGGCCGCCCTGGTCGCCGTGCTGCTGGCACTGCTCGGCTGCGGGCTGTTCCTGTCGATGCTGGGCAACGACGGGACGCTCGCGTTCTCCGCGCTGCTGTCGCTCGCCGTCGCGGGCGCCGCTGTGTGGTCGCGGCGGCGCACCACCGCCGCCCCGGACGGCGGGCCGCTGGACGCGGCGACCGCGCACGCCGTGTCGGAGGCCCCACCGGAGGCCAAGGCGCCCCCGACACCCGACAGCCCGTCCTGGTGGCGGGACCCGATCGTCAAGGACGGCACCACGGGGCCGGTGGCGACGGGCTACCTGTGGGGGCCGGCCGACGCCGCGCCGGGCACCGCCGCACTGCCCCGCGAGCAGCACCGCGCCACCCCGTCACCGCGCCCGCGCGGGCCCCGGGGCATCGCCGGAACCGTCTTCCTGCTCGCTCTGGTGGCGGGTGGTCTCGGCACGGGTCTGTCCTGGGAGTCGCAGCCGCTGGGCACCAGCCTGCAGACCGGGCTCGCCTGCGCGCTCGCCGTGTTCGGATTCGGCCTGGTGGTCGGCAGCCTCCTCGGCCGGATCGGCGGTGGCACGGTCCTGCTGACCGTGGTCACGGCCGTGCTCCTGACGGGTGCCTCCGTCCTGCCCGAGGAGATCAGCACCCAGTGGACGCGGACGGAGTGGCGGCCCGCGACGGCCGCCGCCGTCGCTCCGCGGTACCAGCTGGGCTCGGGCACGGCCACGCTCGACCTGAGCCGGGTGGCGGTGCCGCCGGAGGGGACGGTGAGCACCGTCGCGGAGGTCGGCGCGGGCCGGTTGAGGGTCGTGCTGCCCCCGAACGCCACGGTGCGGATCCGGGCCCGCGCCGGCGTCGGTGACGTCCGGCTGCCCGGGGATCCGGTGAACGACGTGGACGTCGCCCCGGACAGGCACCGCACGGATACGCTCGCTCCGCCCACCGGTGCGGGGCCCGCGGGCACGCTCGACCTCGATCTGACGGTCGCGCTCGGACAGGTGGAGGTCACCCGTGCTGCTTCATGAGTTCCGTCCGGGGAGGCTGATCGCGGGCACGGCGGCCCTGGGGACCGCCGCGGCCTATCTCGGTGACGCGGCCGGAGCCTGGCAGGCCCCGTGGTTCACGGCCCTTCCGCTGATGTCCGGCGGCCTCTTCCTCGCCGCCGTCGCCACCTTCGTCCACTACCGGCTGCGTCGGCGCCGTTCCGCGATCGCCGCGTCCAGCGAGAACACGGAGGCGCCGGCGAGCACCAGCGGCAGCCAGGCCACCAGGTAGGCCAGATCGTTCCCGTAGTAGTACGGCTCGGTCTGCCAGCTGACGGTCAGCCACAGGCTCAGCGAGATCAGCGCCCCGCCGAGGGCGGCCAGCCGCGCGAGCAGCCCCAGCAGGGTGCCGACGCCGACGGCCAGTTCACCGAAGGCCATCGCGTAGCCGAAGCCCTCGGGGCTCTTCAGGGCCATGTCCACGAGCGCGGGCACGGCGGAGCTGTTCCGCACGTTGGTCATCAGCTCGCCGATGGAGCCGGTACCGCTCGCGGAGATGAACGCGCTGTCGAGGAGCTTGTCCAGTCCCGCGTAGACGAAGGTCACTCCGAGGAACAGCCGCAGCGGCAGCAGCGAGTAGCGCGCCGCGCGTTCCTTCCAGTCGGTGCCCACGTCGTCGGTCGCGTACGTCGCCGTCGTCCGGTACACATGCGTCATCGTCGCCTCCGTGTCTCACCCGGCTGCGACGATTGTCCCCACCTCCTGCCCCCGTGAACACGGGGGCGGCGGCCGTACGGCTCAGCCCGGTCAGTCCACGACGTCGACGGCCATCCGGTTCGACTCGGCACCCGCCGCCGTCACGACCTGCACCTCGACCCTTCCGGGCTCGACCTCGGCCGGCACCGGGACCGTGATGCTCGTATCACTGGGGCTGGTGAATCCGCCGGGGACCGGGACCAGCGGCACATGGACGTGGACCGAGCCGATCCGGACGGTCATCAGCGCGAGCCGGTCGGGGTTCCCGGCGCCCGGCGGCACGAACCCGGCGCCCCGGATCTCGATGTCGTCGCCGATGCGGACGGGACCGTCGAAGCCGCCGGGCTCCCTGGCGCGGACGACGGACAGGACGACCGGGCGGCCGCCCTCCGCGTATTTCCCGGCGAGGTAGACCCCCGCCGAGACCAGGACCAGCACGGTCAGACCCCACGGCAGCTCCGGCAACCGGTCGGGCCGGCGGGCCAGCAGCACCGTCGCGCAGACGAGGGCGACCCCGCCGACGAGGACGTACTGGGCGTCCGGGAAGCTGCCGCGACCCGCGTCGTCACACACCAGGTCCGCGGGCCGGGGCCGGTCCGCCTCCACCTTCTGCAGCCGCTGGGTGATGATGCGCACGGTGACGACACGGCGGACGACGACGGCGATCAGGGAGACGGCGGCCGTGATCGTGAGCAGTCCGGCGCCCTGGGCGAGGCCGAGTCCGGCGGGGGCCGACGCGGCGAGCCGGAACGCCAGGAACAGCACGGTGTAGGCGGCGAACAACACCCACGCGGCGGCCACCGCCCGCGAGGTCGACAGCCGGTTGTCCTCGCCGACGAGCGGTGCGAGCAGTCCGCCGTGCGCCCGGTGGAGCCGGGCCGCCCCGGTGAGCAGCCCGGCCAGACAGACGGCGGCGGCGAGGCAGGCGGTGCGGGCCACGGTCCAGCCGGAGCCGATCGCGGTCACGGCCTGCACCAGGAGGAGCAGCACGACCCAGCCCCACAGCACCATCAGGGTGCGCCGCCAGACGCGGGTGAGCCACGACTCCCCGGCGGCGCGGCTGCGCTCGGCGACCGCACGGGCCGACTCGGTCAGCTCGTCGGAGATCCACTGACGGGTGCCGCCCGCGGAGGAGGCGACCTGGGCGGGCAGCCCGCGTCCCCCGGCGAGTTCGTCGCGCCTGGCCAGGAACCGGGCGACGGCCCTCCGGTGCCCCTCGCGTCTGCCGTGCGGGCAGTCGCCACAGGTACATCCACCGCCGTGCACGCTCTGTCCCGCTTCCTGCACCGCCACGGCGACGCACCCTTCCCCGGTAGGCAGCTTCGGCAACCAACCCGTGATTCAAAGGAATTGTGCCGTACGGACGAGGCTGCGCGAGCCTCGGGAAGCAGGCGCGGGGGTGATTTCCGCACGATCAAATTGACGTACTAAGACATGAGTTCGGGTTCTTCGGTGGCGATCCGACGCCACAGGGGCTGGTAGCTGATCCATGCGACGAGATCGCCGCCGAGCTGCTCACGGGTGGCGAGCGCGTCGCGGTGGTCGATGAGCACCGGCTTCCCGGCGGCCCGGGCGCTCAGCTGCACCTGCGCGCAGCGCTCCATGGAGACGAACCACCAGGCCGCCGCGTCGACCGAGTCCCCGACCGTGAGGAGCCCGTGGTTGCGCAGGATGACCGCCTTGTACGGGCCGAGCGCGGCCGCGACGCGCCTGCCCTCCTCCGCGTCGACGGCCACGCCCGTGTAGGCGTCGTACAGTGCGTGGGCCTGGTAGAAGGCGCACGCCTCCTGGGAGATCGGGTCCAGCAGTTCACCGAGCGCGGCCAGCGCCCGGCCGTGGACGGAGTGGCTGTGCACGACGGCGACGGTCTCGGGCCGGGCCCGGTGCACGGCGGCGTGCACGGCGAACGCGGCCTGGTTGACGTGCCGGGTGCCGAGGACGACCTGTCCGTCCCCGTTGACCAGGATCAGCCTGCCTGCCGTCATCGTGGCGAACGGCTCCCCGAACGGGTTGACCCAGAAGCAGTCCGGCACCTCCGGGTCCCGCACGCTGATGTGCCCGGCGACGCCGTCCTCGTACCCGAACCGGGCGAACAGCCGCAGCGCGCCGGCCAGCCGCTGCTTCCGGTACACACGTTCATCCGCCAAGGACTCGTGCACGGGCGGCATGGCGAAGTGCAGCCGTTCGGCGGGTATCGGCTCCGGCATGTCGGTCATGGCGCGGAAGGTACCTCCGAGTGCGCCAACTGGCCATATACGGCGCGCACCTTGCACGGGACCGGAGGTGCACGGCCGCACGTGGGAGGTGGGGTGGGGGACGGGCCTGGCCCCGCGGTGGCGGCCGGCTCGGAGACGGTCGATGTCCGCGAGGTCGATGTCGATGCCGAAGGGGACGGAGACCTTGAGCCGGTCGCGGGAGGTGCCGCCCGGCACATAGACGCGCGACTCCTTGTCGAGCTCGAGGACGTGGACCACCGGCCGTTCGTCGGCGGCCATCTCGACGCGCCAGAAGTACGGGATGCCCGCGCCCGCGTACCGGTGCGGCTCGACTACCAACCGTGACCGCCGACGCCGCCACCCGAACGTATGAGCGACGGCGTCGGTGTTGACCTACGGAGCGGGGGTCACTCCCACTCGATGGTGCCCGGCGGCTTCGACGTCACGTCGAGGACGACGCGGTTCACGTCGGCGACCTCGTTGGTGATACGGGTCGAGATCTTCGCCAGGACGTCGTACGGCATCCGCGTCCAGTCCGCCGTCATCGCGTCCTCGGACGAGACCGGGCGGAGCACGATCGGGTGGCCGTAGGTACGGCCGTCGCCCTGGACGCCGACGGAGCGCACGTCCGCGAGCAGGACCACCGGGCACTGCCAGATGTCGCGGTCGAGACCGGCGGCGGTTAGCTCCTCGCGGGCGATCGAGTCGGCCTCGCGCAGCAGGTCCAGGCGCTCCTTGGTGACCTCGCCGACGATACGGATGCCGAGACCGGGGCCCGGGAACGGCTGGCGCTGGACGATCTCCTCCGGCAGGCCCAGCTCCTGGCCGACCATCCGGACCTCGTCCTTGAACAGCTTCCGCAGCGGCTCGATGAGCTCGAACTCGAGGTCCTCGGGGAGACCACCGACGTTGTGGTGCGACTTGATGTTCGCCGTGCCCGTGCCGCCGCCGGACTCCACCACGTCCGGGTAGAGCGTGCCCTGGACCAGGAACTGCACCGGCTGCTCGCCGTGCTCACCCGCCGCCTCGGCGACGATCTCGGCCTGCGCCTGCTCGAAGACTCGGATGAACTCCCGGCCGATGATCTTCCGCTTCTCCTCGGGGTCGGAGACCCCGGCGAGCGCGTCGAGGAAGCGCTGCTCGGCGTCGACGACCTTCAGGGAGACGCCGGTCGCGGCGACGAAGTCCTTCTCGACCTGCTCGGTCTCGCCCTTGCGCATCAGGCCGTGGTCGACGTACACGCAGGTCAGCTGTGAGCCGATGGCCTTCTGCACGAGCGCGGCCGCGACGGCGGAGTCGACACCGCCGGACAGTCCGCAGATGGCGCGCTTGTCGCCGACCTGCTCACGGATCGCGGCGACCTGCTCCTCGATCACATTGCCCGTCGTCCACGTCGGCTCGATGCCCGCGCCGCGGTAGAGGAAGTGCTCCAGGACCTGCTGGCCGTAGGTGGAGTGCATCACCTCGGGGTGGTGCTGGACGCCGTAGAGCTTCTTCTCGTCGTTCTCGAACGCGGCCACGGGCACAACGGCCGTGGAGGCGGTGACGGTGAAGCCCTCGGGAGCCGCGGAGCAGGCGTCGCCGTGCGACATCCAGACCTGCTGCTCGGCCGGGGTGCCCTCGAAGAGCGTCGAGCCGGCCTTGCTGACGTGCAGGTCGGTACGGCCGTACTCACGGGCGCCGGAGTTGTCGACGGTGCCGCCGAGCGTCTGCGCCATCAGCTGGAACCCGTAGCACATGCCGAAGACGGGGACTCCGGCCTCGAACAGCGCACGGTCGAGGCGCGGGGCACCCTCCGCGTACACGGAGGACGGGCCGCCGGAGAGGATGATCGCCGCGGGCTTCCTGGCCAGCATCTCCTGCACCGGCATGGTGGACGGGACGATCTCGCTGTAGACGCGCGCCTCACGGACGCGGCGGGCGATGAGCTGGGCGTACTGGGCGCCGAAGTCGACAACGAGGACCACGTCCGGGGTCGTGTCCGGGTTGGTGACGTCGGGCGCGGCAGCGGGGGACGCAGATGACACTACGGCGGCCTTCCGGCGGTGGATGGAGGGGGGCTCTGTCAGTCGATTCTACCGGCGCCGCGGTACCGCTCTTCGTCTCACCATCCGAACCCGCGTTGGCCCCGGCGGGGGCATGGGGGTCATACTGACCCCCATGCGCAAGCACTCGACCTTCTTCTTTACCTATGGCACCCGGCCCGCCGGCTGCCATGGACGTGCTGCTTGAGCAACTGACAAGCGACTTCCCAGGCGCCCCGGGCCGACAAGGCCCGGGGCGTCCTGTCGTTTCCGGGCCCGGTCGGTACGGGGCCTGCACCCAAGGAGCCTCCGTGCCCGCCACCGACACCGCAGCCCGTCCCGACACCAGCGCCCGCACCGACGAGGCCGCGGACCTGATCAACGGCGCCCGCGACCGCATCGACTCCCTCGACGACCGGATCATCGGGCTGATCCAGGAACGGATGGCCGTCTCGGCCGTCATCCAGGAGGCCCGGATCACGTCCGGGGGCCGCCGGGTGAACCTCTCGCGTGAGATGGAGGTGCTCGGTCACTACAGGGAGGCGCTCGGCAAGCCGGGGACGGCGCTGGCGATGACGCTGCTGGAGCTGTGCCGCGGCCGCGTCTGAACGGTACGCCGTGCGCCGTGGTCCCCAGGATGCGCGCAGTTCCCGCCCGGAGATGCTGCGCGTTGCCCGGTGGGGCGCGCCGTGCGCGGCCGCCGTGCCTGCGCGGATTCCCGCCGCACGTTGTACGCACATCCGTACGGGCGCGCTCTCACCCGTACGGCCCGTGTCCGGTCCCTGAGCGCTTCGTTGGTACCGATGTCCGTGCCAGCCAGGGGCGGGCCCCGAAGGAAAGATCCACGCGTGGCTCCGCCGGGGCGTGTGACGTACCGGAGGTACGTCTTGGGACCTCGCCCCGGCGAGCGTGACCGGTCGGCAGGGGACAGCAGCCCGGTCACCCCAAGGCGGCCGGTTCCGGGGACGCCCGGAACCGGCCGCATCCGGCCGAGGAGCCGGTGGAGGCCAGATCCCCGTCGACCGTGGTGTCGCCCACGGCCGATTCGCCGGACGCGCCGCCCGTGGACGGCGCACCGTCTCCACCGGTCGAACCGCCCGCAGTGGAACCGCCCGACGTACCGCCGGAGGTTCCGCCGGACGCGGAGGAACCCGAGTCCTTGCCGTTCAGCACCAGTTGGGCCGTGTTGTTGCCCTTCACCGGGTCGAATGCCAGCGCCGGCCGGGACTCGTACCAGTTCCGCACGGTGACGGTACCGGTCGCGCTCTCGACGACCTTCTCGATCTTCATGGCGAACGGCAGCGCGAAGTTCTCGTCCTCCAGCACGATGGACGGCACCGCGCACAGGTAGCGCGGCGCGCCGAGCTGCTTCTCGCGCTCCTCGCCCGCAGAGGTCACGCCGTCGCAGTTCGCCGGCTTCTCGGTGACCACGGCACCCTGCGGGATCGTGACGTCGACGGTGCCGATGTTCTCGCCGGAACGGAGGTACCCGACCCACGCGGGACCGTTGTTGCGGAAGCCGACCGTCGTCCCCGTCTCACCTTCGGCGGCCTTCGGGACGCTCCCGCCGTAGGCCGCGAAGTCCGCTGTGTTCCTCGCCCGGATCGGCTGCTCCTGCTGGTTGTTCCACGGGTCGAGGTCCGTGGCACGGGCCTTCACGGTCTTCCTGTTCAGCGAGAGCTCGACGCCCGCACCCTTGTCGAAGGCCGCTCCGGTGCGCTGCGCGGCGCGCTCCGCGGGGCTGTCCTCGTTCACTCGGTGGATGAAGTCCTCGATGTAGGCGTGCTCGGCGGCCTTGACCGTGAGCGGCCGGGACAGCTCGTACACCTCGCCGGGTTCGAAGGTGCCCTCGAAGGCGCAGATCGCCTTCGCGTAGGCGGTCTCGAACGAGCCGTCGACGCCCTTGGTGTACTCGCAGTTGGAGTAGCGCTCGGGGATCTCGATGCCGCGCGAGTAGATCAGCGTGAGGAGGACGCCCTCGGCGGCGGTGGTGCCGGCGTTGGCGAAGGTGATCCTTGCCGGCTGGGCGTCGCCCGGCGCGACCTCCTGCTCGAGGTTCAGCGGCTCCATCACCAGGTCCGGACCGCCGATGACGATTCGGGTCGAGGCGGTGGTGAAGGTCGCGCCCTCGGCGGAGCCGGTGACCTCGATGTCACCGGTTGCGCCGATCTCGCCGCCCTTGGCCGCGGACACCTCCAGCTCGGCGACACTGCTCAGGCCGACCCAGACGCCGCAGTCCGTGCACACACCCTTGGTGCCGGTGATCCTGCAGTCGGAGCTCCCGGTCTCGCCGAACCTGACGTCGGCGACGCCGGCGAGTCCGCTGAGGTCGAACGTGACGGTGTGCTCGCCGTCGAAGTCACCGTTCTCCACGTCCTCGGACGGGTTGTTCACGGTGAAGTCGACGGTCGTGCTGTGCGGCTCCCCACTGCCCGGATGCGGCCGCAGCGCCACCTCGGCCGGCCCGCCGAGCGTGAACACCGGGTCGACGGCGTACGCGGGTGCCGCGCCGATCCCGGCCGCTGCGAGCAGTCCGGCCGTCGCGAGGCCGGCTGCGGTGCGGCGCAGTGCGGACTGATCCACGGAACGACGTCTCATCTACTACGACCTCCTGTTCGGAGGAATCCTGTGGGCCGTGTGACACGGCAGCCGATTCGACCAGGAGAGGGCGCGCACGGTTGTGCATGTACAGATCACGGATCGGAACGCCGCGCGGAGCGGGCACCTCGACCGCCATATGCCCGCGGCACTGTGTCGGGCGTCACATAAATTCTGTGTGAGTTCCTGTGCAACCAATTGCACTGGTCACAGGTCATGCATGCGGAACCAACGGCCACACCCGTACCCCCATAGCCGGGAGGGCCCCACAGACTCCGTGCCGCGTGACGCGGCACGCCGGACTTCACTGAGGTCTTGATGAAGCTTCGCCGCGCTATGGCTGTCGCTGCCGCGACCGCTGTCATAGCCCCTGCCGCCTTCCTGGCGGCGCCGGCCGCCTACGCGACTGACGGCACCACCAGCACGACGTCCACCGCCGGCTCAACTGGTGACACGGAGACCCCGACAACGGAGGACGACGCGGCGAAGACCGAGACGCCCTCCGCTGAGGACGACGCGAACAACGCAGAGAACCCGGCCACGGAAGAGGACACGGCCAAGGACGACGCCACCGAGGAGGACACCTCCAAGGACGACGCCGGCAAGGACGACTCGACCAAGGACGACGCCACCGAGGAGGACACCTCCAAGGACGACGCCGGCAAGGACGAGAACGCCGACGAGGAGCCGGGCGACGACGAGGAGTTCCTGCCGTACTGCGAGGAGGTCGACGAGAACTTCGAGGAGAAGGCTCTCGACGTCCAGATCTCCGGCCTGCCCGGCAAGATCGTCGCGGGCAGCGCCCCCGAGGAGTTCAACCTCACCATCACGAACAAGTCGGAGACCGACCTCAAGCAGGTCGCTTTCTACGCCGAGGTTGAGAACTACGAGTACGAGGACGCGGACAAGTTCCTCAGCAAGTACGTCGACCTGGAGTTCAAGCTTCCCGGCACCAACGAGTGGGTTGGCATCGGGAACGAGGAGTGGGCCGGCGACTACTTCTGGGGCGTCGAGACCATGAAGTCCCAGGACTTCGTGAAGATCGACCTGCGTCTCGCCATCGACAAGAACGCTCCGGCAGGCGACAGCTACTCCTTCGGCTCGGGCGGCTACCTCGGTGACGTCAAGGGCCAGGAGTGCATCGCCGAGAACGCGGGCCAGGTCGTGGACTTCGTCGTCCTGAAGCCGGGCTCCTCGAACGAGAACCCGGGCGAGGCCAAGCCGGGCGACCAGAAGCCCGGGGACAAGGGCCCCGACACCAGGCCCCAGGGTGAGATCAAGGAGATCCCCGTCACCGGCAGCCTCGCCGAGACCGGTTCCTCCTCCGTGCTCCCGGCCATCGGCATCGCCGGCGGTATCGCCGTCGTCGCCGGCGCCGGTGTCGTCTTCGCGATGAAGCGCCGCAAGGGCGACGCCGTCGCGTAACGCACCGCACCGAGCAAGAGAGGCGCTGCACTCGGAGGGGGGTGCAGCGCCTCTCGTCTGTTCAGGGGCGGTCAGGACGACTTCGGCGGGACCGTCGGCATGCCGAGGAACGGCAGGTTCAGGGCTCCGAAGGCGTCCGCGGGAACGGCGGGGGCCTTGGGCGCGACCGGGGCCAGGCGTTCGTAGGCGGCGCCCTGTTCGGGGCGCGGGTCCGACTCGCCCTTGTTGGGCCAGAAGGACATCGCTCGCTCGGCCTGGGCCGTGATCGTCAGGGACGGGTTCACACCCAGGTTCGCGGACACCGAGGCGCCGTCGACGACCGAGATGCCGGGGTGGCCGTACAGGCGGTGGTACGGGTCGATGACGCCGGTCTCCGCCGTGGCGCCGATGGGGCAGCCGCCGAGGAAATGGGCGGTGAGCGGGGTGCCGATCAGCTCGCCGATATTGGATCCGGCGAAACCGTTGATCTCCTCGGCGAGGAGCGTCGCGGCGCGCGTGGCCTCGGGGATCTGGCCGGGGTTCGGGGCTCCGTGCCCCTGGCGGGCGGTCAGCAGGCCCTTGCCGACGCCCTTGGGCTTGCGGTAGGTCGTCAGCGAGTTGTCCAGGGACTGCATCACGAGTCCGATGATGGTCCGCTCCGACCAGCGGCGGTTGGAGAGCGCCCGGACGGTGCGCCACGGGTGCCGGGCGCAGTTGGCGAGCCAGCCCAGAACGCGCCGCGAGCTGTACGGGACCTGGAGGACGGTCATCCCGCCCATCGCGTTGGAGCCCTTGCCGTAGCGGACCGGCTCGATGTGGGTGCTGGCGTCCGGGTGGATCGAGGACGTGATCGCGACGCCGCGGGTGAAGTCCACCCTGTCCTTGCCGTGGCGCTTGCGGTAGCGCCGGTTGTCGGTCTGGGCCCCGACGATGGCCTCGGAGTTGGTGCGGGTCAGCTCGCCCAGCCGGGCGGAGAGGCGCGGCAGGAGCCCGTCGTCCTTCATCCGATGCAGGAGGGTCTGGGTGCCGTACGTGCCGGCGGCGACGACGACCCGCCGGGCCGTGAACGTACGGCCGCCGCCCTTGCGCCGGCCGTCGCTGGGGACGGTGCCGACCTCGAAGCCGCCGCGGGAGTCCTCACGCACCGTGACCACCGACGTCATGGGGTGGATGACGGCTCCCGCCCTCTCGGCGAGGTGGAGGTAGTTCTCGTTCAGCGTGTTCTTGGCGCCGTGGCGGCAGCCCGTCATGCACTCGCCGCACTCCGTGCAGGCGCGACGCGAGGGCCCGGCCCCGCCGAAGTACGGGTCCGGGACCTCGGCCCCGGGCTCTGCCTTCGGCGTGCCGGTGCCGTCCTCGCCGACCGCGTCCCTGCCGTCGCCGAAGAAGACGCCGACGGGGGCCATGTGGAAGGTGTCGCCGACGCCCATCGCCTGTGCGGTGGCCTTCAGATGGACGTCCGACGGGGTCATGGTCGGGTTGAGCCGCACCCCGAGCATGCGCTTGGCCTGGTCGTAGTAGGGCTTCAGCTCGTCCTGCCAGTCCGTGATGTCCTTCCACTGCGGATCGTTGAAGAACGGCGCGGGCGGCACGTAGAGCGTGTTGGCGTAGTTCAGCGAGCCGCCGCCGACTCCGGCGCCGGCCAGCACCATCACATTGCCCAGCAGGTGGATGCGCTGGATGCCGAAGAGGCCGAGCGCCGGAGCCCAGAGGTAGTTGCGCAGGTCCCAGGAGTTCTTCGGCAGGGTCTCCCGGGTGAAGCGGCGGCCCGCCTCCAGGACGCCGACGCGGTAGCCCTTCTCGGTGAGACGCAGCGCGGAGACCGAGCCGCCGAAGCCCGAGCCGACGACGACGACGTCGTAGTCGTACGCGGAATCCGCGTCGCTCTCGCCCCGGTCACCCGGTTCGTGGGCAGGGAAGTCCTCGGACATGGCTCTCCTCGTGGAAAACGTGCGGGTGCGGGCGGCACCGGGGCGTGTGGCGAAGGTCCCTCCTGGCCTGCGGGACGGACGGACGGAGCTGCTCCGCCCTAGCGCAGCCGCAGGGCCTTCATCACCTTCAGGGACGTGCTCATGAACGCCGCGTACTTCTCGTCGTCCATGCCGAAGGACGGGGCGAGCGGGATCAGCCGCTGCTGCGCCACGGTCTGGGCCTCGGTGTACTTGAGGATGCCCTCGGAGCCGTGGCGCCGGCTGAGACCGGAGTCCTTCATGCCGCCCATCGGCGACTGCACGCTGCCGTATGCGGGCGCATAACCCTCGTTGATGTTGACGGTGCCCGTGCGCAGCCGGGCCGCGACCGCGTGACCTCGCCTGCCGTCCCTGGTCCAGACACTGGAGTTGAGGCCGTACGGGGTGGCGTTGGCCTGCTCGACGACGTCGTCCTCGTCCGTGAACCGGTAGACCGAGACGACGGGGCCGAAGGTCTCCTCGGTGCAGACGGACATCGGCGCCTCGACCCCGTCGAGGATGGTCGGCTCGTAGAACAGCGGGCCTATGTCGGTGCGGTGGACGCCGCCCGCGACGAGGGTGGCGCCCTTGGCGACGGCCTCCTCGACGTGCCGCTTGACCGTCTCCAGCTGGCGCTCGCCGACCAGGGACCCCATGTCGGCGCCGTACGCGAGGGCACTGCCCAGCCGCATGGCCTTCGTACGGGCCGCGAAGCGCTCCACGAACGCGTCGGCGACCGACTCGTGCACGTACAGCCGCTCGATGGAGATGCAGAGCTGCCCGGCGGAGGAGAAGCAGGCCCGGACGGCGCCGGCCGCGGCCTTGTCGATGTCGGCGTCGTGCAGCACCAGCATGGCGTTCTTGCCGCCGAGTTCGAGGGAGACGCCGACGAGACGGGCCGCGGCACCCCGGGCGACCTCCCGGCCGGTGCGGGTGGATCCCGTGAACGAGACGTAGTCGGCGTGCCTCACGACCTCGGGGCCCACGACCGGTCCCTCACCGAGGACGACCTGGAAGACACCTGCCGGGAGCCCTGCCTCGATCAGCAGGTCACGGGCCCAGAGTGCGGTGAGCGCGGTCTCGGTGTCGGGCTTCATCACGACGGCGTTGCCGGAGACGAACGCGGGAAGCGCGTCGCCGACCGACAGCTCCAGGGGGTAGTTCCAGGGGGCGATCTGGCCGACCACCCCGCGCGGCTGGCGCAGTTCGGTGGTCTTGGTGAGGACGGGAACGACACCGGCGTGCCGCTTGGGCCTCAGATAGGAAGGCGCTTTCCGGCCGTAGTGGCGGGCGGCCACGGCGACGGCCAGGACCTCCTCGTGGGCGTGCAGACGGGCCTTGCCGGTCTCCAGCTGGATGAGGTCCAGCACCTCGGCCTGACGCTCCAGGACCAGGTCGTGGAAGCGCAGCAGCACGGCGGCGCGGGCGCGCGGGGAGGTCGCGGCCCAGGCGGGCTGGGCGGCCCGGGCGCGGGCGAAGGCCTCGGCCACGTCCTCGGGGGTGGACTCGGGCAGCTCCGCCAGCTTCTCCCCGGTGAACGGAGTGTGGTTGGCGGTACGGCCGGAGCCGACGACGCCCCGGGTGAGCTGGGCGACCACCTCGGGGGTGACCACGTCGGCGGCGGTGCGCGCGCCGGCCGGGGCGGCGGCGGTGGGGTTGGTGCCGAGGGCGCCGGTGTGCTGGGCGGCGGGGGCCTGCGAGTCCGTCATGGGGGCGAGAGTATGACGCAATCAAGGCTTTGGGTACCCGTCGGTAACAGCTTTTCGCCAGGTCCACACATTGCGCCAGTGATCACTGGCAGAGAAGCCCTGATCAGGGGCTTGTGACGCCCCGCGCCATCCCCATCGCCACATTTCCGGGTTCGACGCGCTCCCCCGCGCCCGGGAGGAGGGCCGAACGCTCCGGCCGCCTCCGGCCGTCGTCCGGCGGGGATCCACTCCCGGTGGGCCCCCGTCCCCTCGCTCGGTCCGGGCGGATCACAGATCCTGGATCTGCAGGTGCTTCACCACGTTCGTGAAGATCTGCTCCCCGTCCTGCCGGGCGGCGCCCTCCGAGGGCATCTGGACCCTCAGCCGCCAGTGCACCTCGTCCTTTCCGGGCACGACCAGTTCGTGCCAGCGGTAGCGGACGGCGTCCTCCTCGTTGTCCCCGTAGAACAGGAAGTCGACCGTGGTCTCGAAGGACTTCGCGCCCTGGTGTGTGACGTCCCTGGTGCCGACGTCGGCGTCCTTGATCTCCCTGCCGTTCTCGCCGCCCTTCGCGTACCAGTCCTTCCACACCTCCTTCCTGGGCTCGAGGACCTCCGCGGTGGTGTCCTCGTCTCCGGCCGCGACGCGCTCCAGGTAGACCGAGAAGACCCCGCTGGGGTCGCGGTAGTTGACGGCGAAGCCGCCGTCGAACTCGGTCCGTTCGTACTCCTCCGGCACGGCCACGTCCGCCGCGAGGATCTCGCTCTCCGGGCGCACCTTCCAGCCCTCCGGCAGTTCGTCGCCGCCGAAGGGGTCGACGGCGACGGCGGTGGCGGCGAGCGCGACCGCGAGGAGGCCGCCGAGGAGTCCCCACTGCGCCGGGCGGTTGCGGTGCAGGACCGGCGGCACCCAGCGGGAGCCGCCGCTCCCGGCCGCGGTCCCGGTGCCGTACGCACGGGTCACGTCGGGGGAGGGCTGGGGCGGGCGGGCCACGGCCTCCAGCGTGGAGCGGATCTCCGCAGCGGTCGGCCGGGCCGCGGGGTCCTTGCGCAGCAACTGCATCACCAGCGTGCCGAAGGCGCCGGAACCGCGCGCCGGGACCTGGGGTTCCGCGGAGAGTACGGCCTGAAGCGTGGCAGGGGTGTGCGAGCGCCGGTACGGGGACATGCCCTCGACGGCCGCGTACAGCACCACGCCGAGCGACCACAGGTCCGACTCCGGGCCCGGCCGCTGGCCCAGCACCCGCTCCGGGGCGATGTACTCGGGCGAACCGACGAACGCGCCGGTCTCGGTGAGACCCTGCTCGCCCTCGACCTGGGCGATGCCGAAGTCGGTGAGCACGACCCGGTCACCGCGCCCCAGCAGGACGTTGTCGGGCTTCACGTCGCGGTGCAGCACGCCCGCCTCGTGCGCGGCGGACAGCGCGCCGAGGACGGAGAGGCCGATCCTCGCGGCCTCGCGGACGTCCAGCGTTCCCTCCTGCAGCCGGTCGCCGAGGGACTGGCCGCGCACCAGCTCCATGACGATCCACGGCTTGCCGTCCTCCATCACGACGTCGTGCATGGTGACGACCGAGGGGTGGTCGATCCGGGCGGCGGCGCGGGCCTCGCGTTGCATGCGCAGATGGACGTTCTCGCGCTCCCGCTCGCCCAAGTGCTCGGGGAGGCGCGGCTCCTTGACCGCGACGTCCCGGTCGACGACCTCGTCGTGCGCGCGCCAGACGGTGCCCATGCCGCCGTGCCCGAGGCGGGAGACGAGCCGGTAGCGCCCGCCGATGACGCGTCCGGTCTCCGGGTCGGCGGCAGGCGCCGCCGGTGTGCCGGTCACCTGCTGGGTCGGCACCGGATACGGCGCACCGGGACCGGACTGCCGCGGTCCGGACTGCGGCGGCCCGGCAGGCTGCGGCGCCTGCGGCGGGCGGAGTGCGTAACTGGTGGGCTCGTTCGCCCGTCCCCCGTCGTTCGTCATGCTCATATCCTGGCGAAGATCGTTTGCCATCGCCACTGCCGGGGTTGAGCGATGCAGAGCCGTGACAGAGTCAGCCCGCCGAGGGCCGGAAGCTCTGCACCATTCTGTCGAAGCGCTGCCGGGTCGTGGCCCACTCCTCCGCCGGACTGGACATGTAGAGCGCGTACTCGGTGCCGTCTTCGTCGTAGTAGACCTGGTCGATGGCGCGCCGCTCCCCCGCGTTGTTCCTGGTCTCGGTCCAGGTGAACTCCCACAGGGCGGAGTTCTCCCGGTCCCGGAAGGTGTTCTGGTCGAGCCGCACCCGCTCGTACTCCGGCAGCCGCTTCCTGACGGTCTTCTCGACGTCGAGCATGTGCATGTACGGGTTCTCGAAATCGGGCGTCGCGTCGATGCTGATGCGGATGAGCCGACGCCCGTTGTCCGGCGTGTAGTCGATCTGGTCGCCGTCCCGCTGGCGCGTCCAGCCCTCGGGTACGAGCAGGCTGAAGCCCTCGGGGTCCCGTACCCGCTGCCACCTCTCCCCTTCCGCCGGCTTCGGAGTGGAGCCCGCGGCCGGGGCGGACGATCCGGCGTCGTCGGTGGTGGGGCTCCCGCCACCGGTTCCGTACTGCAGGGCGAGGAATCCGGCGCCGCCGCCTGCCACGGCGGCGATGACGGCCACGAGCAGCGCGCGGCGCCAGACGCCGGAACGTTTCGGCGCGGAGGTCGCGGGGGCCGGGGCGCGCGTCGGCCCGGTGAGCGGCACGGTCGCCGCCCGCCGGGCCTCCGGATCCACCGTCCGTGTGGGCACATACGCCTGCGCCGCTCGGGGCCGGCGCCCCTCCACCGCCTCCAGCAGCATCCGCTCGGTCTCGTCGGCCGGCGGCCGCTGCTCGGGCTCCTTGCGCAGCAGCGCGGAGATGACGGGTTCCAGCGCTCCGGCGTGCGGGGCGGGCGGGTGCTCCTCGGTCACCACGGCCTGCATCGTGGACAGCGGTGACGTGCGCCGGAACGGCGAGTTCCCCTCCACCGCCGAGTAGAGGGTGGCGCCCAGGGACCACAGGTCGGAGGCCGGCCCGGGATCGCCGCCGCGGACCCGCTCGGGGGCCAGGTAGTCGATGGAGCCGACGAGTTCGCCCGTCCTGGTGATGGTCGAGTCGCCCTCGATCGCGGCGATGCCGAAGTCGGTGAGGAGGACCCGCCCGTCGGAGGCGAGCAGCACGTTGCCGGGCTTGACGTCGCGGTGCAGCACCCCGGCGGCGTGCGCGGCGCGCAGGGCCCCGAGGACGTGCAGCCCGATCCGGGCTGCCTCGGCCGGCTGGATACGGCCGGACTCCTTGGCCGCGTCGGCGAGTGACGGCCCGTCGACGTACTGCATCACGATCCACGGCCGGCCGTCGTACTCCAGTACGTCGTGGACGGTGACAACGTTGGGGTGGCTGATCCGGGCGGCGGCGCGGGCCTCCTTCTGGGTGCGCGCGTGCAGCACCGTGCGGTCCGCCTCGGACACGTACAGACCGGCGGTCAGTTCCTTGACGGCGACCGTCCGGTGGAGGACTTCGTCCTGCGCGCGCCAGACCTTGCCCATGCCTCCGCGGCCGATGCTCTCGGTCAGTCGGTACCGGCCTGCCAGCAGAAGTCCCGCTGCCGTACCCGCGCTCTGTGCGTGTTCCACGTGCTCCGCCCCGTTCCTTGGATTCCCAGGTTACGGAGGGGAGGTACGTGCACGGAACCTGGGGCGGCTCAGTAACTCGCACCGTGATGTGGCGGTTGCGGCGCGCGGTCGGGAACGGAGAGACGGCGGGACCGACGCTCCGGGGTCAACTCCGGGCGCGGTAGGCGGTCGTGGCCTGCTGGTAGATCTCGGTGACCTTGTCCCGCTGGTCCGCGGGGCCGATCACCTGCAGCACGTGGTACCTGTCGCCGACGATCATGGCGAGATTGCGGACGTACACCTCGCGTCCGGTGCCGTCCTGCCAGGTGAACTGGCCCTCCGCCATGGCCTGCTTGCCCACGT
Organism: Streptomyces sp. HNM0645; assembly: GCF_030056615.1. NCBI lineage: Bacteria > Bacillati > Actinomycetota > Actinomycetes > Kitasatosporales > Streptomycetaceae > Streptomyces > Streptomyces sp. HNM0645. The sequence continues at coordinate 106,397 of NZ_JASHLT010000007.1, read as the reverse complement.
CGATCCGGCGCAGCCCGGAGGCCGTGGACCAGGACGAGTCGCGGAAGGGCTGGAGCTCCCGCTCCTTGTCGCGCTGGTACGCCATCGGGTCGGATCCGTTCGCCCCGACGGTGTCCCGGCCGGGGACGACGATGAGCGTGAAGTCCCCGCCGACGTAACGGACCTGGCCGCTGTCGTTGACCGGGCTGCGCTGCCAGGTCTTGTCGACGCCGATCCGGAAGCCCTCGGGGTCCACGCGCACGACGTAGCCGTCGGCGAGGTCCACGGCGGGCGCGGAGGTCTGCGGCCCCTTCCCGTCCGGCGACGGGTCACCGCCTGCCTCGCCGCCCGGGCCCCCCGGCCGGTCCGGTCCCTGGGACGAGGAAGCGGCCGGCTGGGAGGACGGCGCGGCCCCGGGGCCGGCCCTGGGCATGAACAGCACGGCGTAGGCGATGGCGGCGGCGAGCGCGAGCAGGATGAGGAGGAGCAGCGTCCGGCCCAGTGAGCGCGGGCTGCGCGCCGGCCGCTCCCCGGACTCCCCGGGCTGCCTGGACTCCCTGGACTCCCTGGACTCCCTGGGCTTCTTGTGGCGGTGCCGGCCACGGAGTTCGGCGGAGCCGCCGCGTCGCCTGCGGACCAGCTCGCCCCTGCGCCGCACGACGGGGAGGCGGGTGCCGTCGACCGAGGGCAGCGGGACCACCTCGGTGCCCGCGTCGGGTTCCGGGGCGGAACGGACGAGCGAACGCAGCCAGCCGCGCAGCTCCTCGAAGTCCGGCCGCTCGGTGGGGTCCTGACGCAGCAGCGACTCCACGACCGGACGCAGCGGGCCGCACTCCTCGGCGAACGCCGGCGGTTCCGCGCAGACCAGCTGGACCAGCTCGGCCGGGTGCTCCTCCGGGTACGGGGCATGGCCCTGCACCGCGCGGTAGAGCAGAGCGCCGAGCGCCCACAGGTCGGTGGCCGGGCCGATCGGCGGTGCCAGCTGCCAGTTCTCGTGGACCGGACCCGCCTGCTCCGGTGCCCAGCGCTCGGTGACCGCTCCGACGACCGCGATCCGGGTCTGGCGGGCGCGCTCGGCGGCGAGGGGCGTCGTGGGACCCCGGTAGGGCTCCGGGGTCGCTCCGGCGGCGACGACCTCGTCCCAGCGGCCTGCGGGGACGGGCCGCGCGCCGGCGTCCGCGTCGGTCCCCCGCCGGGCGTCGGCGCGCAGGGCGTCGCGGGCGCTGCCGCCGTAGGCGGCCGCGCTGCCACCGGCCGGGACCGGGGCGGCGCCGTCCGAGGCGGGGCCGTCGCGCCAGATGCCGGCGAGCCGGACCCGGCGGGGACCGCCGGGCGGGTCCTCGTGCGGACCGCCTTGGGGGCCGCCGTCCGGATCGTCGTGCTCGTCGGCGTCGGCCGCTTCGGCGTCCGCGGGCCGCGACCACCACTGCGGGGCGGGCGACCCGTCGCGGGGAGCGGGCAGGGCCGGACCGGGCCGGAGCGGAGGCACCGCGGTGCCGGGGGGCGTACCGGATCCCTCGGGTGCGTCCCACTCGTCCCTCACACCGGGGTGGTGCAGCCGGCCGATGCCGTCCGTCGAACGACCCGCGGGCGGCAGCGCGCCTCCGCCGACGCGGTCGCCGTGGCCGTGCACGCCGGTCGGGCCGTCGCCGCCGGGCGGGCGGCCGGTGCCGTCGGGCCCACCGGGGGCGGGGCCGGTCGCGGCGCGGCCGGGGAACCTGACGGCCTCGCCTGCGCCGTGGGTGCCCTCGTCGTCCGCGGCCTGCCACCGGAGGCCCTCGGGATCGGCCGTCGGTCCGGCGTCGTCACCGTCGAAGAGAGCGCCGTCCTCGGCGGCACGCCGCTCGCCGGCCCCGGTGCCGCCCCCGGGACGAGGGCCCTCGGAGCCGGGGGCACCGCCGCCGGGCAGGGCCCACCGGCTGTCGCCGTGCAGACCGGCGCCCGGACCGCCGTCGCCGGCCCGGTCCTGGTCGCCGTCGTCGCGAGCCGGCCCCTGCCGGCTCTCCTCGCTGAGCCGGGCGGCGGCACGGGCCCCGGCCCGGTAGGCGGCGATCGCACCGGCCCGCGCGGCACGTGCGTCGTCCGGGCCGGCGCCGAATCCGTGGCCGTACGCGGGAGGGGCGTACCGGTCCACCGCGCCGCCGGGTCCGGGAACGGCCGGTCCGGGCACCCGGTCAGGGAGGGACGGAGGTGCGGGCAGCCGCTCGGGGGACGGCCGGCCCCGGTAGGGCTCCGTCGCGTCCGTCCCCGGGCCCGGGAGCTCCTGACCGCCGGGCCCCAGCGGAGCCGGCCCCGTCGCGTACGGCGGCGCGTAGGGCGGGTACGGCGCCCCGTACGGCGGATCCGCCGGCTCGGCCTCCTCGACCTCGGCGACCGGTTCCGGGACCGGCGCGTACCCGCACAGGGCCTCCTCCGCCGCGCCCGCCGCGAGTCCCGTCAGCACGACACGGCCGTCGTCGCACACGAGCACCGTGCGGACGGTGATGTTCCGGTGGGTCCAGCCGTGCGCGTGGAGGGCGCGCAGGGCCGTCAGCACGTCCGAGCCGATCTCCGCCGCCCGGTACGGGTTCAGCGGCCTCTCGGCCAGCAGCGCGGCGAGCGGCCGTGCGGCGACCAGCTCACTGACGATCCACAGCGACCCGTCCTCGGCGAACACGTCGAAGACCTGGTCGAGCCGCGGATGGTCGGGGATCTGCGCGGCGGCCTGCGCCGCCTCGACGGCCCGCCGCACCGCCGGGTCGGTCGGCCGGCGGGTGGTGCGCCCCGCGGCCCGGCGTGGCGGGGGCACGCCGGCGCCACCCCGGTCGTCGAGCACCTCCGCCTCGACGACCTCGGGCAGCGGGACCTGCCGGACGAGGACTTCCTGGCCGCTGTAGGTGTCGAAGGCACGCGTCTCGACGAGTTCGTACTCGTCGGCAGGCGGCAGGGGAAGCCGATAGCGGTCGGCCAGCACCCTTCCCGCGTAGTCGTCCACGACGCCTCCCCACCAGCGTGCAGCGTTCCCGGCCCGGTTGCCCCCTGCCCGTCGGTGGGGTTCCCCACCGGGCGTGCTCGAACCGGTGCCACGGTCGGTCGTGTGCGCGGCCCTGGTCGTCAGAGCCCCGCCCCCGGTCCCGGGGGACCGTACGACACCATCAATTCCGGTCACTCACCGGGCTCTTGCGGCTGCGTACGGTCCACGACCTCTCACGATACGTGGCCTGCCCGGTCCTTGGGGGCGAACCTCTCAGTCCTTCGGGGCGAACGTGGCGAACGCCGTCTTGCGCAGCGTGCTGCACTCCGCGCCGTCCCATTCGCTCGCCTTGCAGCTGATCATGATCGAGTAGCCGCGGCGGGCGTCGACCTTGAAGCCGCGGTTGAGCACACGCACCCGCTGGCCGCCCTGGTTCCGCTCGAAGCTCCAGTCGGCGACCGTCGGATAGCCCTTGTACTCGACGGGCTTGATCCCGAGGTGCTCGTAACCGCTGCTGCTGCCCCTCACCGCGAACAGCGCGGCGTTCCAGGCAGCCGCGGCGTCGCCCTTGGGGCTGTCGGTGAAGTCGACCTGGACGCGCGGGAAACCGCCGTCCACACTGAAGATCGCACCCGAGCTCTGGCCGGCGGTACCGGTGCGGCGGAACGACTTCGGCATCGCCATGGTGAAGTGGAACTGATCGTTCGACACCATCGCGTACCCGGCGGGGAGTACGTTCCCCTCGGAGGCTCCGGGGTCCGTGCCGCCGGACGGCTGCGCCCCGCCCGTGTCCGTGCTCCCGTTGTCCTCGCCGGCGTCGCCCGTGGGCCGACTGTCGCCCTTGCCCTCGTCGTTCCGTCCGCTGTCGCCGGTGGCACCGCCGTCGCCCTCGGCGTCGCCGCCCGCGGCGCTCCCGGCGGAGGTGGTGTCGCTCTTCGGCTTGTTCTGCCCGCCCTTGTCCCCGTCCCCGCCCAGTGCGACGACGAGCACGGTGGACAGGATCGCGAGCGCTGCGACGACCGCGACGACCACCAGTGTGCGGCGGGGCACCACGTCGGTGAGCGGCGCCCGCACGGGAGCCGTCCGGTCGGCCGCGGGCGCCGACGGCGGCTTGGCGGCGCCGTCCTTGCCCTCGGTCTGCACGACATCGCTCTTCGCCGCGTTCCGGACGGAGCGCAGCGCTCCGCGGACCCGCTCGGCCGCCGCGGGCGCGGTCTCCCTGGCTCGGTCCCGGCTGGGGACGGCCGGCTCGGGCGGGACGGGGGGCAGGGCCACGACGCGGGTCGCCCCCGGCGAGGGCTCCGGCTCCGCCGGGGGCTCGGGGGAGTCGACCACGTTCCGCAGCAGCGCCCGGGCGCCGGCGTCGTCGAGCCGCTGCGCCGGGTCCTTGGCCAGCAGGCCGTAGATGACCTCCTCCAGCGGCCCGGCGTTCTTCGGCGGATCGAGCGGCTCGGTCATCACGGCGGTCAGCGTCGCGATGGCCGAACCCTTGTCGTACGGGGGGCAGCCCTCCACGCTCGCGTACAGCAGTCCGCCCAGCGACCAGAGGTCGGCGGCCGGACCGGGCTTGTGGCCCCGGGCGCGCTCCGGGGAGATGTACGAGGGCGCGCCGACGAGCATGCCGGTGGAAGTGATCGAGGGATCGCCCTCGACCTGGGCGATGCCGAAGTCGGTGAGCACGACCCGGCCGTCCGACGAGATGAGGACGTTGGACGGTTTCACGTCGCGGTGCAGGATGCCCTCGCGGTGCGCGGAGCGCAGGACGTCGAGGACGGCGAGACCGACCTCGGCTGCCCGCCGGGGCGTCAGGAGGCCGTCCTCCCGGATGGCCTCGGCGAGGGACTTGCCCTCGACGAGTTCCATCACGATCCACGGGCGGTCGTCCTCGTCGACGACGTCGTAGACCGTGACGGCGCCGGTGTTGCGGATCCGGGCGATCGCCTTCGCCTCGCGCAGGGTCCGGGTGATGAGGCGGCGCTTCTCGTCCTCGTCGATGCTGTTCGGGAAGCGCAGTTCCTTCACGGCCACCGTGCGGCCGAGCGTCTCGTCGTCGGCCCGCCAGACGGTGCCCATGCCGCCGCGTCCGAGAACGCCTCCCAGCCGGTACCGGCCGGCCAACAGCCGCCCCTCCGTGGTCGGTCCGCGTCGCGACGAGGACCCCGCGGCCTTCGCCCCGCCCGGCCGGCCGGCCGGGCCGGAGCCCGCCTCCGCGGCCTTCGCGTCACCGCGCACGGGAGCCCTCCGGCCCGCCGGTTCCTTCGCCGGGCCGCGTGTGCCCCCGCCCTCGGCGGCCTCGGCACCGGCACGCCGCGGGTCGGCCTCGGCGTCCTCGGGGGCGCCCGCCCCGGCACCGCGGTCCGGATCCCGTGATCCGCCGTCACCGGTCGCGTCCCGCGCCGCACCACGCTTCGCCGGGTCCGCCGGGTCCGGCCGCCGGTCCGTGCTCTGTGACCCACCGTCCTTCATCAGGTTCGCCTGCCCCGCAGCCGGTTCCGCACGCGTACCGGCGTCGGCCGCGGGCGCGTTCGCGCCATCGGAGCCGGGCCCGTCACCGGGCTCGGGACCGGCCGCGGCCTCGGGACCGGCCGCGGCCTGCCCGGTCTCCGGCCCTGCGTCCCCGGCCGCGTCCACCGAACCGGTGCCACCGTCCCGCCCGCCCCGGCCGGCACCGTCGTCCGACGCACCGGGCGCGGAGTCCCGCGCCGTGCCCCTGTCCGCGGTCCCACCCGAACCGCCGTCACGGGAGCCGGAGCCCGCATCCGGATGCTCGGACCGCTCCGCGGCCGAACTCGCCGCGGGGTCCGCGCCGGTGGCGTGTCCGCCCTCCGGCTGCGCGTCCCGAAGGGGTTCCCGTGTCGTGTCCCGCGACTGCTCCGCCTCCGACATGCGTCCCCTCTGCGATCCCTGATCCTCGCCCGCGCCCGCCGCTCCCGCGCGATGCGGTAACCCGCCCTGGAAGAGCCCCCATTCTCTCTCACTCCAGGACTGGGGAAGCTCCCGGGTCCACTGAGCGTCAGGAAGGCTCCGGAGAAGGGGATTCCGCAGGATCCTAGATCGGGACGATGTCCGGCGCGCCCAGCCGCGCCGCGTCGGCCGTCAGGTCGTCCGGCTGCAGCTGCGACTCCCGCTCGGCCTCCACCCGCTTCTCGTAGTGCTCGACTTCCTTCTCGATCTGCCCCTTGTCCCAGCCGAGCACCGGGGCCATCAGGTCGGCGCACTCCCGCGCGCAACGCGTGCCCCGGTCGAAGGTCTCGATGGAAATGCGGGTCCGCCGGGTGAGCACGTCGTCGAGGTGCCGTGCCCCCTCGTGGGAGGCGGCGTAGACGACTTCGGCCCGCAGGTAGTCGTCCGCCCCGGTCAGCGGCCGACCGAGCCCCGGATCGGCCGTGACGAGTTCCAGCAGTTCCTCGGTCATCGACCCGTACCGGTTCAGCAGGTGCTCGACGCGGGCGACGTGGAGGCCCGTCCTCTCCGCGATCCTGGCCCGTGCGTTCCACAGGGCGCGGTAGCCCTCGGCTCCCAGCAGCGGCACGTCCTCAGTGACGCACTCCGCCACCCGGCGGTCCAGCCCGTGCACCGCCTCGTCCACGGCGTCCTTCGCCATCACCCGGTACGTCGTGTACTTTCCGCCGGCGACGACGACCAGCCCCGGCACCGGGTGCGCCACCGTGTGCTCGCGGCTGAGCTTGCTCGTGGCGTCCGACTCCCCGGCGAGGAGCGGTCGCAGCCCCGCGAACACGCCCTCGACGTCGTCGCGGGTGAGCGGCACGGCGAGCACCGAATTCACGTGCGCCAGAAGGTAGTCGATGTCGGCGCTGGAGGCTGCCGGGTGCGCCTTGTCCAGGTCCCACTCGGTGTCCGTGGTGCCCACGATCCAGTGCCGCCCCCAGGGGATGACGAAGAGGACGGACTTCTCGGTGCGCAGGATCAGGCCCGTGGTCGAGTGGATCCGGTCCTTGGGCACGACGAGGTGGATGCCCTTGGAGGCCCGGACGTGGAACTGGCCGCGTTCGCCGATCATGGCCTGGGTGTCGTCGGTCCAGACACCCGTGGCGTTGACGATCTGCTTCGCCCTGATCTCGTACTCCCCTCCCGTCTCGATGTCCTTCACCCGGGCGCCGACGACGCGCTCCCCCTCGCGGAGGAAGCCGATGACGGGTGCCCTGCTGGCGGCGTGCGCACCGTACGAGGCGGCCGTGCGCACCAGGGTCGCCACGTAACGGGCGTCGTCCATCTGGGCGTCGTAGTACTGCAGGGCACCGACCAGAGCGTCCCTCCGCAGGCACGGGGCCACCCGGAGGGCGTGTCTGCGGCCGAGATGGCGGTGGACGGGCAGACCTCGGCCGTGGCCCGAGGAAACCGACATCGTGTCGTACAGCGCGACGCCCGCTCCGGCGTAGACCCGCTCCCAGCCCTTGTGCTTCAGCGGATAGAGGAAGGGCACGGGCTTCACGAGATGCGGGGCGATCCGCTCCAGCAGCAACCCGCGCTCCTTGAGTGCTTCCCGCACCAGCGCGAAGTCCAGCATCTCCAGATAGCGCAGCCCGCCGTGGATCAGCTTGCTCGATCTGCTCGACGTGCCCGACGCCCAGTCACGCGCCTCGACGATTCCGGTGGACAGCCCGCGCGTCACCGCGTCCAGCGCGGTCCCCGCGCCGACCACTCCGCCGCCGACCACCAGTACGTCCAGCTCGCGCTCCGCCATCGCGGCCAGGGCCTCGGCGCGCTGCGCCGGTCCCAGTGTCGCTGTCCTCACGGTGCCTCCCGTCGCCCCCATTGGTCTGGCCCACACACTCGATTCTGTCCGCACTCCCGGACTTCAGCCACCGCCTGTGGACAACACTCGGGCGACCCGACGCGCGCAATACCGCATATCGGTCATATTTACTCCTAGTCTGACATTGCCCCTGCTCGTTCTGTCCACAGGACTTGCGCGTCACGTGCCCTTCGGCTATTGGGAAGGACGGCTCACCGCCATGCCCGCAGATCTCGCCGTCATCGGACTCGGCCACCTCGGACTGCCCCTCGCCCAGGCCGCCGCGGCCGCGGGCATCGGGACCATCGGCTACGACCCCGATCCCCGCCCCGCCGCCGAACTCGCCGCGGGCCGTCCGCCCGTGGACGGCTCCCTCAGCGCGTCGGAGATCCGCCGGATGCTCTCGGGGGGCTTCCGGCCCACCACCGACGCCGCCGAGCTGGGCCGGGTGCGCACCGCCGTCATCTGTGCGCCGACCCCCCTCGGCCCGGACCGCAGGCTCGATCTCACGGCGGTCGGCGCGGCCGCACGGGCGCTGGCCGCACGGCTTCGGCCGCACACCACCGTGCTGCTCGAGTCGCCCGTGGAGCCCGGCACCACGGAGGGCTATCTGCGGCCGATCCTCGAAGAGGGCTCGGGGCTGCGCGCGGGCGCCGACTTCCACCTGGCGTACTCCCCCGGCCGGCTCGACCCCGGCAACCGCGCCCACGGCCAGGCCAACACCCCGCAGGTGATCGGCGGCCTGACGCCCGCCTGCACCGAGTCGGCGGCGACCTTCTACAGCCGCGTCAGCGACAAGGTGGTCCGCGCGCGCGGACTGCGCGAGGCGGAGGCCGTCAAACTCCTGGAAACCAACTTCCGGCACGTCAACATCGCCCTGGTCAACGAGATGGCGGTGCTCTGCCACGACCTCGGCGTCGACCTGTGGGACGTCATCCGCTGCGCCGAGACCAAGCCGTTCGGGTTCCAGGCGTTCCGCCCCGGCCCCGGGGTGGGCGGGCACGGTCTCCCCGTCGACACGGTCGGCCCCCACCGCTCGCTGCGGCTCGTGGAGCTCGCGGGCCAGATCAACGAACGCATGCCGAGTTACGTCGTCCAGCGCTGCGCGACCCTGCTGAACGAGCACGGCAAGTCGGCCCGCGCCGCCCGGATCCTCCTCCTCGGCGTCACCTACAAGCCGGATCTCGCCGACCGGCAGGGCTCCCCCGCCCCGGAGATCGCGCACCGGCTGATGGAACTGGGCGCCTCGGTCGGCTACCACGACCCCTATGTGACGGACTGGCGTGTGAACGGCCGTCCCGTGCCCCGCGTCGACTCCCTGTACGAGGCCGCGGCCAACGCCGACCTCACCGTGCTGCTGCAGCACCACCGCACGTACGACCTGCAGGGACTGGCCGTGAAGGCACAGATCTTCCTGGACACCAGGGGAGCCTCCCCGGCGGGCGCGGCGCACCGTCTGTGACCCCGCGGGCCCCCGCCGGAATTCGTGTGTGCGTTGTCGGACCCGGGTGCTAGCCTCCAGCGCCACGTGTCGCACATCAGTGCACTACAGCGTTTCCTTGGGGGGAACACCAGCATGTCCCAGTCCACTCCGCCGTCCGAGCAGGCCGCCTCGCCGTCCGGAACTCCGTTCGCCGACGGCACCGCACCGGCGCCCGCACCCGTCATCGGCGCGGACGTCCCGGCGCCCGCACCCGCCCGCGGCAACGTCGGTCTCGGCCTGGTCGCCGCCCTGGTCGCGGCACTCGTCGCGGGCGGCGTCTACGGCGGTGTCGCGGGCGCGATCGAGCGGGAGATCGGCTGGGCCGCCATCGGCGTCGGCTTCCTCGTCGGCTTCGCGGCCGGCAAGCTCGGCGGCCGCAACGCGGTGCTGCCCGTCGCCGGAGCCGTGCTCGCGCTCGGCGCCGTCTACCTCGGCCAGCTCCTCGCCATCGCGATCATCGTCGGCAAGGAACTGAAGGTCTCCGCGTCCGAGATGTTCTTCGACAACTTCGGGCTGATGACGGACGCCTGGAGCGCGAGCAAGGACTTCATGACCTTCGTCTTCTTCGCACTGGCCGCCTTCGCCGCCTTCGCCGGGGCCAAGAAGGCGACGGAGTGAACGCCCGCCGCCACCGCCGGCGTCCGGCCTGACCGGCGCACGGCAACGGGAGGGGTCCGGCACCTCGACGGTGCCGGACCCCTCCCGTGCGTACGGCCCGGCCGGACCGTCAGCGCTTGTGCTGGGAGTCCGCGACCGTCACCTCGACGCGCTGGAACTCCTTGAGCTCGCTGTAGCCCGTCGTCGCCATGGCGCGCCGCAGGGCGCCGAAGAGGTTCATCGAGCCGTCGGGAGTGTGCGACGGACCGGTGAGGATCTCCTCCGTCGTACCGACGATGCCCAGGTCGACGAGCTTGCCGCGCGGCACGTCCTCGTGGACCGCCTCCATGCCCCAGTGGTGGCCGCGGCCCGGCGCGTCCGTCGCGCGTGCCAGCGGGGAGCCCATCATCACGGCGTCCGCACCGCAGGCGATGGCCTTCGGGAGGTCGCCGGACCAGCCGACACCGCCGTCGGCGATGACGTGGACGTACCGGCCGCCGGACTCGTCCATGTAGTCGCGGCGGGCCGCGGCGACGTCCGCGACGGCAGTCGCCATGGGCACCTGGATCCCCAGCACATTGCGGGTGGTGTGCGCGGCGCCGCCGCCGAAGCCGACGAGGACACCCGCCGCGCCGGTGCGCATCAGGTGCAGCGCCGCCGTGTAGGTGGCGCAGCCGCCGACGATGACCGGGACGTCGAGTTCGTAGATGAACTGCTTCAGGTTCAGCGGCTCGGCCGCCCCCGAGACGTGTTCGGCCGAGACGGTCGTGCCGCGGATGACGAAGATGTCCACGCCCGCGTCGACGACGGTCTTGGAGAACTGCGCGGTGCGCTGCGGCGACAGGGCGGCGGCCGTGACGACGCCGGAGTCGCGCACCTCCTTCAGACGCTGCCCGATCAGCTCCTCCTTGATCGGGGCGGCGTAGATCTCCTGCAGACGGCGGGTCGCGCTCTCCGCGGGCAACTCGGCGATCTCGTCCAGCAGCGGCTGCGGGTCCTCGTACCGGGTCCACAGGCCCTCGAGGTTCAGTACGCCCAGTCCGCCCAGCTCACCGATGCGGATCGCGGTCTGTGGGGAGACGACGGAGTCCATGGGCGCGGCCAGGAACGGCAGCTCGAAGCGGTAGGCGTCGATCTGCCACGCGATCGAGACCTCCTTCGGGTCCCGGGTGCGCCGGCTCGGTACGACGGCGATGTCGTCGAACGCGTACGCCCTGCGGCCGCGCTTGCCGCGCCCGATCTCGATCTCAGTCACGATGTGTGGCCTTTCCCTCTACGTCTGCGCCTACCAGTATCCCCGACACAGGTGTCAGGGGCGGTCCCGGGAATCCCCGGAACCGCCCCTGCGGAAACGCTCCCGCCGCCACCTGCGGCGGTTCGCGCTACTTCCTGCTGTAGTTCGGCGCCTCGACCGTCATCTGGATGTCGTGCGGGTGGCTCTCCTTGAGACCCGCCGATGTGATCCTGACGAATCGGCCGCGGTCCTGCAGCTCAGGCACCGTGCGGCCGCCGACGTAGAACATCGACTGGCGCAGACCGCCCACGAGCTGGTGGACGACCGCCGAGAGCGGGCCGCGGTAGGGCACCTGGCCCTCGATGCCCTCGGGGACGAGCTTCTCGTCGGAGGCGACGCCCTCCTGGAAGTAGCGGTCCTTGGAGAAGGAGCGCTGGTCACCTCGGGACTGCATCGCGCCGAGCGAGCCCATGCCGCGATAGGACTTGAACTGCTTGCCGTTGATGAAGAGCAGCTCGCCCGGGGACTCCTCGCAGCCGGCGAGCAGCGAGCCGAGCATCACCGTGTCGGCACCGGCGACCAGGGCCTTGGCGATGTCGCCGCTGTACTGGAGGCCGCCGTCGCCGATGACCGGGACGCCCGCCTCCTTGGCGGCCAGCGACGCCTCGTAGATCGCGGTGACCTGCGGGACGCCGATACCCGCGACGACCCGGGTCGTGCAGATCGACCCGGGTCCGACACCGACCTTGATGCCGTCCACGCCGGCGTCGATGAGCGCCTGGGCGCCGTCGCGGGTCGCGACGTTGCCGCCGATGACGTCGACCGGGGCGTTCGACTTGATCTTGGCGACCATGTCGCCGACCAGCTTGGAGTGGCCGTGGGCGGTGTCGACGACGATGAAGTCGACTCCGGCCTCGATGAGGGCCTGGGCGCGCTCGAAGGCGTCGCCGGCGACACCGACGGCGGCACCGACGATGAGCCGGCCGTCCTTGTCCTTCGCGGCGTTGGGGTACTTCTCCGCCTTGACGAAGTCCTTGACCGTGATGAGGCCCTTGAGGATGCCCGCGTCGTCGACCAGCGGAAGCTTCTCGATCTTGTGGCGGCGCAGCAGCTCCATGGCGTCCACGCCGGAGATGCCGACCTTGCCGGTCACCAGCGGCATCGGGGTCATGACGTCGCGCACCTGCTGGGAGCGGTCCGTCTCGAAGGCCATGTCGCGGTTGGTGACGATGCCGAGCAGCTTGCCGGCCGCGTCGGTGACGGGAACGCCGCTGATGCGGAACTTGGCGCAGATCGCGTCCGCCTCGGCGAGCGTCGCGTCCGGGTGCACCGTGATCGGGTCGGTGACCATGCCGGACTCGGAGCGCTTCACCAGGTCGACCTGGTTGGCCTGGTCGGCGATGGAGAGGTTGCGGTGCAGCACGCCGACGCCGCCCTGGCGGGCCATGGCGATGGCCATCCGGGACTCGGTGACCTTGTCCATGGCCGCGGACAGCAGCGGGATGTTCACCCGGACGTTCTTCGAGACGAGCGAGGAGGCGTCGATCTGGTCGGGCGCCATGTCGGACGCGCCGGGCAGAAGCAGCACGTCGTCGTAGGTCAGCCCGAGTGTCGCGAATTTCTCGGGCACTCCGTCGACGTATGCAGTCATGACACCTTCCCCAAATGGCCTTGATCGGTGCGGATGTCCATGCTAACGGGATCCGAAGGTGCCTCATTCCACGATCAAGATCACCGAGCAGCTTTGTACGTTCGTACGTACGGACGTGGCGCTCGTGCGGTTCAGCCGCCGCCCTCCACGCTACTGCTCCGCGAGTGCCCGCAGTCTGCTGAGGGCCCTGTGCTGCGCGACGCGGACCGCACCCGGCGACATGCCGAGCATCTGTCCGGTCTCCTCCGCGGTGAGCCCGACCGCGACCCTCAGCACCAGCAGCTCGCGCTGGTTCTCCGGGAGACTGGCGAGGAGCCGCTTGGCCCACTCCGCGTCGTCGCTGAGCAGCGCGCGCTCCTCGGGACCGAGCGAGTCGTCGGGCCGCTCCGGCATCTCGTCGGACGGCACGGCGGTGGACCCGGGGTGCCGCATTGCGGCCCGCTGCAGGTCGGCGACCTTGTGCGCGGCGATCGCGAAGACGAAAGCCTCGAAGGGACGGCCGGTGTCCCTGTAGCGCGGCAGCGCCATGAGGACCGCGACGCAGACTTCCTGCGCGAGGTCCTCGACGAAGTGACGGGCGTCACCGGGCAGCCGGCTCAGCCGGGTGCGGCAGTACCGCAGCGCGAGCGGGTGGACCCGGGCCAGCAGATCGTGTGTGGCCTGGTCGTCGCCGTCGACGGCACGCTGGACGAGGGCACCGATGGCCCCCTGGGCAGCCGCCGCCTCGTCGTCCCGCATCGGTCCATGGTGCCTTGGCTGCCGCTGATCCATGGCACCGCGTCCGTAGTTGTGCACCGAAGCGTTATGAGCAGGTGCGCCGGAACTCATCTCCTGCGCCCTCCCCTTGCGCTCGACCGACTCGTCCCCGAGGAACTCCACAACTCAAGGATGCGGCATCGCGCGGGAAACGTGCGCCCTCCGTCGTCCGCCGTCCCGCCCACCGTACGACGGGCGGGACTCACGATGCCCGTGTGGCCCGTGCGACAGGGCCCCGGGCGCGCGTCGCGTGCACGACGGCCGCGCGCCCCTAGGGTTCGCCCGCCGGGACCGGTCCCGGCTCCACCCGGCACCGCTCAGCGGACCAGGCCCCAGCGGAATCCGAGCGCGACGGCGTGCGCCCGGTCCGAGGCGCCCAGCTTCTTGAACAGCCGCCTGGCGTGCGTCTTCACCGTGTCCTCGGAGAGGAACAGCTCACGCCCGATCTCGGCGTTGGACCTGCCGTGGCTCATGCCCTCGAGCACCTGGATCTCCCGGGCCGTGAGGGTCGGCGCGGCACCCATCTCGGCCGAGCGCAGCCGGCGCGGGGCGAGCCGCCAGGTCGGGTCGGCGAGGGCCTGGGTGACCGTGGCCCGCAGTTCGGCGCGCGAGGCGTCCTTGTGCAGGTACCCACGGGCGCCGGCGGCGACGGCGAGCGCGACGCCGTCCAGGTCCTCGGCGACGGTGAGCATGATGATCCGGGCTCCGGGGTCGGCGGAGAGGAGCCGGCGGACCGTCTCGACGCCGCCCAGTCCGGGCATGCGCACGTCCATCAGAATCAGATCCGAGCGGTCGGCCCCCCAGCGGCGGAGGACTTCCTCGCCGTTGGCCGCGGTCGTCACGCGCTCGACGCCGGGCACGGTTGCCACCGCGCGGCGGAGCGCCTCTCGGGCGAGCGGGGAGTCGTCGCAGACGAGGACGGATGTCATGGCCGCCCTCCGCAGCTGATGCGCGTCACCTTGAGCCTCCAGGCTGGTTACGTATCGTCACCTGTGCGGTTGACGCCCCCGGACTTTTGCCCGAGCGCTTGTTCTCTCAACCGCCTCCGCCCTCTCAACGACGGTCACTCGAAAGAGTTACGGGTGGGCCGGGCACCTTCGGCACTCTACGTGAGGACCTGCGAACGGAGGAGAGCGACACAGCTCAACTGCATGTCAGATGGACCTCTATGCCCCATTTAGCTTCATTTCTTCCCATTTGTTGGTGTCTGCGACTAGATTCGCAATGAGTCATATTTACATCTACTTACACCGTAGATGTACGGTCGGAGCTCAGAACCACTCAGCACGGCTACAAGGGGACATGCGCTATGGCAGATTTCTCCCGCCTTCCCGGACCGAACGCCGATCTGTGGGACTGGCAGCTGCTCGCAGCGTGCCGTGGGGTAGACAGCTCACTCTTCTTCCATCCCGAGGGGGAACGCGGCGCGGCAAGGAGTGCGCGCGAGAACTCGGCGAAAGAGGTCTGCATGAGGTGCCCGGTACGCGCGGAGTGCGCGGCGCACGCACTCGCGGTCCGGGAGCCCTACGGGGTGTGGGGCGGACTGACGGAGGACGAACGCGAGGAGCTCATGGGGCGGGCTCGGCACCGACTGATCCCGGCGGGGGGCGCGGGGGGCGCGCCGCACGGCTGAACGAGCCGTCAACGACTTGAGAAGAAACGTTCCTGCATCGCTCGGGCCACATCCGGGACGGTCCAGCTCGGGACGGCGGGCACCGGGGGTGGCGTCTCGTCGCGTCAGCGAGCGGCGGCCAGGGCCAGCCGGTCCAGCGTGGCCGCGACCGCGGGCACCTGAGCCAGATCGGGCAGGGTCAGGGCGACGATCTCGCGGTGGACGGAGGGCTCCACCGCCACCGTGCGAGCCCCCTTGGGCACCACGGATTCGAGCGCGAGCTCCGGCAGCACCGCGACGCCGAGACCGGCGCCGACGAGCCCGACCACGGCCGGGTAGTCGTCCGTGGCGAAGTCGATCCTGGGGGTGAACCCCGACTCCTCGCAGACCGCCACGAGCTGGCGGCGGCAGCGGGGACACCCGGCGATCCACGGCTCGTCCGCGAGGTCCGCGATGGAGACGGATCCCGCGTCGGCGAGGCGGTGCCCCTCGGGCACCAGCCCCACCAGCCGGTCGCTGAGCAGCGGCCGTACGACGAGATCCGCCCACTCCGTACCTCCGGCGCCGTACCGGAACGCGAGCGCCACGTCGCAGTCCCCCTCGCGCAGCATCTCCTCGGATCGGGGCGGCTCCGCCTCGACCAGTGAGACGCGCGTGCCCGGGTGCGCGGCGCGCAGGGCCGCGAGGGCGGTGGGCACCAGCGTGGAACTGCCGCTGGAGAACGACACCAGCCGGACCCGGCCGGCGCGGAGCCCGGCGATCGCGGCGACCTCCTCCTCGGCCGCGGTGAGCCCGGCCAGGATGCCCGCCGCGTGGCGCACCAGCGCCTCCCCGGCCTGGGTGAGGCGCATCTCCCGGCCGGTGCGGACCAGCAGCGGCGTCCCCGCGGACGCCTCCAGGGCCTTCATCTGCTGACTGACGGCCGGCTGGGTGCAGCCCAGTTCGCGGGCCGCCGCGGAGAAGGAGCCGGTGGCGGCCACGGCACGCAGGACACGGAGATGGCGGGCTTCGATCACTCCTCGAGCATAAGGGACACTTGGGGCGCTGGTGAAATATTCGATGGATGCTTTGGGTGGGTCGGATTAGCGTCGGGGCATGGAACTTCTCTCGGTGAACGTGGGGCGGCTCAGGGCCGTCGAGCACACCTCGGCGGCCTCCGGCCTCAGCGGTGTGGACAAGCGGCCCGTCGCGGGCCCGGTGCGGGTCATCGCCCCCGGGCCGGGGGGTGCCGGCGCGAGCGGTGTGGAGGGGGACGGGATCGGCGACCCCCGCTTCCACGGGGGCGACGACCGGGCCGTCACCGCCTACGCCCGCGAGGACCTCGACCGCTGGGAGCGGGAGCTGGGCCGGCCGCTGGCGGACGGCGCGTTCGGGGAGAATCTGACGACCACCGGTCTTGACGTGAACGCAGCGCTGATCGGGGAGCGCTGGCGCATCGGATCGGGAGTGGTCCTCGAGGTCACGGGCGGCCGGGTGCCCTGCAACACCTTCCAAGGACACCTCGGGGAGAAGGGCTGGGTCAGGCGCTTCACCCGGGCGGGGCAGCCGGGGGCGCTGCTGCGGGTGATCGAACCGGGGACGCTCCGGGCGGGCGATCCGGTGCAGGTCGAGCACCGTCCGGACCACGACATCACCGTCGCGCTGCTGTTCAGGGCGGCCACGCTGGAACGGGAGTTGCTGCCGCGCACGCTCGTCGCGGCGCCGTGGATGGAGTCCTCGTTGCTGGAGGTCGCCCGGGAGTACGCGGAGAAACACGGCGGCTGACGCAGCTCCGGCGTGCCTCTGCCCGCGGGCCGGGGGCAGAGGCCGGGGCGGAGACGCGGGGCGGAGACGCGGGGCCGGGGAGCGACGGGCACTTGCCGGTCGGGACGACGGCGGGCGCGGCCGCAGACCGGACGGGACGGGGCAGGCGGCGGGGACACCGCCGGGCGGCCCGGCTCCCGGGCGGGCCGGCGTGCTCCGCAACCGCCGGGCGGCCTTCCCGGACGGACGGGTGACGGCCCGTTACCCGTACCCCACCGGAACGGCTGACCGCCGGCTCCCGTACCCCGTCCGGCCGGGCGACACCCCGCCTCCCGTGCCCGCCGGGAGGGCTGACGGTCCCGCACCGCGGCCGGACTCGCACGGCGCCCGTGCACGCGGCGCACTAACGTGCCGCCTATGACGACAGCACTCATCACGGGCTCGACCGCGGGCATCGGGGCCGCGTTCGCGCGGCGGCTCGCGGCGGACGGGCACGATCTGGTCCTGGTCGCCCGGGACACCAAGCGCCTCCAGGAGCAGGCCACCGAACTCCACGACCGGCACGGCATCGAGGCGGAGGTACTGACCGCCGACCTGGCCGAGGACGACGGCATCTCCTCCGTGGAACAGCGGCTCGACGAACGCAGGCGACCGGTGGACCTGCTCGTCAACAACGCCGGGTTCGGCAACAAGGGGCGCTTCCTCGAGGTCTCCATGGCCGACGAACTGCGGATGCTCAAGGTGCACTGCGAGGCCGTGCTGCGGCTGACGGCCGCGGCCACCGCGCCCATGCGCGACCGGGGCCGGGGCGGAGTGGTGAACGTGGCCTCGGTCGCCGCGTTCGTGCCGCGCGGCACGTACGGGGCGTCGAAGGCATGGGTCGTGCAGTTCACCCAGGGCGCGGCCCGGGACCTGGCGGGCACCGGGGTTCGGCTGATGGCGCTCTGCCCGGGGTTCGTGCGCACCGAGTTCCACGAACGGGCGGGGATGGGCACGGACAACATCCCGGGCTGGATGTGGCTGGACGCCGACAAGCTGGTGTCGTCAGCGCTCGCCGATCTGGCGCGCGGCAAGACGCTGTCGGTCCCCGATCCGCGCTACAAGGCGCTGATGGGCATGGTGAAGCTGGCCCCGCGCGGTCTGCTGGGCGGGGTCAGCTCCAGGGCGGGCCGCAAGTACGGACCGCGGTAGTCCCGTCCTTGCCGGGTCACCTGAGGATGCGGCCCTGCCGGGTCACCGTGAGGCTGCGCCGCCGGTCCCGACCCCGGTGGGGGCCATGGCGGATGCGGGATCGGCTCGGCCGTGGGCGAGGCGGGTGCGGACGAGGAGCGTGTCCCGTCGCGGGCCGGTCGTGCCCTGCGGGGCGGAGGTGCGGGTGAGCGGGTTTGGAGGGCGGAGCCGGAGAACGGGGGCGGTCCGGACCGTGCAGCCGGGTACCGGATGGGGTTGCACGGTCGGTCCGTCCGGGTACGCGCTGGGCCGCCCCTTCGCCGAGCCGGTCGTCCCCTCGCTGCTGGACCGCTCGGCCTAGGCGTTCCGTCCGGAAGGCCGCCCGCTCCACCCGAGCCTCTCCCGACAGGGCAAATCGAGGCAGAATGCCCGCATTTCACTAGACTGGAGGCATCCGACGCAGCGCCCGATCCGCCGGGAGACGCCATGACATTCGTACAGATGATCGACTGCAAGACGGAACGCGTCGACGAGCTCAACCAGCTCCTGGACACCTGGGTCGAACAGACCAGGGGCAGGCGCACCGCCACCCACAGCCTCCTCGCCCAGGACCGCTCCGACGGGACCCACGTGGTGGAGATCGTCGAGTTCCCCTCGTACGAGGACGCGATGCGGAACTCGAACCTCCCGGAGACCGACCGGATCTTCCAGGAGATGGTGGCGCTGTGCGACCGCATGCCGACTTTCACCGACCTGGAGGTCATCCGCGATGAGCAGCTGCACAAGGGCCTGTGCGCCCGGTTCTTCGAGGCCCTTCCCGGTGACCCCGGCCTCCTCGACGGACTGCTCACCCGGGACTACCACGACCACGACCCGGCCAACTCGCCGGACGTGATCGGGGTCGACGCCTTCCGCCGCGAGGTCGCGATGTGGCGGGACGCCTTCGACTTCACCTTCACCGTCGAGGACCAGGTCGCCGAGGCCGACCGCGTCTGCACCCGGTGGACGTGGGAGGGCACGCACACGGGCGAGTTCCTCGGCCTCGCGCCCACCGGCAGGCAGGCCTCGATGACCGGCACGACCGTCCACCGGCTCCACGAGGGCCTGATCTGCGAGGGCTGGTGGCAGTACGACCGGCTCGGGCTGATGGGGCAACTCGGGGCACTGGAGATGTGACCACCGGGCCGTGACCCCGGCCGGCGCTCCGGCCCGGCCGAGGCACCCGGCCAGCGCACGGGAAAGGTCCCCGCTCCCGGGAGGGAGCGGGGACCTTCGTACGTCCTGGACGGACGGGAGACCGCTGCGGGTCAGTGGGCGTGGCCGTGGCCGTGGCCCGCGTCCGCCGGCTCCTCCTCCTTCTTCTCCACCACGAGGGTCTCGGTGGTGAGAAGCAGGGAGGCGATCGAGGCGGCGTTCTCGAGGGCCGAGCGGGTGACCTTGACCGGGTCGATGACGCCGGCCTTCACGAGGTCGCCGTACTCGCCGGTGGCGGCGTTGAAGCCGTTGCCCTTCTCCAGCTCCGCCACCTTCGCGGTGATGACGTAGCCCTCGAGGCCGGCGTTCTCGGCGATCCAGCGCAGCGGCTCGACGGCGGCACGGCGCACGACGGCGACACCGGTGGCCTCGTCGCCGTTCTTGCCGAGGTTGCCGTCCAGCACCTTGACGGCGTGGACCAGAGCGGAGCCGCCACCGGAGACGATGCCCTCCTCGACCGCGGCGCGGGTCGCGGAGATGGCGTCCTCCAGACGGTGCTTCTTCTCCTTCAGCTCCACCTCGGTGGCGGCGCCGACCTTGATCACGCACACGCCGCCGGCCAGCTTCGCGAGGCGCTCCTGGAGCTTCTCGCGGTCCCAGTCGGAGTCCGTGGCCTCGATCTCGGCCTTGATCTGCGCGACGCGGCCGACCACGTCCTCGCTCTTGCCGCCGCCGTCGACGATGGTGGTGTCGTCCTTGGTGACGGTGACGCGACGGGCGGTGCCCAGCACGTCCAGACCGGCCTGGTCGAGCTTGAGGCCGACCTCCTCGGAGATGACGGTGGCACCGGTGAGGGTGGCCATGTCCTGCAGCATCGCCTTGCGGCGGTCGCCGAAGCCGGGGGCCTTGACCGCGACCGCGTTGAAGGTGCCGCGGATCTTGTTGACGACGAGGGTGGACAGGGCCTCGCCCTCGACGTCCTCGGCGATGATCAGCAGCGGCTTGGAGGCGCCGGCCTGGATGACCTTCTCCAGCAGCGGGAGCAGGTCCTGGATGGAGGAGATCTTGCCCTGGTTGATCAGGATGTGCGGGTCGTCGAGGACGGCCTCCATGCGCTCCTGGTCGGTCACCATGTACGGCGACAGGTAGCCCTTGTCGAAGGCCATGCCCTCGGTGAAGTCCAGCTCCAGACCGAAGGTGTTGGACTCCTCGACGGTGATGACGCCGTCCTTGCCGACCTTGTCCATCGCCTCGGCGATCAGCTCACCGACCTGCTGGTCCTGGGCGGACAGCGCGGCGACGGCGGCGATGTCGGACTTCTCCTCGATCGGGCGCGCGGTGGCGATCAGCTCGTCGGAGACGGCCTTGACCGCGGCGTCGATGCCCTTCTTCAGGGCGGCCGGGGAGGCACCGGCGGCGACGTTGCGCAGACCCTCGCGAACCAGGGCCTGGGCGAGCACGGTGGCGGTGGTGGTGCCGTCACCCGCGATGTCGTTGGTCTTGGTCGCCACCTCCTTCACCAGCTGGGCGCCGAGGTTCTCGTACGGGTCCTCGATCTCGACCTCACGGGCGATCGTGACACCGTCGTTGGTGATGGTGGGGGCACCGAACTTCTTGTCGATCACGACGTTGCGGCCCTTGGGGCCGATCGTCACCTTGACCGTGTCGGCGAGCTTGTTGACGCCGCGCTCAAGGGCGCGACGGGCGTCCTCGTCGAACTTCAGGATCTTCGCCATGGAGCTTCTCAAGTCCTCTCAAAGCGAACCGCGCCCCCCGCCGCCCGGCTTCATCATCAGCGGGGGCCAGGGGCGCGGCTCTGAGCAAATCTGCGGTGAACTACTTCTCGACGATCGCGAGCACGTCGCGGGCCGAGAGGACGAGGTACTCCTCGCCGCTGTACTTCACCTCGGTGCCGCCGTACTTGCTGTAGAGCACGACATCGCCGGTCTTGACGTCGAGCGGAAGACGCTCGCCGTTCTCGAAGCGGCCCGGGCCGACGGCCAGGACGACGCCCTCCTGGGGCTTCTCCTTGGCGGTGTCCGGAATGACCAGGCCAGAGGCGGTGGTCTGCTCGGCGTCGAGCGGCTGGACCACGATGCGGTCCTCGAGCGGCTTGATGGCAACCTTGGAGCTGGTGGTCGTCACGATCCGACCTCCCCCTTCGGAGATCTCACGGGGTTCAACTGTCTGAGGTGGCGACCAGGTGGATCCGTCGTCGCGGGTGCCGGACCTGCCCGTCGCTGTGTTGGCACTCTCCGGTGGGGAGTGCCAGAGCCGAGACTATGACCGGGATTAGCACTCGGTCAAGCGGAGTGCCAATCCACTGCGTGTTCGGCTGGTTCCCGACGACCGTCCGGCGTGCATCCCCTCGCGCGGGCCGTCCGGCTTCCCGACGCGTCCTCAGCCCCTCAGACGTAGTCCTCCAGCCTCGCCACGGCGTAGCCCTTCGCGGTGACGACCTTCATCACGTGGCGGATCATGTCCGGCATGCCACCCTTCCACTCCACCTTGCCGCGGAAGTGCGTGAGGATGATGTCGCCGGGGTGCAGGTCCCGGTCGAACTCGCGCCACTCCATGTGGTCGGGGAACGCCTCCGCCGCCCACAGCGGCACGGCCTTCACACCGCAGGACTTGGCGGCGCGCAGCGTGTCCCGGTCGTAGCTGCCGTACGGCGGACGGAAGAGGCGCGGCCGCTTGCCGAACCGCTTCTCGATCCTGGCCTGCTGCCCGCAGATCTCCGCCCTCTGCTTCGCGTACGGCATCGCCGGCAGGTAGGGGTGCGTGAGCGTGTGGTTGTGCAGGGAGACGCCGCGGTCCTGCATCTTCTCGAAGTAGCCGTAGTCGTCCCGGACGACGTAGTCGCTGAGGAAGGCGCTGTAGGGGATCTGCAGCTCGCTCATCATCCGCAGCAGCTCCGGGTCCTTCTCCGCGCCGTCGTCGATCGTCAGGAAGACGATTTTCTGCTTGGTGGGCACGGTGGTGAAGACCGGCGGCAGGCCCTTGTGGCGATCGACCTCGAAGCCCTTGCGCGTGGTGATCCTCGGCTTCTCGTCGGGCGGCGGGGGCGCGGGCAGCGGGGCCTGCCGGAGGCCCCAGCGCCGGGCGGCGGCAGCCCGGGCGGCCTGGATCTTCTTCGTGCGCTTGACGTACGCGAGCGCCTCGGCCGGTCCGACGGGTGCCTTCTCCCCCGCCCGCTCCCGGCCCTCGCCCTTCCCCCGCTCCCCGCCCTCCTCGCCGGAATCCTTCCGGGCGCCTTGCCGGCCCTCCTTCCCGCCCTCCCCGCGGCCCTCCTCCCGGTCCTCCGCCTTCCGGGATCCGGCGCCCTTCCGGTCCCCCGGCTCCTGACCGTGCGCGGGAGCGGCGGCCGAAGCGGTGGCGCCCGCCTGCCCGGTGGCCCCGGCCCCGCCGCCGCCCCGCCCGGGCTCGGCGGCACAGCCCGAGCCGACGGCCATGACGAGCAGCACGCACATCCACATACGTCTGCGCCGAATTGCTGGCTTCTTTTCGTTTTGTCGTACTTGCTGCATGGCGTCGCATCTTGTCAGCGCCGCGCGCCCGCGAAGGCCCGACAGCGCCGCCCGGCCGCGGACCGTCCCCCGGCTGGCCGACAATGGCCGGGTGAACGACGCCGGCTCGCCCTCCCCGCTCGCCCCCCTGCTCACCCACGAAGGGCAGGCCCTGCTCGCCGCCCTGCGCGACTACGACCCGGGACAGGAGCTCGCTATCGCCACCCGGTTGCGCCGCGACCACCCGGCCGAGCTGGTCTCGGCCGCGCTGACGCAGGCACGGCTGAGGCAGCGCGCGGTGGCCAAGTTCGGCGCGGAGGACGCCTACCGGATGTACTTCACACCCAACGGCGTGGAGCAGTCGACGCGGGCGTCCGTCGCCGCCCACCGAGCCGCCCGGTTCGCGGAACTCGGGGTACGGAGCGTCGCGGATCTGTGCTGCGGGATCGGCGGCGACGCGATCGCGCTCGCCCGCGCCGGGATCCCCGTACTCGCCGTGGACCGCGATCCGTTCACCGCCGACGTCGCCCGGGCCAACGCCGAGGCGCTGGGCCTGGCCCCGCTCATCGAGGTCCGCCGGGCCGATGTCACCGAGGTCGACACCTCCGCCCACGACGCCGTCTTCGTCGACCCCGCCCGCCGCGCCGGGCGGCCGGGAGGAGGACGCGGGCCGAAGGGCGGCAGCGGCCGGATCTTCGACCCGGAGGCGTACTCGCCACCGCTGTCCTGGGCCGTCGGAGCGGCCCGCACGGCCCGGTTCGCGGCCCTCAAGATCGCTCCGGGCATCCCGCACGAGGCGATCCCCGAGGAAGCCGAGGCCGAGTGGATCTCCGACCACGGGGACGTGAAGGAGGCCGTGCTCTGGTTCGGCACCGCGCCGGGCGCCCGGCGCGCCACGCTGCTGCCGTCGGGTGCCCCGCTCGTCGGACGCGGGCTGCCCGACCCCCGCGTACGGAGGACCGGCCGCTACCTCTACGAGCCCGACGGCGCCGTCATCCGCGCCCATCTGGTCGCGGAGGTCGCCGAGGAACTCGACGGCGGCCTGCTCGACGGGACGATCGCGTACATCACGGCCGACGAGCTGCGCCCGACGCCGTACGCGACCGCGTACGAGATCACCGACGAACTCCCGTTCAACCTGAAGAAGCTCAAGGCCCTGCTGCGCGAACGGGAAGTCGGCACGCTCACCGTCAAGAAGCGCGGATCGGCGGTCGAACCCGAGGAGCTGCGCCGCAAGGTGAAGCCGAGCGGGCCGAACGCGGCCACGGTCTTCCTGACCCGCGTGGCCGGTGCGCCCACGGTGCTGATCGGGGCTCCCGCGGATGCCTGACGCGGCGTCGGGGGCAACGGCGGGCGCCCGCCGTCAGCCGTGCGCCGCCCCGGGCGCCGCGGCGGAGGGGACCGCCGAGGTCAGCCGCGCCGCCCAGCGGTAGTGCGCCACCGCCTTGGCGGCACCTGTCACCCCCGGCACCCAGCACAGCACGCCGACCCCCATGAGGTACGCGACCTCCCCGTACGTCCGGTTCCCGGGGCGCGCGGCGGCCGGGGCGGCGAAGGACACCCAGGGATCAGCCGCCGGCGTAGTCCGCTCCGGAGAAGTCGAGCGACTGGAAGCGCCACCGGTGCACCGGCCGGCCGACCAGCTCGGCGTCCGGGTCCGGCAGTTCGGGCAGCTCGTCGTCCGGACCGTCCGTCTCCCACCAGGTCAGCACCAGTACCCGCTCGCCCGGCGCCCGGAAGGTCTCCCGACGCAGCGGGGCCGTGCCGAGGGCCTGGGCGCGGGCCCACTCCAGCAGTTCCCCGCCCCGCCCGGAGGCCGCTCTGGCCTCCCACATCAGGGTGACGACGGTCATGAGTACAGGTTGTCCTTGCTGATCTCGTGTACGTGATCGTGGTCGTGCACATGGCCGTGGTGGTGCTCACCCGGCACGTGCGGATCGGTCACCGGCAGCGACGAGTCGGCGGACAGCTCCCAGTCCGAGGCGGGCCGGTTCCTCGCGACCATCTCCGCCCCGAGCGCGGCGACCATGGCCCCGTTGTCCGTGCACAGCTTCGGCCGGGGCACCCGCAGCCGGATCCCGGCGCGCTCGCAGCGTTCCTCGGCCATCGCGCGCAGCCGGGAGTTCGCGGCGACCCCGCCGCCGATCATCAGGTGGTCGACTCCCTCGTCCTTGCAGGCGCGCACGGCCTTCCGGGTCAGCACGTCGACCACGGCCTCCTGGAAGGAGGCGGCGACGTCCCGCACGGGAACGTCCTCGCCCGCATTGCGCCTGGCCTCGATCCAGCGGGCCACGGCCGTCTTCAGCCCCGAGAAGGAGAAGTCGTACGCGGGGTCGCGGGGACCGGTCAGCCCGCGCGGGAAGGCGATCGCCTCCGGGTCGCCCTCCTTCGCGAGCCGGTCGATGACCGGGCCGCCGGGAAAGCCGAGGTTCAGCACCCTGGCGATCTTGTCGAACGCCTCGCCCGCGGCGTCGTCGATCGTCGCCCCCATGGGCCGCACGTCGGCGGTGATGTCGGGCGCGAGCAGGAGCGAGGAGTGCCCGCCGGAGACCAGCAGGGCCATCGTCGGCTCGGGCAGCGGGCCGTGCTCCAGCTGGTCGACGCAGATGTGCGAGGCGAGGTGGTTCACGCCGTAGAGCGGCTTGCCCAGGGCGTACGCGTACGCCTTGGCGGCGGAGACGCCCACGAGCAACGCGCCGGCGAGTCCCGGGCCGGCCGTGACCGCGATGCCGTCGAGGTCCCTGGCCGTGACCCCGGCCTCCTTCAGGGCGCGCTCGATCGTCGGGACCATCGCCTCCAGATGGGCGCGGGAGGCGACCTCGGGCACGACCCCGCCGAAGCGCGCGTGCTCGTCGACGCTGGAGGCGATGGCGTCGGCGAGGAGCGTCGTCCCGCGGACGATGCCGACGCCGGTCTCGTCGCAGGACGTCTCGATACCGAGTACGAGGGGTTCGTCAGCCATGGTTTCCGGTTCCTTGTGCGTCGTGTACGTGCAGCCGCATCACGAGGGCGTCGATGTTGCCGGGCTGGTAGTAGCCGCGGCGGAAGCCGATCGGCTCGAAGCCGAATCGTTCGTACAGCTTCTGGGCCCGGGTGTTGTCCACCCGTACTTCGAGCAGGACCTCGTCGCACTCGAACGCGGTCGCGTGCTGCAGCAGGTCGGTGAGGAGCCGGGCGCCGAGGCCCGTGCCCCACTGGTCGCGGGCGACGGCGATGGTCTGGACGTCGCCGAGCCCGCCGGCCGCCGCGAGGCCCGCGTAGCCGACGATCCGCCCCTCCGCCGGGTCCTGGGCGACCACGTAGTGGCGCGTCGCCTGCGGGCCGCGCGCGTGCGCCAGCTCGGACCAGAACATCCCCGGGGACCAGGCGTCCTCCGGGAACAGCTCGTGCTCGAGGTCCAGCACCGGCGCGATGTCCCACCAGCGCATCCCGCGCAGGACAGGGACGCTCACTGCGGCGTGACCACCTTGTAGTTCTTCGGCACCTGGGCGTCCGGGCGGCGCAGGTACAGCGGCCGCGGCGGCAGCAGTTCATCGCCCGCGGCCAGCTTCCCTGCGGCCAGCGCGGCGAGGGCGGCCGCCGACTGGTGCTCGGGGCCCCGGGCGTACGGGAAGACCTCCGGGTACAGCAGGGCGCCGGCGCCGACCGCGGGGAGCCCCGCGACCTCCTCGGCGATCTCGGCGGGCCGGTCGACCGCGGGCTCGCCGACCCTCGTGCGGGAGCCGTCGTACCGCGCCCAGTAGACCTCCTTGCGCCGCGCGTCCGTGGCGACCACGAACGGCTCCTCCAGCCCGGAGGCGTACGCCAGCCCGTCCAGCGTGCACAGTCCGTGGACCGGCACCCCGAGCGCCGAGCCGAAGGTGGCGGCGGTGACCAGGCCCACGCGCAGTCCGGTGTACGGGCCGGGCCCGACGCCGACGACGAGACCGGTGACCGCGTCGAGTGTCAGCCCGGCGGAGGCGAGGACCCGGTCGACGGAGGGCAGCAGCAGCTCCCCGTGCCGGCGGGCGTCGACCTGGGTGGACTCGGCGACGACGGAGTCGCCGTCGTGGAGGGCGACGGTGACGGCGGGCGTGGCGGTATCAAGGGCGAGCAAGAGCACGCAAACAGCCTACGGCCACCGCGGGCGAGGCACGGCGTCCCGTCCCGCCGCTCCCCTGCTGCTACCGTCACTCAGGCAGGTGTGCGAGCGAGGGGAGCAGGCGTGGCAAGGAGCAGCTCGGGAACGGTGGCCGGGCTCACCGCTGCGGCCCTCGCCGTCGTCGCGTTCCTCGCCTACCAGGCTTCCGCGAACGTGCCGGCGGACCTGGAGAAGCCCGCCGCGGCCGCCCCCAGCGCCCGTCCCTCGAAGGCCGCCGAGGGTCCGCGGAAGGACCCGCTGGCCGTTCCCGCGGGGTCCGGCAAGGGCGTGCGCGTCGTCTACTCGCTCGCCGAGCGCAGGGTCTGGCTGGTCGGCGAGGGGCAGCTCACCCAGACGTTCCCGGTCGCACCCAGCACGGTCAGCCCGCGGCCCGGCACGTACGAGGTGACGTCGCGCAGCGGCCGGATCGAGGGTTCGGACGGCGTGGAGATCGAGCACGTCGTGCGGTTCGCCGAGGTCGACGACGTGTCGATCGGCTTCAGTGCCGCCGTGGACGGGTCGATGGCGAGCCCGGACCCGCGGAGGAAGACCGGCGGTGTACGCATGAAGCGGGCCGACGGCGACGCCATGTGGACGTTCGCGACGATCGGCTCGAAGATCGTCGTCGTGCCGTAGCGCAGCAGGGGGACCGGCGCGCCGCGGCATCCGGAAGGCCGCTCCCGGCGCCCGGGAGTTTCGCTCGAACGGACTACGCCGCGTCGCGGTGGGGTTCCCGCTCTCCGGGGGAGTCCCCGGCCGGTACGGATTCGCCGCGGTCGCGCGGCGGTGTGGAGACCGCGCTGGCCGCAGCGCACGACGCCAGCAGATCACGCATGGAGAACGCCGCCGGCGACGGCCGGGACGACGGCTTCGGCCGCGACTGCGTTCCGTGTTCGGACGCCGGCATGGATGCCTCCTGGTGCTCCGGGGGCAGGCGCGGTTAGGCAGACCTAACCACGTACTGTCCTCAATGTGACCATGCCCGGAGCGGCGGACGCAACACCTTGCCGACGTCTTGTCGGAACGTACACACGGGCGGGCGAGGAGTCCCGGCCGGACGCCGGACGTCCGGACCCGGTGGGGGGCTCAGGCGCTGAGCCCGGCCAGTCCGGCGTCCGCCCAGCGCGGACCGATACCGGTGAGCGTGACCTGGCGGCGGTCGTCGTCCGTGCTGCCCACGACGCGGTGGACGACCACGTGCAGGCGATCCTCCGACAGGTCCTCGACCTTGCCGTCGCCCCACTCCACGACGACGACCGACTCCGGCAGCGACACGTCGAGGTCGAGGTCCTCCATCTCGTCCAGCCCGCCGCCCAGCCGGTAGGCGTCCACGTGCACCAGCGCGGGTCCGCCGACCAGGGACGGGTGCACCCGGGCGATCACGAAGGTCGGGGAAGTGACGGCGCCGCGCACGCCCAGGCCCTCGCCGAGCCCCCGTGTCAGGGTCGTCTTGCCCGCGCCGAGCTCGCCGGTGAGCATCACGAGGTCACCGGGCCGCAGCAGCTTGGCGAGCCGGCGGCCTAGCTCCTGCGTCTGCTCCGGCGAGGTGAGGGTCAGGCGGACGGCGGACGGGTGAGCGGTCTCAGCCGCCGGGCTGTGCGGTGCTTCCATACGTGCCAACGTTAGCCGCTGCCGGGACCGCCCCCACCCGCACCAGCAGGTCCGCCAGCCGGTCGGTGACCACCTCGTGGTGCTCCAGCATCACCAGGTGCCCCGCGTCCGGCACGATGACCAGCTCCCCGTCCGGCAGCAGGTCCGCGATCGCCTCGCTGTGCGAGCTGGGAGTGACCAGGTCTCGGTCCCCGGCCAGCACCAGCACCGGGACCTCCTGGAAGACGTCCAGCGCCGCCGCCTTGTCGTGCTCCGCGAAGGCCGGGAAGAACTCGGCGACGACGTCGATCGGCGTCCCCTCGATCATCCGCTCGGCGAACCTGGCCACCGCCGGGTCCACGTCCCTGGAACTGAACGAGTAGCGCTTGATCAGACCGGCGAAGAGGTCGGCCGTCGCCCTCCGGCCCCGCTCCACCAGCTCCGCCTGCGAGCCGAGCGCCCTCAGGACCCCCGGCAGCACCCGGCGCACCACGTTCACACCCGCCACCGGGAGGCCGTAGTTCACCTCGCCGAGCCGGCCGGCCGAGGTACCGACGAACGCGGCGCCCACGACCCTCTCCCGGATCAGCTCCGGGTACGCGGCGGCCAGCGCCATCAGCGTCATACCGCCCATCGAATGGCCCACCAGCACCAGCGGCCCCTCCGGGGCGGCCTCGTCGACCACCGCCTTCAGATCACGGCCCAGCTGGTCGATGGAGACCGGCACCCCGTCCGGGCCGGTCTGGGCGGCGCCCCGGCCCGACCGGCCGTGGCTGCGCTGGTCCCAGTGGACGGTACGGACCAGCCCGCGCAGCGCGGCCCGCTGGAAGTGCCAGGAGTCCTGGTTGAGGCAGTAGCCGTGGCAGAACACGACGGTCACCGACGCGGGGGCCTTGCGACCGAACAGCCTGCGCCTGCGCGGTGCGGTGCCGCCCGTCTCCGGGTCCACCTCGTCCGTCTCGAAGTACAGGGCCGTGCCGTCGTCGGCGACGGCCCTGCCCGGAGTGCCGCGAAGCGCCCCGTACGGCCCCGAGGCGTCCAGGGCGAGCCTGGCCTTCCGGCGCATGCCACGGCCCACGGTCATGCGCTCCATCGCGACGCCCGCCGCCGCACCGGCGGCGATCACCCCTATGGCGGCGCCGGCGACACCCGCCCGGCGCCAGTTGCCCGTGGCGGCGTCGGTCACCGCCGCCGCCACGTCCCCCGCGCTGTTCTCGCTCACCGTGCCGCTCCTACTGGTCGTCGTCTCCTGGTCGTCCGGTCAGTCGCCGGATGCCGTGCCGTCGCCCTCGTGGAGATGGACGCGCGGGACGCGCGCCCCGATCCGGGTCACGATCTCGTAGGCGATCGTGTCCGCCGCGTCCGCCCAGTCCTGGGCGGTCGGCTCGCCCCGGTCACCCGGGCCGAACAGCACCGCCTCCGCTCCCTCCTCGACCGACTTCCCCTCGGGACCGAGGTCGACGACGAACTGGTCCATCGCCACCCGGCCGGCCACCCGCCGCCACTCGCCGCCGACCAGCACCGGACCGCGGCCGGAGGCGTGCCTCGGAACGCCGTCCGCGTACCCCACCGGCACCAGGCCGAGGGTGGTCTCGCCACCCGTGACGTAGTGGTGCCCGTAACCGACGCCGTGTCCGGCGGGGACGCGCTTCACCAGGGCCACCGACGCCCTGAGCGTCATCACCGGGCGCAGCCCGAAGTCGGCGGGTGTGCCCAGCTCCGGGCTCGGCGAGATCCCGTACACCGCGACGCCCGTGCGCACCATGTCGAAGTGGCTCTCCGGAAGGGTCAGCGTGGCCGGGGAATTGGCGATGTGCCGCACCTCCGGCTCGACGCCCTCCTTCTCCGCGTACGCCACCAGGTCCTTGAAGACGGACAGCTGGGCGGAGATGGAAGGGTGACCGGGCTCGTCGGCGCAGGCGAAGTGCGACCAGAGGCCGGTGACCCTGACGGTGCCCGCCTCCTCGGCGGCCCGGGCCGCCGCGACCAGTTCCGCCCAGTCGGCCGGCGGGCAGCCGTTGCGCCCCAGGCCCGTGTCCGCCTTGAGCTGGATCCTCGCGCGGCGGCCGGCCCCGGCGGCGGCCCGCGTCACCTCGCGCAGCGCCCACATGCCGCTGACCGCCACGTCCAGGTCCGCCTCGACCGCCTCGCGCCAGGGGCCTCCGGGCGTCCACAGCCAGCACATCACCCGGCCGCCGATCCCGGCGGCCCGCAGTGCGAGCGCCTCCTCCGGCGTCGCGGTGCCCAGCCAGTCGGCGCCCCCGGCCAGGGCGGCCTTCGCGCAGGGCACCATCCCGTGCCCGTACGCGTCCGACTTGACCACGGCCATGAGGGCGGCGCGGGGCGCCCGCGCACGCAGTGCGCGGACGTTGTCGCGCAGCGCGGCGAGGTCGATCTCGGCACGGGCCCGGAAGGGTGCGTTCTGAGTCATCGCGCTCAGTCTCTCAGAGGCCCGCCGCTCAGTTCGTACGGCAGCGGCCAACAGTGGCCCTGCTCACCCGCGCGCCGTGGCCTGCGGCACGTCAGGGTGTCCGCGTGTCGCGCCAGGCCCGGGGAATCGCCCCCGCCACGTCCTGTGCGGTCACCGGGGCGCCCTGCGAGGCGAGCCGCGCCGCCAGGCCGTGCAGGTACGCGGCGGCGGAGGCGGCGTCCAGCGGTTCGAGGCCGGCCGCGAGGAGCGAGCCGGCCAGCCCCGACAGCACGTCGCCGCTGCCGGCCGTGGCGAGCCAGGAGGTACCCGTCGGGTTCACCCTGACCGGACGGCGGGCGTCCGCGTCGGCGACGAGTGTCGTGGAGCCCTTCAGCAGCACCGTGGCACCGTACTTGGCGGCCAGCGCCCGTACGGACCCGAGCCGCGCGGCCTCCACCTCCCCGCGCTCCACCCCGAGCAGCACGGCCGCCTCGCCCGCGTGCGGAGTGAGCAGCGTCGGCGCGCTGCGGGCCCGCACCGTGTCCGGGTCGAGGCCCCGGAGGCCGTCGGCGTCGACCAGGACCGGGACGTCGGACTCCAGCACCTCCGCCACCCCCGGACCGTCGCCGAGGCCCGGTCCGACGACCCAGGACTGCACCCGGCCCGCCCGGGACGGCGGCCAGCCGTGCACCAGCACCTCCGGGAACCGGGCGATCACCGCGTCCGCCCCGGGCCCCACGTACCGCACGGCCCCGGCGCCGCCGTGCACCGCGCCCGCCACGGCGAGCACCGCGGCGCCCGGGTAGCGGGCCGACCCGGCCACGACGCCGACGACACCGCGCCGGTACTTGTCGCTCTCCGCGGCGGGCACCGGCACCAGGCGTGCCACGTCCGCGTGCTGCAGCGCCTCCAGGTCCGGTACGGACGGCAGCCGGGGGCCGAGGCCGATGTCGACGAGCCGCACGGCGCCCGCGTACTCGTGCGCCGGGTCGACGAGCAGGCCCGGTTTGTACGTGCCGAAGGTGACGGTGGCGTCGGCGCGCAGGGCCTCGCCCTTCACCTCACCCGTGTCCGCCTCGACGCCGCTCGGCAGATCGACGGCGACGACCGTCGCGCCGGAGCCCCGCGCGGCCCGCGCGAGCGGGACCGCGTCCGGGCGCAGACCGCCCTGGCCGCCGATGCCGGTGATGCCGTCGAGGACGACGTCGGCGACCGCGAGCACTCCGAAAGGGTCCTCGGCGATCCGGCCACCGGCGGCCCGCAGCGCCTCGAGCCCGCCGCGGTGGGCGCGGTCCGGGGCGAGCAGCACCGCGCTCACTCCGGCGCCGCGGCGGGCCAGCCGCACGCCCGCGTACAGGGCGTCGCCGCCGTTGTCGCCGCTGCCGACGAGCAGGACGACCCGGGCGCCGGAGACGCGGGGCAGCAGTCCGGCGACCGCCGCGGCGAGCCCCGCGGCGGCCCGCTGCATGAGGGCACCCTCCGGCAGCTCGGCCATCAGTTCGGCCTCGGCGGCCCTTACGGTGTCGACGCTGTAGGCATGACGCATACTCAGAAGCATGCCGTGCGCGCGTGCGTGGCGCGTGCGGTGGCGCGACGTTGGCTCGCTCTCGACGGGCGTCACCCGCTCCGGCCGGTCCCGGTCGCACCTGGCCGCCGCGCAGGTCGTGGCGCGGCAGGCGCTGGGCAAACGCGAGGAGGACGGGACCCACCCTCCTGCGGGGCCGCACGCCGAAACGCACTCGGCTCCGCCGGCGGAGCGCCGTCGGCGCCCGCCGACCCGCCGTCCCGGACCGGGAGCGGCCCCGGGCGGTCCGACCGGCACGGGCCCACCGCCCGGGACGCGCCGCGCCCTACCCCTCCGCGACCACCATCGCCGACGCCACCCCCGCGTCATGGCTCAGCGAGATGTGCCACGACCGCACCCCCCGCTCCCGCGCCGCCGACGCCACCGTTCCGGTGACCCGGAGGCGCGGCCTGCCGGAGTCCTCGACGTAGACCTCGCAGTCCGTCCAGAGCAGCCCTGCCGGCGCACCCAGCGCCTTGGCGACCGCCTCCTTCGCGGCGAAGCGCGCCGCGAGGGAGGCGATTCCGCGCCGCTCCCCGCTCGGGAGGAACAGCTCGCTCCGCAGGAAGAGCCGGTCTGCCATCGCCGGTGTCCGGCGCAGCGCCTCCCCGAAGCGGTCGATCTCGGCGACGTCGATCCCCACCCCGATGATCATTCGACGGTGACCGACTTCGCCAGGTTGCGCGGCTGGTCCACCTCGTTGCCCCGGGCGGTGGCGAGTTCGCAGGCGAAGACCTGGAGGGGCACGGTCGCCACCATCGGCTGGAGCAGCGTCGGCGTCTGCGGGATGCGGATCAGGTGGTCGGCGTACGCCTCGACCGCCGTGTCTCCCTCCTCGGCGATGACGATGGTGCGGGCGCCGCGGGCCCGGATCTCCTGGATGTTGGACACGATCTTGTCGTGCAGCACGGAACGGCTGCGCGGCGACGGCACGACGATGACCACGGGCAGATCGTTCTCGATCAGGGCGATGGGCCCGTGCTTGAGCTCGCCGGCGGCGAAGCCCTCGGCGTGCATGTAGGCGAGTTCCTTGAGCTTCAGCGCGCCCTCCAGGGCCACCGGGTAGCCGACGTGCCGGCCGAGGAAGAGCACCGTGTTCTTGCGGGCCAGCGAACGGGCGAGCTCGCGCACCGGCTCCATGGTCTCCAGGACCTGGTCCACCTGGGTGGCGATCTGCGAGAGGTCCCGGATGACGGCCCGGATCTCGTCGCCCCACTTGGTGCCGCGCACCTGCCCCAGGTACAGCGCGACCAGGTAGCAGGCCACCAGCTGGGTCAGGAACGCCTTGGTCGAGGCGACCGCGACCTCCGGCCCGGCGTGCGTGTACAGCACGGCGTCCGACTCGCGCGGGATCGTGGAGCCGTTGGTGTTGCAGATGGCGAGGACCTTCGCACCCTGCTCGCGGGCGTGGCGCAGCGCCATGAGCGTGTCCATGGTCTCGCCGGACTGCGAGATGGCGACGACGAGGGTGCGCTGGTCGAGGATCGGGTCGCGGTAGCGGAACTCGCTGGCCAGCTCCACCTCGCACGGGATCCGCGTCCAGTGCTCGATGGCGTACTTGGCGATGAGCCCGGCGTGGAATGCCGTGCCGCACGCCACGATCACCACCTTGTGCGCCTCCCGCAGCACCGCGGCGGGGATCCGCACCTCGTCGAGCGTGAGCGAGCCCTCCGCGTCGATCCGCCCGAGGAGCGTGTCGGCGACGGCCTTCGGCTGCTCGGCGATCTCCTTGAGCATGAAGTAGTCGTAGCCGCCCTTCTCGGCGGCGGAGGCGTCCCAGTCCACGTGGTAGGAGCGCACTTCCGCGGGCGCGCCGTCGAAGTCGGTCACCGTGACACCGTCGCGCCGGAGTTCGACGACCTGGTCCTGCCCGAGCTCGACGGCCGAGCGCGTGTGGGCGATGAACGCGGCGACGTCCGAGGCCAGGAACGCCTCACCGTCACCGACACCGACGACGAGAGGGGAGTTTCGCCGCGCTCCGACGACGACGTCTGGCTCGTCCGCGTGGACCGCGACCAGGGTGAACGCGCCGTCCAGCCGCCGGCACACCAGCCGCATGGCCTCGGCGAGTTCACCGCAGGACGAGAACTCCTCGGCGAGCAGATGGGCCACGACCTCCGTGTCCGTCTCGGAGGCCAGGTCGTGGCCGCGTTCGGCGAGTTCGGCCCGCAGCACGGCGAAGTTCTCGATGATGCCGTTGTGGACGACGGCGACGCGCCCGGCGTTGTCCAGGTGCGGATGGGCGTTGGCGTCGGTGGGGCCGCCGTGGGTGGCCCACCGCGTGTGCCCGATGCCCGTGGAACCGCTCGGCAGCGGCCGGTCGGTGAGTTCCTTCTCCAGGTTGAGCAACTTCCCGGCCTTCTTGGCCCCGGCCAGCCCTCCGTCGGAGAGGACGGCCACGCCTGCCGAGTCGTAGCCCCGGTATTCGAGCCGCTTGAGCCCGGCGATGACGACATCGAGCGCGGACTGCGCTCCCACATAACCCACGATTCCGCACATGGCGGCAGCCTACGACTCCGGCGCCCCGCCCGCCGCCGTCGCGAACCGCGTGAGCGGGGCGGTCCGCCGCCGTCGGCCGCGTGGCCGACGGCGAGGCGGCCGTGCCGGGTGCACCGGTGCCCGGTCCGTGACGCCCGGTGACCACCCGGCGGGGTCCGGCCCCGCGTGACCGAGCCCACCCCCCACGACCCGCCCTCAGCCCCGACAATGAGCATGTGATCACTTCGCCGCCACGAAGCCGCAGGGGAGACCGGACCGAGGCGTCCCCGTATGTCGACCTGACCCGTGAGGAGTGGAGCGCCCTCCGCGAGAAGACGCCGCTGCCGCTGACCGCCGCCGAGGTCGAGCGGCTCCGCGGCCTCGGTGACGTCATCGACCTCGACGAGGTACGGGACATCTATCTGCCGCTGTCCCGGCTGCTCAACCTGTACGTCGGGGCCACCGCCAATCTCCGCGGCGCCCTCAACACCTTCCTCGGCGAGGCCGGCAACGGCCACGGCACCCAGCGGGGCACCCCGTTCGTCATAGGCGTCGCGGGCTCCGTAGCCGTCGGCAAGTCCACGGTGGCCCGGCTGCTGCAGGCGCTGCTCGCCCGCTGGCCCGAGCACCCGCGCGTCGAACTGGTCACCACCGACGGGTTCCTCTACCCGATGAAGGAGCTCCAGGACCGGGGGCTGATGTCGCGGAAGGGCTTCCCCGAGTCGTACGACCGCCGCGCCCTGACCCGTTTCGTCGCCGACATCAAGGCCGGCAAGGACGAGGTGTCCGCGCCCGTCTACTCGCACCTCATCTACGACATCGTCCCGGGCGAGCGGCTGACCGTGCGCCGCCCCGACATCCTGATCGTCGAGGGCCTCAACGTCCTCCAGCCCGCCCTGCCCGGCAAGGACGGGCGCACCCGGGTCGGTCTCGCCGACTACTTCGACTTCTCCGTGTACGTGGACGCGCGTCCGGAGGACATCGAACGCTGGTACCTCAACCGCTTCCGCAAGCTGCGCGAGACCGCGTTCCAGGACCCGTCCTCGTACTTCCGCAGGTACACCCAGGTCTCCGAGGAGGAGGCACTGGACTACGCGCGGACGATGTGGCGCACGATCAACGGCGTCAATCTCCAGGAGAACGTGGCCCCGACGCGCGGGCGTGCCACCCTGGTCCTGCGCAAGGGCCCCGACCACAAGGTCCAGCGGCTCTCCCTGCGCAAGCTCTGACCCGCCGTCGGCCGGTCCGGCCGGACCGGAAACCGCCGAGGAGCCGTCCGCGTGCTGCACCTGCGTCTGATCGTCCCGCCCGACCGCACCGAGCCGGTCGTCGGCGCCATCGAGAGGACGGTCGGCACGACGCACCTCGTCGTACTCGCCGGCGCCGCCCGGAACCCGTCGGGCGATCTGGTCATGTGCGATGTCGCCCGCGAGGCAGGCGACGAGCTGATCGGCCGTCTGCGGGACCTGGGCCTCGACCGTGACGGTGCGATCTCCGTGGAGACGACGGACCTGTCCCTCTCGAAGCGCGCCGACAAGGCCGAGAAGGAGGCACCGGGCGAACCCGCGGACGCGGTGCTGTGGGAGCAGCTGACCGAAGCCACCCACGAGGAGTCGACCCTCTCCGTCACCTATCTGGCGTTCCTGACGTTGGCCACGATGATCGCCGCGTGCGGTGTCCTCCTCGACAACGCGATCCTTATCGTGGGCGCGATGGCCGTCGGCCCGGAGTTCGGCCCGCTCGCCGGCTTCAGCACGGCCGTGGTGCAACGCCTCCCGAGACTCGCCCTGCGCTCGCTGGTGGCGTTGGTCGTGGGCTTCGCCGTGGCCATGGCGGTGACGGTCGTGTTCAGCCTCTTCATGAACGGCGTCGGGCTGTTCGAGTTCTCGATGCTGGAGGGGGACCGCCCGGACACGGCCTTCATCTACGACCCGGACGCGTTCTCGTTCGTCGTCGCCGTCCTCGCGGGCATCGCCGGCACGCTGTCGCTGACGTCCGCCAAGTCCGGGGCGCTGGTCGGGGTCGCCATCTCCGTGACGACCGTCCCGGCGGCAGCCAACGCGGCGGTGGCGCTCAGCTACGGCGACTACGTGCAGGCGGGGGGTTCCAGCCGGCAACTGCTGCTGAACCTGGTCGGGATCATCATGGCCGGGACGCTGACGCTGCTCGTCCAG
This sequence comes from Streptomyces sp. HNM0645, assembly GCF_030056615.1. NCBI lineage: Bacteria > Bacillati > Actinomycetota > Actinomycetes > Kitasatosporales > Streptomycetaceae > Streptomyces > Streptomyces sp. HNM0645. Next base: position 69,427 of record NZ_JASHLT010000007.1, on the reverse strand, counting down.
AAGTGGCTGTGGACGCGCCGGCGCCGGGCTATGTCGAAGCCGGCGGAAGCCTGAGCGTCAGCCGGACGCGTCAGCGCCCTGGTCCGTGACGAACGATCCCATACCGTGGGCCGTGGTGATCAGCCCCTCGTCCCGGAGGGCGGCGGTCGCCTTGCGCACCGTGATCCGAGCGACGCCGAACTCCTCCTCCATCTGCATCTCCGAGAGGCGGTGGCGCGGCGGGTACTCGCCGCTGGCGATGCGCTCTCGGATCACGTCGACGATCTGCACCCACTTGGGGCGGGTCGGGTCGTACTCCATCACGCGGTGACCGTACACAGCCACTACTGTCCGAACACAGATACCTACATCATACGTTCTCTATAGACATCTATAAACGTCATCTCTAGCGTCTACACAAAGAAACCCCGGCGACGGATGCAACCGTCCCGGGGGGTGGCCATCAACCGACCAGGGAACCAAGAACCAAGGAGCCGATGACGTGACCGACCTTGCCCCCCGCCTCGCCGCGCGACTGCGGAGTTGGCTGGACCGGCGCTTTCCTCCGGGAGCGGGCACCGGTACCACTCCCCCGCCCGCGCCGGTCGCGCGCCCGGCGCCGCCCCTGCTCGCGCACCGCAGCCCGTACGGCCTCGACGGACCGCTCGACGGGGACGCGGGCGCGCTGGTGCGCCCCTACCTCGGCGACGCCCTCTTCCGCGAGGCGGCCGCATGAACCGCGACCGTTCCCCGGAACCGCCGCCGCCCGTGCGCATGTGCGTGCGGTGCGAGCAGGTCACGGACGATCCCGTACTGGTGCACGAGGTCCACAGTGCGAGCGGTCCCGGCTGGAACGTGTACGCCTGCCGCCGCTGCGCCCCTCGATTCCCGCCACCCGTCGACGTGTTCGACCTGCTGCGGGGCGACTGAACCGGGTCGACCGGGCCCGGAACGACGACGGGGCGGACCGGACCGGCGCCGTGCCCGCCCCCGGTCGTCCGAGGACTACCCCAGCCTCTCCTGGAGCCAGTCGAAGACGACCTCGCAGTGCAGCTGCGGCGCCATCGGCGAGCAGTGCAGTTGCGCGCCCTCGGCCGCGGTGAGCTTCAGATAGTCCTTGGGCGCGGTCAGCGCGTCGAACATCTGCTGGGCCTGACCCGGGTAGAACTGCTCGTCCTCGTAGTCGAGCACGAGCGTCGGCGTCTTGATGCGCGGCACGATGTCCGTGATCGTCAGCGCCTGGATGCGCTTGGCGGGCGTGTAGAAGTCGGTGAAGATCTTGCCCTCGCGGGCAGCGAGCATCGCCGGGATGGAGAAGGGCTCGAAGCGCTTCTTCATCGTCGCGGCGTCGGCGGGGGACATTCCGGGAACGACTTCCTCGTTCCAGATGTTGTTCGTCTCCTCCTTGCTCGGGGTGAGGATCTCCCGGACCTCCGCGGGGAAGCCCAGCCACGGCTCCACGCAGCCGGGCATGGCCACCAGCGCGGCGATCCGGTCCTCGAATGCCGCGGCCCGGGGTGCCAGGTCACCGGCCATGCTCAACCCGGTGAGACCGATCTTGGCGGTGTCCACGTCGGAACGCCGCGACAGCCAGTCGACGAGGGGACCGACGACCTTCTCCCAGGTCGGGGTGAAGACCACCTGGTCCACGAAGAGCAGCTGGCCCTGTCCGGGACCGTCGTAGACGAGGGCGTTCCAGCCGCGGTCCAGAGCGGCCGCGACGCCGTAGGTCCACATGTCGACGTTCTGTCCGTCGCTGCCGTTGGTCAGGATCACGGTGGGGCGGCGGGTGTTCGACGGGTCCGGACGGAAGAACCACACCGGCAGCGGAGTCGTGCCGTAGGGGACGTTCGCCTTCTCCGGTGCCGGGTCGCACAGGTCGCAGAACGTGTCCCAGGCGCCCCGACCGGCCTTGTACAGGTCCTCCTCGCTTCCCGGGTCGTCCGAGCCGAGGACGAAGAACAGCGCCTGGGCGTAGTACTGCGCGGCGCGCAGCGCACGGAAGCGGGTGGTCTGGTCGTCGGGCTTGCTGCCCGGGGGCGGCCCCATCAGCTTGTCGCCGAGCTCGCGGAACGTCGTGACGTACGTCTGCGCGGAGAGGCCGGCCTTGTTCACGGCGTTTACGGCGGTGAGGACCTCGCCCACCTCTCCCGCGCTGAAGCCGGCCCCGCCGAGAGCCCACAGACAGCTGAAGTTGTAGGCCGGATCCTCGAAGAGCGTCATCGCCCCGGGCGTCGGGGTGTCCGCCTGGGGTTGCGGCGAAGTCGCCCCGCTCGGCGTGGGCGCGTTCGCGGGACTCGCCCCCGACGAGGTGCACCCGGCCAGTGCGGCGACCCCGGCCCCGCCGAGGATCCCGGCCAGTGCGCTGCGACGGCTGGGCCCTGACGAGCGGTCAGCTGATACGTACGTCATGCCAGCCGAACGTACGAGCCGTGGCTCCGGGCCCCTGCCCGCGACACCCGCCGTTCCCCCGAACGGCGGGCCGCGAAGTCCCGCGTCAGCCCAGCGCGGACTTCACCGCGTCGGCGAGCCGCCCGGCCACCGAGCGGGCCTGCTCGATGTCCGCGGCCTCGACCATCACCCGGACCAGCGGCTCGGTGCCGGAGGGGCGCAGCAGCACTCGGCCGGTGGTGCCGAGCTCTCGCTCGGCGTCGCCGACGGCGGCCGCCAGTTCGGCCGACGACGAGACGCGCGACTTGTCGACGTCCGGGACGTTGACCAGGACCTGCGGGAGACGGTCCATGACACCGGCCAGCTCCGCCAGGGACCGGCCGGTCGCGGCGACGCGGGCCGCCAGCATCAGCCCGGTGAGCGTGCCGTCTCCAGTGGTGGCGTGGTCGAGGACGATGACGTGGCCGGACTGCTCGCCGCCCAGGGCGTAGCCGTGCTCCTTGATCGACTCCAGCACATAGCGGTCGCCGACGGCGGTCTGCACCAGCTCGACGCCCTCGCGCTCCATCGCCAGCTTGAAGCCCAGGTTCGACATCACGGTGGCGACGACGGTGTTGCCGCGCAGCGTGCCCGCCTCGCGCATGGCGAGGGCCAGCACCGCGAGGATCTGGTCGCCGTCGACCTCGTTGCCCTCCGCGTCCACGGCGAGGCAGCGGTCGGCGTCGCCGTCGTGGGCGATGCCGAAGTCGGCCCCGTGGTCGACGACCGCGGCCTTCAGCAGGCCGAGGTGGGTCGAACCGCAGTTGTCGTTGATGTTGAGGCCGTCCGGCTCGGCGCCGATCGTGACCACCTCGGCGCCGGCCCGCGCGAACGCCTCGGGCGAGACCCGGGCCGCGGCGCCGTGCGCCTCGTCGAGAACGACCTTGAGCCCGTCCAGCCGGTTGGGCAGCACTGCGATGAGGTGGGCGACGTACTTGTCGAAGCCCTCGTCGTAGTCCCGGACCCGGCCGACGCCCGCGCCGGTCGGTCGATCCCATGGCGCGCCGGTGCGGTGCTCCTCGTAGACGGACTCGATCCGGTCCTCCAGCTCGTCGGCGAGCTTGTGGCCACCGCGGGCGAAGAACTTGATGCCATTGTCCGGCATGGCGTTGTGGCTCGCGGAGAGCATCACGCCGAGGTCGGCGCCGAGCACGCCGGTGAGGTACGCCACCGCCGGGGTGGGCAGCACACCGACCCGCAGGACGTCCACGCCCGCGCTCGCGAGGCCCGCCACCACGGCGGCCTCCAGGAACTCCCCGGACGCGCGGGGATCACGTCCGACCACCGCCGTCGGCCGATGGCCCTCGAACGTGCCCGCCTCGGCCAGCACGTGCGCCGCCGCGACCGACAGGCCGAGCGCCAGCTCCGCCGTCAGATCCGCGTTCGCGACACCGCGCACACCGTCCGTGCCGAAGAGTCGTCCCACTGGTGTCCTCCGATTGTGCTCCGAAAACGCAAGCCCCGTGGTGCCCCTGCGTGAGGGTGCGGGGTCCCCGTGTGCCGTTTATACGCCGGGGGTACGGGGCTGTGTCACCCCGGGGGGCACTCCGGGTCCGATATACGGAACGCCCCGGCGGCACCGAGTGCCGCCGGGGCGAACGTACGCCGTACAGGCGAGCAGGCGATTAGCGCTTGCTGTACTGCGGGGCCTTGCGGGCCTTCTTCAGACCGGCCTTCTTCCGCTCGACCGCGCGGTCGTCGCGGCGCAGGAAGCCGGCCTTCTTCAGCGGGCCGCGGTTGTTCTCCACGTCCGCCTCGTTCAGCGCGCGGGCCACGCCGAGGCGCAGGGCGCCGGCCTGGCCGGACACGCCGCCACCCGCGATGCGGGCGATGACGTCGTAGCGGTCGTCGAGCTCGAGCACCTTGAAGGGCTCGTTGACTTCCTGCTGGTGCACCTTGTTCGGGAAGTAGTCCTCGAGGGTGCGACCGTTGATCGTCCACTTGCCGGTGCCCGGCACGATGCGGACACGGGCGATGGCGTTCTTGCGGCGACCCAGGCCGGCGGCCGGCTGCGGCTCGCCGAAGCGGGACGCGAGCGACTCGCTCGTGTACTCGCCCTCGACGGGGGCCTCGGACTCGAAGGTGGTGACCTCGGCGTAGGTCTCTTCGCCCTCGAGCGGGGTCTCGGTGGTGGTCTCGGCCACGATTCTCCTCAGATTCTGTTCGTCTTAGGGGGTGGCCGGACTTACTGCGCGACCTGGGTGATCTCGAACGGGACCGGCTGCTGGGCAGCGTGCGGGTGGTTCTCGCCCGCGTAGACCTTCAGCTTCGAGAGCATCTGACGGCCGAGGGAGTTCTTGGGCAGCATGCCCTTGACGGCCTTCTCGACGGCCTTCTCGGGGTTCTTGTCGAGCAGCTCGTCGTAGCGGACGGAGCGCAGACCACCCGGGTAGCCGGAGTGGCGGTACGCCATCTTCTGGGTCCGCTTGTTGCCGGACAGGTGCACCTTGTCGGCGTTGATGATGATGACGAAGTCACCAGCGTCGACGTGGGGCGCGTAGATCGGCTTGTGCTTGCCCCGCAGGAGGGTGGCAGCGGTGGTGGCCAGACGACCCAGGACGACGTCCTGGGCGTCGATGACGTGCCACTGGCGCGTCACATCGCCGGGCTTGGGGCTGTACGTACGCACGGTCGTAGCCTTCGCTTCTTCAGTGATGGGGATCCCCCGGCTCGTGAGAGCACGGAGGACGGGGTCCTGACAAGGCCACCCGGACGATCACGACAGCCCTGGCCGCACATCGGGGACGCAACCCGAGTGCATGCCGCTGGTCATCGGCCCGGTGAACCGGCGTAAGGGCCCCTCACGTGAGATAGAGCAAGCCAATACGCATAACGAACCAGCAGAATACCCGCGCTCCCCCGCACGGGTCAAAACGCCCCCGGCCCGGCGGCGCGGCCCGGCACGGAGGCCCCGGGGCCTCCGCTACCGCGCCCGGACCACCCTGCGCTCGTCCCAGACCGGCTCCGGCGCCTCCCTGACCACCCCGTCCGAGCCGAAGACGAGGAAGCGGTCGAAGGACCGGGCGAACCAGCGGTCGTGCGTCACCGCGAGCACCGTGCCCTCGTACGCCTCCAGGCCCTCCTGCAGCGCCTCCGCGGACTCCAGGTCCAGGTTGTCGGTCGGCTCGTCCAGCAGCAGCGCGGTCGCGCCGCGCAGCTCCAGCAGCAGGATCTGGAAGCGGGCCTGCTGCCCTCCCGAGAGCCGGTCGAACGTCTGGTCGCCCTGGCGCTCCAGCTCGTAGCGGCGCAGGGCACTCATCGCGCCGCCGCGGTCCTTGGCGTGCTCGGTCCACAGGATGTCGACGAGCGTGCGGCCGAGCAGTTCCGGGTGCGCGTGGGTCTGCGCGAAGTGCCCGGGCACCACCCGGGCGCCCAGCCTCCACGCCCCCGTGTGGGCCACGTCCTCCCCCGCGAGCAGCCGCAGGAAGTGGGACTTGCCAGAGCCGTTCGAGCCGAGCACCGCGACCCGCTCGCCGTAGAAGACCTCCAGCGAGAAGGGTTCCATCAGCCCCGTCAGCTCCAGGCCCTCGCAGGTCACGGCCCGTACGCCGGTCCGGCCGCCGCGCAGCCGCATCCGGATGTCCTGCTCGCGCGGCGGCTCCGGAGGCGGGCCGGCCTCCTCGAACTTCCTGAACCGCGTCTGCATCGCGCGGTACCGCGACGCCATGTCCGGACTGATCGCCGCCTGCTGGCGCAGCTTGTGGACCAGGGCCTTCAGCCGGGCGTGCTCCTCCTCCCAGCGCCGCTTCAGCTCCTCGAAGCGCGCGAACCGCTCCCGCCGGGCCTCGTGGAAGGTGCCGAAGCCGCCGCCGTGGACCCAGACGTCGCTGCCCGCGGGCCCCGGCTCAACGGCCACGATCTTCTGCGCGGCCCTGGCCAGCAGCTCCCGGTCGTGGGAGACGAAGAGCACGGTCTTGCGGGTCTCCCCCAGCCGGTCCTCCAGCCAGCGCTTGCCCGGTACGTCCAGATAGTTGTCCGGTTCGTCGAGCAGCAGCACCTCGTCCGGGCCGCGCAGCAGCGCCTCCAGCACCAGCCGCTTCTGCTCACCGCCGGACAGCGTGCGCACCAGGCGCCACTGGGCCTTCTCGTAGGGAACACCGAGCGCGGCCGTGGTGCACATGTCCCAGACGGTCTCGGCCTCGTACCCCTGCACCTCGGCCCAGTCGCTGAGCGCCTGCGCGTACCGCATCTGCGCGGCCTCGTCGTCGACGGTCATGATCTGGCGCTCGGCCTCGTCGACCGCGCGGGCCGCGTCCCTGATCCTGGGCGGCGCCACCGAGACCAGCAGGTCCCGGACCGTGTGCTCGTCGCTCCCCCGTTGCCCTCCGGGCGCGGGAGGCGCCCCCGCGGAACCCACGAACTGCGGCATCACTCCGAGGCCGCCGCTCACCGACACCGTGCCGCCGTGCGGCTTCAGCTCGCCGGAGAGCAACCGCAGGAGGGTCGTCTTGCCCGCGCCGTTCGCCCCGACCAGGGCGACGACCGACCCCTCCCCCACCCGGAACGAGACGTCGCCGAGCAGCACCCGCCCGTCCGGGAGGAAGTACTCCAGATGCGCGGCCTCGAGATGTCCCATGGTGGGCATTGTCACCGCAGGACATGCTCACGCCCAACAGGTTTAGGATGCGCGGCATGAGCTTTGGGGGATCGCAGTGGCCGCAGGAGCCGCGGCAGCCGTACGAGTCCTACGGAGAGCCTCCGTCGTCGACGCCCGACTGGGCGGCGCTGGCCGACGCCTCCGCCGCGCGGGCCCGCCGCAGGAGGTGGCTGCTCATCGGGGCGGGTGGTGTCGCGACGGCCGCCGTCGCCGCGATCGTGGCCACGGCCGTCGTCTTCACCAACGACGCGTCGTCCTCCGGCAAGAACGCCAGTGACCTGCCCACGGCTCCCGAGCTGCCGAACGAGACCACACAGCCGGAGCCGTCGTTCTCGACGGTCGCTCCCCCGCCGCCGCCGAACCCCAAGGACTTCATCTCCAGCGCGAAGAAGGACACCGCGCCGCTGAGCGCCGACACCCTGTTCCCGGGGAAGAAGCTCACGATGGGCGACCGGGTCTACGCCAAGGGCCCCACGGCCCGCACCACGAACTGCGCCTCCGCGACCCAGGCCTCGCTGGGCACGGCGCTCCGCTCGCACGGCTGCGACCAGGTCATCCGCGCCACGTACACCAAGGACGGCGTGGCCGTGACCATCGGCGTCGCCGTCTTCCCGACCGAGGCGCAGGCCCAGGCGGCCGCGAAGCAGTCCGCCCGCAGCATCGCCCCGCTCTCCGGCTCGGGCGTCGCCGCCTTCTGCAAGGGCGGGCCGGTGTGCCGCTTCGTGGGCAACTCCTACGGCCGGTACGCCTACTTCACCGCCACCGGTTATGTCAGCGGAAAGTCCGTCACCAAGGGCGACAGCAAGGCGTTCCAGCCGGGCGACGACCTCGCGGAGTTCACGTTCCGCCAGATCGTGCGCCGCGGCGAGATGCAGGCGTCCGCGGCGGCCACGGCCCCGGCGGGCTGACGGCCGGGCCGGTCCGGGGCACCGCCGGAGCGTCGGCGGGCGCCCCCGTGGCGCGGGCCGGCACGGGCGGCACGCCGCACCGGCACCGCGTCACGTCACAGGCGCTTGGCGCTGCGCAGCGTCTTCGCGTAGTAGCCGTTGCCGTCCAGGCGGGAGACGCCGCCGATGTCGCCGATGGTGGGCCCGTTGATCTCCTCGCGGCTGGAGATGAAGATCAGGTGGCCCTCGGTGTCGTAGCCGAGGACCATGCCCACGTGGTCCAGCCGCTCGTTGGTGCGCGCGTCGAGCTTGAAGAAGACGAGGTCGCCCGGCTGGAGCTGGTCGATGGCGGACGGGCGGTCCTTCACCGACACACCGGTGAGCGGCAGGACGTCGACGCCCCGCTTCGAGCGGGCCATGCCGTTCGCGGTGCGCGGGAGGCCGTCGCCGGACTTGTCGGAGGACATCAGCGGGTAGCGCGCTCGGTAGCCCAGCACCATGCGGATGTATCCCGAGCAGTCCAGGGAGCGCGCGCATGGCCTCCGGCGAGCCGGTGACGCCGTCGCGGAAGGGGTACGGGACGCCGAGGTAGTCGTAGAAGTCGGACTGCTCCAGACGCAGGTCGCCGCCCTCGGCACCCGAGGTGTTCAGCGGACCGAAGTTCGCGTCGCCGCGGAAGGCGATGCCCTGCTCGTCCTTCTTCTGGGGTGCGCCCGCCACGTACTGGAAGGCGAAGGCGAAGACGTCGTCCTCCTTGCTGTCCCTGTTCTCCGCGTACCAGTCCTTGAACCACTTCTCCTTCTGCGCGCCCTCGGTCCAGGGTTCCGGCATGAGCCGCACCCAGTCGGTGGTGGAGACCTTGGACGCCGTGGCGGCCGGTTCCTCGAAGGTGCGCGCCGGTCCGGTCAGGGTCGCGGTGCGCGCCCCGTCGGTCAGCACCGCCTTGACCTTGCCGTCGGAGCCGCGAAGAACGCTGCGTGCGGGGTTCTCCAGCCGCGACCAGGTCTCCTCGCCCTTGCCCTCGGACGGAGTGCCCGAGCCGCGGGTCCCGTTGAGGACCCCGACGTTCCGGACCTCCGTGACCCCCTGCTCCTCCTGCTTGCGCAGCTCCACCGTGAGGTACCCGGACACGGCGACGAGCCCGAGCACCACCAGGCCCGAGACGACCGGGCGCGACTTCTTCTTTCCTGCCATCGCTGGTTCTTCCTCGATTCTCAGACGGCGGGCATGACGCCGAGCAGCAGGCCGGCGGCGACGACGATGTAGGCCATGAGGGATACGGTGCCCGTGGCCAGCAGGGTGGGCCCCTTGGGCTGGCGCACCAACTGGTAGGCGATCAGGCCGGGCACGATGAACCCGAGGGTCTGGTTTCCGTACAGCAGCGGGAACTCGATCGAGAGCACGATCATCACGGTGGCCTGCAGCAGCACGCCCAGCAGCACCACCGCCGCGAACAGGCGCTTGCCGTAGAGGATCACCAGCCGCTGCATGACCTTGGTCCCCGCGTAGGTCAGGGCGGTGACACCGACCACCATGGCGGCCCGCTGCAGATCCTCGATGAGCGTCAGCGCGAGCCAGCCCGGGGTGATCATTCCGCCGGGGGACAGATTGGTGGTGAGGTAGCACAGCAGTGAGAAGAACAGACCTATGGCGATGCCCAGGGCGGCCATCTCGGGGGTCAGGGCAGCGGTGGTCAACGGGGTCTCCGGGCAGGTGTACGGATTTCGGGCATGGCGCGGCGAAGGCGGCCGGGGCCGCGAGGGTCAGGGGCGCGGGGGCACGCCGCCGCCCTCGGTCGGGTGGTGGGGCCGGCCGTGCGGGTCGTCGGCGTGCGGCCACGCCTGCCACCCCTCGGTCTGCTGGTCCCACTGCTGCCGGGCCTGGTGGTCCCACTGCTCCTGGGCCTGGGCCTGGTGGTCCCACTGCTGCCGGGCCCCGGCCCGGGCGGGCTGGCCCCACTGCTGCCGGGCCTGCGGCTCCGGAGCCCGATGGCCGGCGGCGTCCGGTCCTGACGGCTGGACCGGGATGCGGACCACCGGAATCTCCTGGGTCTGGGACGCCTGGTAGCGCTCCTCGTACGCCACGGGGTACGAGGCGAAGGGGTCCAGCCGTGCCGGCTGGGAAGCCGCGGCGACGGCCGGGCGCTGCGGCTCGCCCGCGGAGCCGCTCTCGCTCTCGTCCGCCGGGAGTTCGGCCAGGTACTCCAGCAGTTCCTCGCCCTGGCCGTGGATGTTGCCGATGGCCACGAGGGAGGACCCGTCGGACATGCGCTCGAGCAGGGCCGGCATGAACTCGTCGGCCGACGGCCGCTCGCCCCCGAGGTCGACCGCCCTGTCGCGCCACTCGGCGGGGATGGCGTCGATGGCGCTCTTGGCGGGGTGCCCGATGACGAAGACGTTGTCGGGCTTCAGATCGGGGATGATCTCACCCATCTGCCCGTTGCGTTCCACGCGGTCGGGCCGACAGTTGATCACGACGTTCAGCGGGCGGCTGATCGCCCCCAGGTCGAGCAGCTGGTTGATGTTCATCAGGGTGGACTCGGGGTCGTTCGCCGCGAAGACGTTGGCGAACGCGAGCCGCTTGCCCTCGGGCGTGACATAGCGCTCCACGGAGAGGACGCCGGGGTCCGGAGGAGCGTCGTACATGCCCTGGAGGGCGACCTGGCGTTCCACACCGAGGAGATCCGCCACGACCAGGGCGATGGCGACGTTCTCCTTGAAGGTGAACCAGCTGAAGCCGCGCAGCTCCGCGTCGGTGACCGACTCCGGGTCGGCGTAGACCAGCTCGCAGTTACGGGCGTCCGCCTCCTCCTGGAGGATGTGGAAGCGCTCCTTCTCCGCGGTGACGCAGATGCCGTTCTCCGGCATCGAGCGGCAGAGCGACCGGGCCACGTCGTCCAGGGTGGGACCCATCTCGGCGAGGTGGTCCTCGCGGACGTTGCACAGGACGCCGATCGTGGAACGGATCAGTTTGCTCTGGTTCACCTCCTGCAGGGCCGGCATGACGGCCATGCATTCGATGACGAGAGCGTCGGGCCGGTAGGTGGCCGCCCGGCGCACGATGCCGATCTGCTCCACCACGTTGGCGATGCCGAACTTGCGGTAGACCGGCTCCTCGGTCGCGTCGGGGTGGATGAAGCGTGCGGCCGTCCCCGTCGTCTTCGCGACGGTGACCAGATCACCGCCGCGCAGGGCACCCGCGCACAGCCGGGTGATGGAGGACTTGCCGCGGATGCCGTTGACGAGCACCCGCGACGGGATGCTGTGCAGGGCGGCGTAGTGCCTGCGCTGTTCGACGATTCCTGCCGCGAGCAGGAACACCCCGCCGATGAGCAGGACGAAGTAGAGGTAGAGCACAGCCGGTCACCTTCCTCCGACGCGGAGCCGTCGGTCGGCGGGCCGGCGCGCCTGGTTGTGTCTGTGGGCCTGCAACTGCTGGCGAAGCAGTTCCAGGCTGCGGACGACGGCACCCACCTCGTCCTGGTAGCGGGGGTAGTGCACGGTCTTGAGGTCTCCGTCGGCGAGCTTCTCGGCGGCGGCGGCCAGGGCCCGCAGGGGCCGCACGACGACCAGGTACACCCAGCCCAGGCAGACGCCGATCGCGGCCAGCCCGAGCATCCCGGCCAGCACGCTGCGATCCTCGCGCTCGTACGGGGCGATCTGGAAGCGCTCGGCGTTCTGCCAGCTGACGACGGTCCAGCCGATGTCGGCCGCGATGCCGCCGCCGGAGAAGGGGGCTGCCGCAGCGACGGTGACGCGGCTGCCTTCACGGATGAGCAGGCCGTTCTCGACGGGGCCTGCGCCGACCCGGACTCCGGCGGCCCGGACCAGGTCGGGCAGCGCGTCGTTCGGCAGCTCCTCGAAGGCCAGGAAGCCGTCACTGGCTGCAAGGGTCTCCGCGTCGGCGTTCACGACGCGGACCTCACCGAGGCCGGGCCGCTTCAGCAGCGAGTTGAGGAACTCCACCCGCATCTCGCCGACGAGGGTCGTGCCCTTGCGCTTCGGCACCGGCGCGCCGACCTGGACCACCGGCTTCTTCTCGCCCTTGCCGGACACCCGGACCAGGGGCAGGTCCTCGCCGTCGCTCCAGGCACGCGGGTCGCCGCCGGCGCGGGCGACGACCTTGCCGCCCTCACCCACGACGTACAGCGCCTGGTAGCGGGTGTGCTTGCGCAGGGCGTCGGTCAGCAGCTTCGCGGTGGCGTCGGGCTTGTCCGCATCGATCAGGCGGGAGGTGGAGACGAGGTCGGCCTGGGCCTCGTTCAGCGCCCGGCGGACCCGGTCGGCGATCAGGTCGGTGCGGTCGCGCTGGTCGTTGACCATGGCCGCGGGCACGCTGACCGAGCCGTCGGTGCGGTTCAGCAGCAGACCGACGGGGACGCACCACAGCAGCAGCAGAGCGGCCGTCAGCACCAGCGGTCCGCGCGTCCCGAACCGGCTCCTGCCCTGGGGTGCGGAGCCGGAGTCCTCTCCCGTGCCGCGCAGCTGCTCGCGCAGCCGTTCCAGCGCGGCGCCGATCCGGGCGGCTTCCCCCCAGCGGGGCACCGAGACGGGCCGGGTCAGATCGCCCCGGGCGAGTCGGCGGGACTCCAGGAACAGCCGCAGCAGCGGCCGCTGCACGGTCGCCCACAGCACGGCCGCGGCCAGCAGCCCGAGCACCACGAACGTCCAGGGCAGGGAGGCAAAGCGCCGGCACACCACGTTCGTCCATGTGGAACTCGCTCCCGACGCCAGGGACGGCGGCCCCGAGACGAAGGAGGCGGCGAAGGCCCTGTCGGGCCTCCTCACGACGTGGGCGAAGGACTGAGCGGCGGCTGCCGTTCGGGCAGCCGCAGGCTCAACAGCAGCCGGACGCCCCCGCGCCCCGGGCCGGGAGCGTGCGCCGGTTCCGCGCCTCCAGGTTCCTGGCGGCCAGCAGTTCGTCGGCGGGATAGCCGACTTCCTCCAGTGTGAGCCCGTGCGGCCGCACGACGTGGACCGCCGAGTCACGGACACCTGCGGCCAGGACCTTCGCCGGCCAGTCCGCCGGCCGGTGGCCGTCGCCGACGAACAGCAGCGCGCCGACGAGCGAACGGACCATGTTGTGGCAGAAGGCGTCGGCCTTCACGGTCGCGGTCAGGATCCCGGACGCGTCGCGCTCCCAGCGCAGCTCCCGGAGCGTCCGGATGGTGGTGGCCCCCTCACGCTTCTTGCAGTACGCGGCGAAGTCGTGCTCCCCGAGGAGGCGTTCGGCCGCGGCGTTCATGGCTTCCAGGTCCAACGGCCGGTCGTGCCACAGCACATGCCCGCGCAGCAGCGGGTCGACGCCCGCCGGGTGGTCGGTGACGCGGTAGGCGTAGCGCCGCCAGACCGCCGAGAAGCGGGCGTTGAAGCCGGCGGGAGCCTCCTCGGCCTTCCACACCCGGACGTCGTGGGGCAGCCGGCCGGCCAGCCGCCGCAGCAGCTTCTCCCGGTGCTCGGCCCAGAGGTCCTGCGGCAGGTCGACGTGCGCGACCTGGCCGCGGGCGTGCACCCCCGCGTCCGTGCGGCCGGCGACGGTCAGCTGGTACGTGTCCTGTGAACGGGTGACGGTACGGATCGCGTCCTCGATCTCGCCCTGGACCGTCCGCTGCCCACGCGTCTGCCGGGCCCAGCCCGAGAAGTCCCTGCCGTCGTAGGACAGGTCCAGCCGCACCCGCACGAAGCCGGGCCTCACGTCATCGCTCACGTCTCGTATGCCTCTCAGGTCCTCTCAAGGGAACGGGCCCGCCCCCGGTAGTGGGGAACGGGCCCGTCCGTCAGCCGTAAAGCCGTCTCGGAACGCCTCAGGCGTCCTTCGACTCCTCGGCCGGAGCCTCGGCGGCGTCCTCGGCCTTGGTCTCCTCGGCCTTGGCCTCGTCGGCCTCCTTGACCGCGCGCTTGGCGGCGGCCTCGGCCTCGGCGACGGTGGCCTTCTTCGCGATCTCGCCCTCGACGAGCTCGATCACGGCCATCGGGGCGTTGTCACCACGGCGGTTGCCGATCTTGGTGATCCGGGTGTAGCCACCCGGACGCTCGGCGTAGCGCGGGGCGATCTCGGTGAAGAGCGTGTGGACGATGCTCTTGTCCGTGATCGTCTGCAGCACCAGGCGACGGTTGTGGATGTCGCCCTTCTTCGCCTTCGTGATCAGACGCTCCGCGACGGGGCGCAGGCGGCGGGCCTTGGCCTCGGTCGTGGTGATGCGGCCGTGCTCGAAGAGCGACTTCGCGAGGTTCGCGAGAAGCAGCTTCTCGTGCGCGGCGCTGCCGCCCAGACGGGCACCCTTGGCGGGCTTCGGCATGGTTCTTCTCCTTGTGATCTGCACCGGCCGTATCAGGTACCGGTGTCAGCCTGTGCGAGAGGCTCGCGCCCCTCGCGCACCCCCCGGCGGTGCCGGGGACATCTGTGTCGGGCTCGCGCCCGGAGCCCGGGGCCGCGGCCCCGGAGGCAGCCACCCCGGCGGGGTGCGGGGCGTGCGCCCCGCACCCCGCCGGGAGGTGCTCAGTACTGCTCGGTCTCGACGAAACCGGCGTCCGCGTCGTCGTCCGCGCCGAAGGCGTCGGCGGCGGCGGTCGGGTCGAATCCGGGCGGGCTGTCCTTGAGGGCCAGGCCCATGCCGGCCAGCTTCGCCTTGACCTCGTCGATCGACTTCGCACCGAAGTTGCGGATGTCGAGGAGGTCGGCCTCGGAGCGGGCGACGAGCTCACCCACGGAGTGGATGCCCTCGCGCTTGAGGCAGTTGTAGGAGCGGACCGTGAGTTCCAGCTCCTCGATCGGCAGCGCCAGATCGGCGGCCAGGGCGGCGTCCGTCGGGGACGGGCCCATGTCGATGCCCTCGGCGTCGATGTTGAGCTCGCGCGCCAGACCGAACAGCTCGACCAGGGTCTTGCCGGCCGACGCCATGGCGTCGCGCGGGCGCATGGCCTGCTTGGTCTCGACGTCGACGATCAGCTTGTCGAAGTCGGTGCGCTGCTCGACACGGGTCGCCTCGACCTTGTAGGTGACCTTGAGCACCGGGGAGTAGATGGAGTCGACCGGGATCCGGCCGATCTCCTGACCCACCTGCTTGTTCTGCACGGCGGAGACGTAGCCGCGACCGCGCTCGACGGTCAGCTCCATCTCCAGCTTGCCCTTGCCGTTCAGCGTGGCCAGGACCAGATCGGGGTTGTGGACCTCGACACCGGCCGGGGGCGCGATGTCGGCGGCGGTGACCAGACCCGGGCCCTGCTTGCGCAGGTACATCACGACCGGCTCGTCGTGCTCCGAGGAGACGACCAGCTGCTTGATGTTCAGGATGAGGTCGGTGACGTCCTCCTTGACGCCGGGCACGGTGGTGAACTCGTGCAGGACGCCGTCGATCCGGATGGACGTGACGGCCGCGCCCGGGATCGAGGAGAGGAGCGTACGGCGGAGGGAGTTGCCGAGGGTGTAGCCGAAGCCCGGCTCCAGCGGCTCGATCACGAACCGGGAGCGATACTCGTCGACGACCTCTTCGGTCAGCGAGGGACGCTGAGCGATCAGCATGTCTGTGATCCTTCAGTCATGGGCGCCCGCTATTTGACGCCCGACCCGACCGGGCCGAGACCCGGCTGTCAAAAATACTGCGTACTGCAAGGGTACGGGCGGCACGTCCCACGAGGGGCCGTACCGCCCGAAGCCTCGGACCGAGCGTGACGTGCAGGACACGCGGCGCCCGGAGTCAGCCGTGCAGCGGCGACGCGTCAGACGCGACGGCGCTTGGGGGGACGGCAGCCGTTGTGCGGCGTCGGGGTGACGTCCTGGATGGAGCCGACCTCGAGACCGGTGGCCTGGAGGGAACGGATCGCGGTCTCACGGCCGGAGCCCGGACCCTTGACGAAGACGTCGACCTTGCGCATGCCGTGCTCCTGCGCGCGGCGGGCGGCCGACTCGGCGGCCATCTGCGCGGCGAAGGGGGTGGACTTGCGCGAGCCCTTGAAGCCGACGTGGCCGGCGGAGGCCCAGGAGATCACGTTGCCGCTGGGGTCCGTGATCGAGACGATCGTGTTGTTGAACGTGCTCTTGATGTGCGCGTGGCCGTGAGCGACGTTCTTCTTTTCCTTGCGGCGCACCTTCTTGACGGCGCCCTGGCGTCCCTTGGGGGGCATGTATTTCTCCCGTGGAGGTGGTCGGTCCTACAGCGAAGACCGCTGGTAGAGCGTCCTGCTGAGGACTACTTCTTGCCCGGCTTCTTCTTGCCGGCGATGGCGCGACGCGGACCCTTGCGGGTACGGGCGTTCGTGCTGGTGCGCTGGCCGTGGACCGGCAGACCGCGGCGGTGGCGCAGACCCTGGTAGCAGCCGATCTCGACCTTGCGGCGGATGTCGGCCTGGATCTCGCGACGGAGGTCACCCTCGGTCTTGAGGTTGGCGTCCACGTACTCGCGGATCTTGACGAGGTCCTCTTCGGCCAGGTCACGAACGCGGGTGTTCGGGTTCACACCGGTCGCGGCGAGGGTCTCCTTCGCCAGGGTGCGACCGATGCCGAAGACATAGGTGAGTGCGACCTCCACGCGCTTGTCGCGCGGGATGTCAACACCGGAAACGCGTGCCATTCAATGGCTCCTGTGGTGTTCGGGGGTCTGCAGCAGAACCGTCCCGGGCCGCCGACCCCTCCCGAAGGAGAGGTGGTACGTCCCGGTCCCCGGCCCCCGCCGGAGGTGCCGCCGGTCCTTGCGGACTGGGCGGGCCCTGCTGGTGAACGTGTTTTGCTCGCGTCGCGCGAAGATCTGCGAAGTGCAGGTCGGCGTGCGTCAGCCCTGGCGCTGCTTGTGGCGCAGGTTGTCGCAGATGACCATGACCCGGCCGTGGCGGCGGATCACCTTGCACTTGTCGCAGATCTTCTTGACGCTCGGCTTGACCTTCATGGGATGTGAGGTTCTCCGGGTCAGTGCCAGCACCCCTCGGGAGAGGTGAGGGCAAGATCTACTTGTAGCGGTAGACGATCCGCCCACGCGTCAGGTCGTACGGAGAGAGCTCCACGACGACCCGGTCGTCCGGAAGGATTCGGATGTAGTGCATCCGCATCTTGCCGGAGATGTGCGCGAGGACCTTGTGACCGTTCTGGAGCTCCACCTTGAACATGGCGTTCGGCAGGGACTCGATCACGGTGCCCTCGATCTCGATGGCACCTTGCTTCTTGGCCACGCTTCGCCCTTCGAATCGGCTACCTTGATCGGCTCTTGTCGCCCTTCGACCGCAAGCGGGCATACGGGTACACGCGAACCGACGCATCAGTCTACGTCAGGCCCCTGGAAAAGACGAATCCGGGGAGTTTGCCCAAGGTGGGAGATCCTTAAGCAGAACCGGGGCGCCGGGACTCCCCTCCGCCCCGTCCACGGCTCGGGTGGTCCCCGGCCCGGCTCAGGCCAGGGGGTCCGGCGCCGCCGTGACGCCCAGCTCCGCCAGCTTCGCCCGGCCGCCGTCTACGGCCGTCAGCACCAGCGGACCCTCCTCGGTCAGCGCCACCGAGTGCTCCCAGTGCGAGGACCAGGTGCCGTCCGTAGTGATCACGGTCCAGTCGTCGGAGAGCACCTCGGTGTGCGGGGTGCCGAGGGACACCATCGGCTCGATCGCCAGGCAGAAGCCGGGGACCAGCTTCGGGCCCTTGCCGCGCTTGCGGCTGACGTAGTTCAGCAGATGCGGGTCCATGTGCATCTCGGTGCCGATGCCGTGGCCGCCGTAGTCCTCGATGATCCCGTAACGGCCGCCGCCCGGCTTCGGCTGGCGGCGGATGTAGGTCTCGATCGCACGGGAGACGTCGACCAGCCGGTTGCCGTTCTTCATGGCGGCGATACCGGCCCACATGGACTCCTCGGTCACCCGGGACAGCTCGACGAGCTCCGGAGCGTGACCGCCGCCCACGAACGCCGTGAACGCCGCGTCGCCGTGCCAGCCGTCGACGATCGCGCCGGCGTCGACGGAGATGATGTCGCCGTCCTTGAGAACCGTCTTCCCGTCCGGGATGCCGTGGACGACGACCTCGTTCACCGAGGTGCAGATGGTGGCGGGGAAACCGCCGTACCCCAGGAAGTTCGACTTCGCCCCGTGGTCGGCGATCACCTTGCGGGCGACGTCGTCCAGGTCCTTCGTCGTGGCGCCGGGGACCGCCGCTTCACGGGTCGCCGCGTGGATGGCGGCGACGACCAGTCCCGCCTCACGCATCTTCGCGATCTGCTCGGGGGTCTTGATCTGCACCATGAGGGCCGGCGCCTTTCAGAGTCGGAGAGTGGTTCGGCGGAATGCCTGGGTAATCAACGATACGGCCGCGGCGTCCTGGGGACACCGCGGCCGTATGCGATCCGGTCGGAGGTACTGCGGGGTCAGGCCTGGGCGGCCCGGTCCTTCTGCAGCGCCTCCATCGCGCGCTCCGTCACCTCGTCGACCTTGCCGAGCGCGGAGATGGTCACCAGCAGGCCCTGGGCCCGGTAGTGGTCGATGATCGGCTCGGTCTGCGTGTGGTAGACCTCGAGCCGCTTGCGCACGGTCTCCTCGGAGTCGTCGTCGCGCTGGTACAGCTCTCCGCCGCAGACGTCGCAGACGCCCTCGGTCTTCGGCGCGCTGTAGGTGACGTGGAAGACGTGGGCACTGTCGTTCCGGCAGATGCGGCGGCCCGCGATCCGCTTGACGACCTCGTCCTCGGGGACCTCCAGGTCCAGGACGGCGTCCAGCTTCACGCCGTCCGACGCCAGCGCCGCGTCGAGGGCCTCGGCCTGCGACACGTTCCGCGGGAAGCCGTCCAGCAGGAATCCGTTCTGGGCGTCCGGCTGTGCCATCCGGGCCCGCGCCATCCCGATGGTGACCTCGTCCGGCACCAGGTTGCCGGCGTCCATGTACGCCTTGGCCTGCTTGCCCAGGTCCGTGCCCTTGCTGATGTTGGCCCGGAACAGGTCGCCCGTGGAGATGTGCGGGATCGACAGGTTCTTGGCAAGGAACGCGGCCTGCGTTCCCTTGCCGGCACCGGGCGGCCCGACGAGGACGATTCGCATCAGCGGAGGAACCCTTCGTAGTTGCGCT
Organism: Streptomyces sp. HNM0645; assembly: GCF_030056615.1. Lineage (NCBI taxonomy): Bacteria > Bacillati > Actinomycetota > Actinomycetes > Kitasatosporales > Streptomycetaceae > Streptomyces > Streptomyces sp. HNM0645. The sequence goes on along the minus strand of NZ_JASHLT010000007.1, from coordinate 50,504 downwards.
GCTGGAGCTGGCTCTCGATCTGCTTCACGGTCTCCAGACCGACACCCACGATGATGAGGATGCTGGTGCCACCGAACGGGAAGTTCTGGTTCGCACCACCGAAGCCCGCCAACGCCATCGTCGGCACGAGAGCGATCAGACCCAGATACAGCGAGCCCGGCCAGGTGATCCGGTTGAGCACGTAGCTCAGGTACTCGGCGGTAGGTCGACCAGCCCGGATACCCGGGATGAAGCCACCATACTTCTTCATGTTGTCCGCGACTTCCTCGGGGTTGAACGAGATCGCCACGTAGAAGAAGGCGAAGAACACGATCAGAAGGAAGTACGTCGCGATGTAGTAGGGGTGGTCGCCCTTGACGAAGTGGGCTTCGATCCAGGTCTTCCATCCGGCGTTCGAGTTCGAGAACTGCGCGATCAGCGCCGGGATGTAGAGCAGCGAGGACGCGAAGATGACGGGAATCACACCCGCCTGGTTCACCTTGAGCGGGATGTATGTGGACGTACCGCCGTACGACCTGCGGCCGATCATGCGCTTCGCGTACTGGACCGGGATGCGGCGCTGGGCCTGCTCGACGAAGACGACGAGCGCCACCATCACGAAACCGATCAGGATGACCGTGCCGAACTCGATCCAGCCCTTGGCGAGCTTGCCGCTCTCCTTGATGGCCCACAGCGCGCCGGGGAAGCCGGCGGCGATGGAGATGAACATCAGGATGGACATGCCGTTGCCGATGCCCCGGTCCGTGATGAGCTCACCGAGCCACATGACCACGGCCGTACCGGCGGTCATGGTGATCACCATGGTGGCGGTCACGAAGATCGACTGGTCGGGAACGATCTCGTTGGCCACCTGACAGCCGGAGAACAGCGCACCACTGCGGGCCGTGGCCACCAGGCCGGTGCCCTGCAGCACGGCCAGCGCGACCGTGAGGTAACGCGTGTACTGCGTGATCTTCGCTGTGCCGGACTGGCCCTCCTTCTTGAGGGCCTCCAGCCGCGGGATCACCACGGTCAGCAGTTGCAGGATGATGCTCGCCGTGATGTACGGCATGATGCCGAGCGCGAAGATCGTGATCTGCAGCAGCGCGCCGCCGCTGAACATGTTGACGAGGCCGAAGAGGCTGCTGTTGTTCTTCGAGGCCTGGTCCACACAGATCTGGACGTTCTCATAGCTGACGCCGGGCACCGGGATGTGTGCGCCGAGCCGGTACAGCACGATGATGCCGAGCGTGAAGAGCAGCTTCTTGCGCAGGTCGGGCGTCTTGAACGCCCGGGCGAACGCGGTGAGCACGGTGCCTCCTGCGACCCCCGCGCAAAGCGTCAGAGGTGACGGTCTTGAGGTTCGACGAATTCGTATGAGACAAGAACCGCTCCGGGGACCGGGTGGGCCTCCGTCACGGCGTGGGGGTCGCCCCCCGGGGATAACAGCAACAACGCACGCCACCTTACCGGCGAGTGTGCCTCCCTTGGAACGACCAACCGGGGATGCCCCGTTTCAGAGCATCCCCGGTTGGTGTTCAGGCCATCGGCTCGTCTCAGACGAGCTCGGTGACGGTGCCGCCGGCGGCGGTGATCTTCTCCTTGGCGGAGCCGGAGACGGCGTCGACCGTCACCTGCAGCGCCACGGAGACCTCGCCCTGGCCGAGCACCTTGACGAGCTGGTTCTTGCGAACCGCGCCCTTGGCGACCAGATCGGCGACCGTGACCTCGCCACCCTCGGGGTAGAGGGCGGCGAGCTTGTCCAGGTTCACGACCTGGTACTCGGTCTTGAACGGGTTCTTGAAGCCCTTCAGCTTCGGGAGGCGCATGTGGAGCGGCATCTGGCCGCCCTCGAAGCGCTCCGGAACCTGGTAGCGGGCCTTCGTGCCCTTGGTACCACGACCGGCCGTCTTACCCTTCGACGCCTCACCACGACCGACACGGGTCTTGGCGGTCTTGGCGCCGGGGGCGGGACGGAGGTTGTGGATCTTCAGCGGGTTCTGCTCCGCCATGATCAGTCGACCTCCTCGACCGTCACGAGGTGGCGGACGGTGTGCACCATTCCGCGGAACTCGGGGCGGTCCTCCTTGACGACCACGTCGTTGACCCTCTTCAGGCCAAGCGAACGCAGCGTGTCACGGTGGTTCTGCTTGCTGCCGATGTACGACTTCGTCTGCGTGATCTTGAGGCGGGCCATCACGCACCCGCTCCCGCACCGGCACGCGCACGAAGCAGAGCCGCGGGGGCGACGTCCTCGAGCGGCAGACCGCGGCGGGCCGCGATCTCCTCGGGACGCTGCAGACCCTTCAGGGCCTCCACCGTCGCGTGCACGATGTTGATCGCGTTGGACGAGCCGAGCGACTTCGACAGGATGTCGTGAACGCCGGCGCACTCGAGCACGGCACGCACCGGGCCACCGGCGATAACACCGGTACCGGGGGAAGCAGGCTTGAGCAGGACGACGCCCGCCGCCTTCTCGCCCGTGATCGGGTGCGGGATGGTGCCCTGGATACGCGGGACCTTGAAGAAGTGCTTCTTGGCCTCCTCAACGCCCTTGGCGATGGCGGCCGGCACCTCCTTGGCCTTGCCGTAACCGACACCCACGGTGCCGTCACCGTCGCCCACCACGACCAGCGCGGTGAAGCTGAAGCGACGACCACCCTTCACAACCTTGGCGACGCGGTTGATCGCGACGACGCGCTCAACGTACGCGGTCTTCTCGGCGGCAGCAGCGCCGCCGTCACGGCCCTTCCGGTCCCGCCGCTCGCCGCCACCGGCACCGCTACCGCGGCGCTGGGGTCCAGCCATTGGATTTACCTCTCTCTTTTCCGCTAGCTACGCAGCAGCATTCAGTCGCTGCCGCGACGGGCGGCTCAGAACTTGAGCCCGGCTTCGCGGGCGGCGTCGGCCAGGGCGGCGATGCGCCCGGCGTACTGGTTGCCGCCACGGTCGAACACGACAGCCTCGACACCGGCGGCCTTCGCACGCTCGGCCACGAGCTGGCCGACCTGCTTCGCCTTCGCCGACTTGTCGCCCTCGCCGCCGCGGATGGAAGCGTCCAGGGTGGACGCCGACGCCACGGTGTGGCCCTTGAGGTCGTCGATGACCTGAGCGGTGATGCCGCGGTTGGACCGGGTGACGACCAGACGCGGACGGTCCGCCGTACCCGAGATCTTCTTGCGGATGCGGATGTGGCGACGCTTCAGGGAAGCGCCCTTGTAGGCCTTGCCCTTGGCAATCTTCACGCCGTATGCCATGGCTTACTTACCAGCCTTTCCGACCTTGCGGCGGATGACCTCGCCCGCGTACTTCACGCCCTTGGCCTTGTACGGGTCGGGCTTGCGCAGCTTGCGGATGTTCGCGGCGACCTCGCCGACCTTCTGCTTGTCGATGCCCTCGACCGAGAACTTGGTCGGCGACTCGACCTTGAAGGAGATGCCCTCGGGGGCCTCCACCAGGATCGGGTGGCTGTAGCCGAGCTGGAACTCCAGGTTGGAGCCCTTCGCGGCGACGCGGTAACCGACACCGCTGATCTCGAGCGCCTTCGTGTATCCCTGGGTCACACCGGTGATCATGTTGGCCACCAGCGTGCGGGACAGGCCGTGCAGGGCCTTGTTCTGACGCTCGTCGTTCGGGCGGGACACCTGCAGGGTGCCGTCCTCGCCCTTAACGATCTCGATCGGCGCGGCGACGGTGTGGGTCAGGGTGCCCTTGGAACCCTTGACCGTGACCGTGCGGCCCTCGATGGTGACGTCCACGCCGGCGGGAACCGGGATGGGGAGCTTGCCGATACGCGACATTGTTCTTCTCCTCCGTTCCCGACTACCAGACGTAGGCGAGGACTTCCCCGCCCACACCCTTCTTGCTGGCCTGCTTGTCGGTGAGGAGCCCGTACGACGTGGAGATGATGGCCACGCCCAGGCCGCCGAGCACCTTCGGCAGATTGGTGGACTTCGCGTAGACCCGGAGACCGGGCTTGGAGATCCGCTTGATGCCCGCGATGGAGCGCTCACGGTTCGGGCCGAACTTCAGCTCGAGGACGAGGTTCTTGCCGACCTCGGCGTCCTCGACCTTCCAGCCCGTGATGAAGCCCTCCTGCTGGAGGATCTCCGCGATGTGCGACTTGATCTTGCTGTGCGGCATCGTCACGGAGTCGTGGTACGCCGAGTTCGCGTTACGCAGACGGGTCAGCATGTCCGCGATCGGATCAGTCATGGTCATGAATTGGCCTTCGGCCTCTCTCGCCGGGGTTTCCTGTATGTGCCATCCCTCTCCCCGCACAGGGGCGGGACGGGTGCGGCACGGGGACCTACGGCGTAGTAAGTCGTTCAGGGCGGCGGGCGCCCAACCCCACAAGCCTACGGCATGTGAGGGAGGGCCCCGCCGACCCGTTGCTTACCGAGAGCCTCGGGTAGTCCCGCGAAAGCGGTGACTACCAGGAGCTCTTGGTCACGCCCGGCAGCTCGCCACGGTGAGCCATCTCACGAAGGCACACGCGGCACAGGCCGAACTTGCGGTACACGGAGTGCGGACGGCCGCAGCGCTGGCAGCGGGTGTACGCACGCACACCGAACTTGGGCTTACGAGCAGCCTTGGCAATCAGAGCCTTCTTCGCCATCTCGCTCACGCCTCCTTGAACGGGAAGCCGAGGTGACGGAGAAGGGCACGGCCTTCAGCGTCGTTGGTCGCCGTGGTGACCACGGTGATGTCCATACCCCGGACGCGGTCGATCTTGTCCTGGTCGATCTCGTGGAACATGACCTGCTCCGTGAGACCGAAGGTGTAGTTGCCACGGCCGTCGAACTGCTTGGGGGAGAGGCCGCGGAAGTCGCGGATGCGCGGCAGCGCGAGCGACAGGGTGCGGTCCAGGAACTCCCACATGCGGTCGCCACGGAGCGTGACGTGGGCACCGATCGGCTGGCCCTCACGCAGCTTGAACTGCGCGATGGACTTACGGGCCTTGGTGACGGCCGGCTTCTGACCGGTGATCGTGGTGAGGTCGCGGATGGCGCCCTCGATCAGCTTGGAGTCGCGGGCGGCGTCGCCCACACCCATGTTGACCACGATCTTGACCAGACCGGGGACCTGCATGACGTTCTCGTACTTGAACTCGTCACGCAGCTTGCCGACGATTTCCTCGCGGTAGCGCGTCTTGAGACGCGGCGCAGTCGTGGTAGCCATCAGATGTCCTCACCGGTCCGCTTGGCAACGCGGATCTTGTTGCCCTCGTCGTCAAACCGGTAGCCGACGCGGGTGACGACCTTCTTGCCGTCCTTCTCCACGACGAGCTGCACGTTGCTGACGTGGATGGGGGCCTCGGTGGTCACGATGCCGCCGGCCTGGGAGGCACGGCCCGGCTGGTTGGCCTTGGTGTGCTTCTTGACCCGGTTGACACCCTCGACCAGGACACGCTCCTCGCGCGGGAAAGCGGCGATGACCTTGCCCTGCTTGCCCTTGTCCTTGCCGGTGATGACCTGGACCAGGTCGCCCTTCTTGATCTTCATGCTTACAGCACCTCCGGCGCGAGCGAGATGATCTTCATGAACTTCTTCTCGCGCAGCTCACGGCCCACGGGGCCGAAGATACGGGTGCCGCGAGGGTCGCCGTCGTTCTTCAGAATGACGGCGGCGTTCTCGTCGAAGCGGATGTACGAGCCGTCCTGGCGGCGGCGCTCCTTGACGGTGCGAACGATGACCGCCTTGACGACGTCACCCTTCTTCACGTTGCCACCGGGGATCGCGTCCTTGACGGTGGCGACGATGACGTCACCGATGCCCGCGTAGCGGCGACCCGAGCCACCGAGAACACGGATGCAAAGGATCTCCTTGGCACCAGTGTTGTCGGCGACGCGAAGTCGCGACTCCTGCTGGATCACGTCTATCTCCTGATCGTCTGCCGGTTCCCGGCGGGGACTGGTCCCGAAGGGGACAGTCCCCGCCGAGCCTGGCGGAACTTAGTGCTGGGGCAGTGCCCCCGGAGGGGTTCCCCCAGCGGGGGGCATGCGGGGGAGCACTCCCCTTCCAGGGAGGGCCCCCGCAAAATTACTTGGCCTTCTCGAGGATCTCGACGACGCGCCAGCGCTTCGTCGCGGACAGCGGCCGGGTCTCCATCAGGAGGACGCGGTCGCCGACACCCGCGGCGTTCTGCTCGTCGTGCGCCTTGAGCTTGTTGGTACGGCGGATGACCTTGCCGTACAGCGCGTGCTTGACACGGTCCTCGACGGCGACGACGACGGTCTTGTCCATCTTGTCGCTGACGACCAGACCCTCACGGGTCTTGCGGAATCCGCGCTCGGTCTTGTTCTCGGTCACGTTGCTCTCGCTCATCAGGCGTTCTCCACCGTCTCGATGCCCAGCTCGCGCTCACGCATCAGGGTGTAGATCCGGGCGATGTCCTTGCGGACGGCCTTCAGCCGGCCGTGGTTCTCGAGCTGACCGGTCGCCGCCTGGAAGCGGAGGTTGAACAGCTCTTCCTTGGCCTCGCGGAGCTTGGCAACAAGCTCCTCGTTGCCCAGCTCGCGCAGCTCGGACGCCTTGGTTCCGGCCGACATCACGCCTCACCTGCCTCGCGCCGAACGATGCGGCACTTCATCGGAAGCTTGTGAGCAGCGCGGGTGAGCGCCTCACGAGCAATCTTCTCGTTCGGGTAGGACAGCTCGAACATCACCCGACCGGGCTTGACGTTCGCGACCCACCACTCCGGCGAACCCTTACCGGAACCCATGCGGGTCTCGGCAGGCTTCTTCGTCAGCGGGCGGTCCGGGTAGATGTTGATCCAGACCTTGCCGCCACGCTTGATGTGACGGGTCATCGCGATACGAGCGGCCTCGATCTGACGGTTCGTCACGTACGCCGGGGTGAGTGCCTGGATGCCGTACTCGCCGAACGCAACCTGCGTACCACCCTTGGACATACCGCTGCGCTTCGGGTGGTGCTGCTTGCGGTGCTTGACCCTACGGGGGATCAGCATTTCGGTCAGGCCTCCGTTCCGGTGCTCTCAGCAGCCGGAGCGGCAGCGGCGGGGGCGTCGGCCTTGGGAGCCTCGGCCGACTGCTGCTGGCCGCCCTGGGCCGACTGCTGCTGCGGCTTGCGACCGCGACCGCCACGCTCGCCACCACGGCCACCACGGGCCGGGCGGTCGGAGCCACCACGGGCCGGGCGGTTGCCGGCGCGGGCAGCGGCGTTCTCGGCGCGGACCTCGGCGATGTTCTTGACGTCGCCCTTGTAGATCCAGACCTTCACGCCGATGCGGCCGAAGGTGGTCTTGGCCTCGAAGAAGCCGTACTCGACGTTCGCGCGGAGCGTGTGCAGCGGCACACGGCCCTCGCGGTAGAACTCCGAGCGGGACATCTCGGCGCCGCCGAGACGGCCACCACACTGGATCTTGATGCCCTTGGCGCCCGCCTTCATGGCCGACTGCATGCTCTTGCGCATGGCGCGGCGGAAGGAGACGCGGGAGGACAGCTGCTCGGCAACGGCCTGGGCCACGAGCTGAGCGTCGACCTCGGGGTTCTTGACCTCGAGGATGTTCAGCTGGACCTGCTTGCCCGTGAGCTTCTCGAGGTCGCCGCGGATGCGGTCGGCCTCGGCGCCACGGCGGCCGATGACGATGCCGGGACGCGCGGTGTGGATGTCCACCCGCACGCGGTCACGGGTGCGCTCGATCTCGACCTTGGAGATGCCGGCGCGCTCCATGCCGGACGTCATCATCCGACGGATGGCGACGTCTTCCTTGACGTAGTCCTTGTACAGCTTGTCGGCGTACCAGCGGGACTTGAAGTCCGTGGTGATGCCGAGCCGGAACCCGTGCGGGTTTACCTTCTGGCCCATTACCGGGTTCCTTCCTTGCTGCTGACGACCACGGTGATGTGGCTGGTCCGCTTGCGGATCCGGTAGGCACGGCCCTGGGCGCGCGGACGGAACCGCTTCAGGGTCGGGCCCTCGTCGACGTACGCCTCGCTGATGAACAGCGAGGAGGCGTCCGTGTGGTCGTAGTTGTGCGCGGCGTTGGCGATGGCGCTGTCCAGCACCTTGCCGACCGGCACGCTCGCGGCCTGCGGGGCGAAACGCAGGACCGCCTGAGCCTCCGTGGCGTCCATGCCACGGATGAGGTCCACCACGCGGCGGGCCTTCATGGGCGTGACGCGGATGTACCGCGCCTGGGCCCTGGCTTCCATGGTTGTCCCTTCGGTGTAAGTCATAGTCGTTCCACCCCGCGATTAGCGGCGCTTCGACTTCCGGTCGTCCTTGACGTGGCCGCGGAAGGTGCGAGTCGGCGAGAACTCGCCGAGCTTGTGGCCGACCATGGACTCGGTGACGAACACCGGGACGTGGGTCTTGCCGTTGTGCACCGCGATCGTGTGGCCCAGCATGGCCGGGACGATCATCGAGCGACGGGACCAGGTCTTGATGACGTTCTTGGTGCCTGCTTCGTTCTGGGCGTCCACCTTCTTGATCAGGTGGTCGTCGACGAAGGGCCCCTTCTTGAGACTGCGCGGCATCTAAACCCGCTCCTAGCGCTTCTTGTTCGTCTTGCGGCGGCGGACGATGTACTTGTTGCTCGCCTTCTTGGGAGAACGAGTACGACCCTCCTTCTGACCCCAGGGGGAGACCGGGTGGCGACCACCGGAGGTCTTGCCCTCACCACCACCGTGCGGGTGGTCGACCGGGTTCATGGCGACACCGCGGACGGTCGGGCGAACGCCCTTCCAGCGCATACGGCCGGCCTTGCCCCAGTTGATGTTCGACTGCTCGGCGTTGCCGACCTCGCCGACGGTGGCGCGGCAGCGGACGTCGACCAGGCGGATCTCACCGGACGGCATGCGCAGGTGGGCCATGGAGCCCTCCTTCGCCAGCAGCTGCACGGAGGCACCCGCGGAGCGGGCGAACTTCGCGCCGCCGCCGGGCCGCAGCTCGATGGCGTGCAGGGTCGTACCGACCGGGATGTTGCGCAGCGCCAGGTTGTTGCCGGGCTTGATGTCGGCACCGGGGCCGTTCTCGATCCGGTCACCCTGCGACAGACCGCGCGGGGCGAGGATGTAGCGCTTCTCGCCGTCCGCGTAGTGCAGGAGCGCGATGCGCGCGGTGCGGTTGGGGTCGTACTCGATGTGCGCGACCTTGGCCGGCACGCCGTCCTTGTCGTGACGACGGAAGTCGATCACGCGGTAGGCGCGCTTGTGGCCACCACCCTGGTGGCGAACGGTCACACGACCGGCGTTGTTACGGCCGCCCTTGCTGTGCAGGGGGCGGACCAGCGACTTCTCCGGCGTGGACCGCGTGATCTCGACGAAGTCGGCGACGCTGGAGCCACGACGGCCCGGAGTCGTCGGCTTGTACTTGCGGATACCCATTTCTCAGTCCTCGTCCGATATCGGACCAAGGTCTCCGTTAGGAGGCCTGGCCGAAGATGTCGATACGGTCGCCCTCGGCGAGGGTCACGATGGCGCGCTTGGTGTTGGCGCGCTTGCCGAAACCGGTGCGGGTGCGCTTGCGCTTGCCCTGGCGGTTGATCGTGTTCACCCCGGTGACCTTGACCGAGAAGACCGCCTCGACGGCCTGCTTGATCTGGGTCTTGTTGGCGTTGGGCGCGACGATGAACGTGTACTTGTTCTCGTCCAGCAGCGCGTAGCTCTTCTCCGAGACAACCGGCTTGACGAGAACGTCACGCGGGTCGGTGAAGGTCTTGCTGGTGATCTCGGCCATCAGGCCTCGCTCCCCTCATTGTCGTTGGCCTTGGGGCCGGACACGAAGGACTCGAAGGCGGCCTGGGTGAAGACCACGTCGTCGGAGACGAGCACGTCGTACGTGTTCAGCTGGCCCGGCTCCAGGATGTGCACCTGGGGCAGGTTGCGGGCGGACAGCCACGCGGCCTCGTCGGTGCGCTCGGCGACCAGGAGCAGGTTCTTGCGCTCCGAGATCTTGCCGAGCAGCGTCTTGGCGGCCTTGGTGGAGACCTCGCCCTCGACCACGCCGGAGACGACGTGGATGCGGGAGTTGCGGGCCCGGTCGGTGAGGGCACCGCGCAGGGCGGCGGCCTTCATCTTCTTCGGGGTCCGCTGCGAGTAGTCGCGCGGCACGGGGCCGTGCACGACGCCACCGCCGGCGAACTGCGGCGCACGGGTCGAACCCTGACGCGCGCGGCCGGTGCCCTTCTGGCGGTAGGGCTTCTTGCCACCGCCACGGACCTCGCCGCGGGTCTTGGTCTTGTGCGTGCCCTGGCGGGCAGCGGCCAGCTGCGCGACGACGACCTGGTGGATCAGCGGAACGCTGACCTTGGCGTCGAAGATCTCCGCGGGGAGCTCGACGCTACCGGCCTTGTCGCCAGCGGGCGAAAGGATGTCAATGGTGCTCATCGGTTACCTCAGGCCCCCTTGGCCGCGGTACGGACCAGGACGAGGCCGCCGTTCGGACCGGGAACCGCGCCCTTGATGAGCAGCAGACCCTTCTCCGCGTCAACGGCGTGGACGGTCAGGTTCTGGGTGGTGACCCGCTCGTTGCCCATGCGGCCCGCCATGCGGAGGCCCTTGAACACACGGCCCGGGGTGGCGCAGCCACCGATGGAACCGGGGGAGCGGTGCTTGCGCTGGGTGCCGTGTCCGGCGCCCAGGCCACGGAAGTTGTGGCGCTTCATGACACCGGCGAAGCCCTTGCCCTTGCTCTTGCCGGTGACGTCGACCTTCACGCCCGCCTCGAAGACCTCGGCGGTGATCTCCTGGCCGAGGGTGTACTCGCCGGCGTCGGCGGTACGGATCTCGACGAGGTGACGACGGGGGGTGACGTCGGCCTTGGCGAAGTGGCCCTTGAGGGGCTTGTTCACCTTGCGCGGGTCGATCTCGCCGAAGGCGATCTGGACCGACTCGTAGCCGTCGGTGTCGTTCGTACGGATCTGGGTGACGACATTGGGGCCGGCCTTGACGACGGTGACCGGGACGACGCGGTTGTTCTCGTCCCAGACCTGAGTCATGCCGAGCTTCTCGCCCAGGATGCCCTTGATCTGCTTAGCCATCTCGCGCGTCACCTCAGAGCTTGATCTCGATGTCGACGCCGGCCGGCAGGTCGAGACGCATGAGCGAGTCGACCGTCTTCGGCGTGGGGTCGAGGATGTCGATGAGGCGCTTGTGCGTGCGCATCTCGAAGTGCTCGCGCGAGTCCTTGTACTTGTGCGGCGACTTGATGACGCAGTACACGTTCTTCTCAGTGGGCAGCGGCACCGGGCCCGCGACCGACGCACCAGTACGGGTCACCGTCTCGACGATCTTCTTCGCCGAGGAGTCGATGACCTCGTGGTCGTAGGCCTTGAGCCGGATGCGGATCTTCTGTCCCGCCATGGCTACTTCGTAGTCCTGTCTCTCGTAACGCTCCGGAACCCGGTGTTCCCAGCCCTCTCCTCCGACCCACGCGGTCGGGCGTGTCGCACTCCCGCTACGCAGATGTCCGATACCGGATTTCCCTGCTGGAGGGGATTGCGATCCGCAGAAGAGACCGCTGGACGGGGGCGAGGGCCCACCGGGTGCCTGGCCGGCGCCCCGCTGACACTTCCCGGAAGATTCCNCCCACGCGGTCGGGCGTGTCGCACTCCCGCTACGCAGATGTCCGATACCGGATTTCCCTGCTGGAGGGGATTGCGATCCGCAGAAGAGACCGCTGGACGGGGGCGAGGGCCCACCGGGTGCCTGGCCGGCGCCCCGCTGACACTTCCCGGAAGATTCCCGTACGTCCGCCCCAGCGCTGCCGGGAGGCAGTTAGGGCGACGAGTACTGTGGGACTCGCTTCCGGTCCTCCCGGCGGGAGGCGCGCAGCATCGGCACTCAACCGAGCAACCCGGACAGTCTGCCATACGGGCCGCTGGGGGCGCCAATCGAGCCGAAGAGACTACCCCGGTCGCGAAGAAGGTCAAACCGCGGCACGCGGAGCACACGCTTCTACTGCCGGGCTGTCGCCCACCAACGGCGCAACAGGGGACGAGCCGCCCCGCAGCGCGAGGGCGTCCCTCCGGCGGTGCCGGGTTCACCTGGTCCGGAACTCCCCGCAGCAGGCGGGGAGTTCCGGACAGCAGGAGAGATGGTCGAACCGGCGGCAGCTGGCACGACGACGCTCATCGCCCGCCGTCCAGCCCGGGCCTCGCCGGATCGTTCCCGACTACTTCACGTTCCGCAGGTGGAAAACGACGCGGTAGGACGAGTCGTCCAACCGGCTGAAATCGGCGTAGCCCGTCACATGGGCGTAGTGGCCCGTGCCGCCGGTGACCGCTTCCGTGAATTCGTCCGGCTGCTCATTGTCCGGGTCCGTCTTGATCCCCTGCACGGTGATCTGCCCACGCGGCGTGTCGAAGGTCTCGATGCACTGCGAGACGGCGTCCGGCGCTTCGACGGCCATGATCAGGCACTGCACCCCGAAGGTCCCGAACGGCTTCCCCGTGTCGTAGAGGTAGTTCTCGCCCGTGAACCCGAACTGTGTGCCTGCCACAGCGGCCGGGGGTACGCCGAACGCCCCGGTCGTCTGGCTCACGATGTCCAGAACCTTTCCGCCGCCGGGGGTGGCTTCCTCGGTAGCCATGGCGGTGGCAGGCGTCAGCATCGCGGCGGACAGTGCCAGTGCGCCCACTGCGAGCGCGCCCTTGGGCCTCAAGAGGTTCATGTGTGTCCTTCCAGTGGAGAGAGACCTGACGTCGCCCAACCTGCGACGTGGGCGCGGGTGGCGCCAGCGCAGATGCCTGCCCCCTGGTCCGCCCGGGTCTGCAATGCCGCGCAATGGCGTAGTCGAGCGTGGAGTCCGTAGAGGCGCCGCCGACCACCCCGATCCGCACGCGGGCCGTCCCGTCATGCCCGCTCCAGACCCCTCACCGTCCCTCTCCCCCGGAGCTTCCTCCCCTGGTAGCGCCTATGCCGGGCGCACCACGCCAAGAGGCCCCGCACCTCACGGTGCGGGGCCTCTCGCTTGCAGCTCGCTGCTGAGCTACCAGGTCAGGCCGTCAAGAACTTACTTGACGATCTTGGTGACCTGGCCGGCGCCGACGGTCCGGCCACCCTCACGGATGGCGAACTTCAGGCCCTCCTCCATGGCGACCGGCTGGATCAGCTGGACGGACATGGTGGTGTTGTCGCCCGGCATGACCATCTCGGTGCCCTCGGGGAGGGTCACGACGCCGGTCACGTCCGTGGTACGGAAGTAGAACTGCGGGCGGTAGTTGTTGAAGAACGGGGTGTGACGACCACCCTCGTCCTTCGACAGGATGTAGGCCTGGGCCTCGAACTCGGTGTGCGGGGTGACCGAACCCGGCTTGATGATGACCTGGCCGCGCTCGACGTCCTCGCGCTTGATGCCGCGGAGGAGCAGACCGACGTTCTCACCGGCCTGGCCCTCGTCGAGCAGCTTGCGGAACATCTCGATGCCCGTGACCGTGGTGGTGGTCTTCTCCTGCTTGATGCCCACGATGTCGACGGTCTCGTTGACCTTGAGGACACCGCGCTCGATACGGCCGGTGACGACGGTGCCACGACCGGTGATCGTGAAGACGTCCTCGATCGGCATCAGGAACGGCTTGTCGACGTCACGCTCGGGCTGCGGGATCGCCTCGTCGACGGCGGCCATCAGGTTCAGGACCGACTGGCCCCACTCCTTGTCGCCCTCGAGAGCCTTGAGCGCCGAGACCTTGACGACCGGAACGTCGTCGCCCGGGAACTCGTACTCGGAGAGGAGCTCACGCACCTCGAGCTCGACGAGCTCCAGGATCTCCTCGTCGTCCACCATGTCGGCCTTGTTCAGGGCGACGACGATGTACGGAACGCCGACCTGGCGGGCCAGGAGCACGTGCTCCTTGGTCTGCGGCATCGGGCCGTCGGTGGCGGCGACCACGAGGATGGCGCCGTCCATCTGGGCGGCACCGGTGATCATGTTCTTGATGTAGTCCGCGTGACCGGGGCAGTCGACGTGGGCGTAGTGACGCGACTCGGTCTGGTACTCGACGTGCGCGATGGAGATGGTGATACCGCGCTGGCGCTCCTCAGGAGCCTTGTNCGTCCATCTGGGCGGCACCGGTGATCATGTTCTTGATGTAGTCCGCGTGACCGGGGCAGTCGACGTGGGCGTAGTGACGCGACTCGGTCTGGTACTCGACGTGCGCGATGGAGATGGTGATACCGCGCTGGCGCTCCTCAGGAGCCTTGTCGATCTGGTCGAAGGCCGAGGCCTCGTTCAGGTCCGGGTACGCGTCGTGCAGCACCTTGGTAATGGCGGCCGTGAGGGTCGTCTTACCGTGGTCGATGTGACCGATGGTGCCGATGTTGACGTGCGGCTTAGTCCGCTCGAACTTCGCCTTCGCCACTGGGGTCCTCCTGTGGAGTGGTTCTGTACGCCTTACTCATCGGCGCCAGGGTGATCTTTGCTGGTGGTGCCGGCCGCCGGGGCGAACCTCACGGGTTCGCGGGGAACACCCCGGCGGTCACGGCGTCAAGCCTACGGCGTGAACTCGGGTGAGTTACTCGCCCTTGGCCTTCGCGATGATCTCCTCGGCGACGTTCCGCGGAACCTCGGCGTAGGAGTCGAACTGCATCGAGTAGCTTGCGCGACCCGAGGTCTTGCTGCGGAGGTCGCCGACGTAGCCGAACATCTCCGACAGCGGCACCAGGCCCTTGACGACACGGGCGCCGGCACGCTCCTCCATGGCCTGGATCTGGCCACGGCGGGAGTTGATGTCACCGATGACATCGCCCATGTAGTCCTCGGGCGTGGTGACCTCGACGGCCATCATCGGCTCGAGGAGAACCGGGGACGCCTTGCGCGCGGCCTCCTTGAAGGCCTGCGAGCCGGCGATCTTGAACGCGAGCTCGGAGGAGTCGACCTCGTGGTAGGCGCCGTCGAGAAGCGTGACGCGGACGCCCGTCATCTCGTAGCCGGCGAGGATGCCGAACGACATCGCCTCCTGGCAGCCGGCGTCCACGGAAGGGATGTACTCCTTCGGGATGCGGCCACCGGTGACCTTGTTCACGAACTCGTAAGCGGCGTCGCCGCCCTCGATCGGCTCGACCGCGATCTGCACCTTGGCGAACTGACCGGTACCACCGGTCTGCTTCTTGTGGGTGTAGTCCACGCGGTCCACCGACTTGCGGATGGTCTCGCGGTACGCGACCTGCGGCTTGCCGACGTTGGCCTCGACCTTGAACTCGCGCTTCATGCGGTCGACGAGCACCTCGAGGTGAAGCTCGCCCATGCCGCCGATGACGGTCTGGCCGGTCTCCTCGTTGGTGTGCACCTGGAAGGAGGGGTCCTCCTCCGCGAGACGCTGGATGGCGACACCCAGCTTCTCCTGGTCGCCCTTGGACTTGGGCTCGATCGCGACCTCGATGACCGGCGCCGGGAAGTCCATGGACTCCAGGATGACCGGGTTCTTCTCGTCCGCGAGCGTCTCACCGGTGGTGGTCTGCTTGAGGCCCATGACGGCGACGATGTCACCGGCGCCCACCGAGTCGATCTCCTCACGCTTGTTGGCGTGCATGCGGTAGATCTTGCCGATGCGCTCCTTCTTGCCCTTGACGGAGTTCAGCACCGCGGTGCCCGACTCCAGGCGGCCCGAGTAGACCCGGACGAAGGTGAGCTTGCCCAGGTGCGGGTCGCTCATGATCTTGAAGGCCAGGGCGGCCAGCGGCTCGGTGTCGGCCGGCTTGCGGCGCACGACCTGATCGGCGTCCTTGACGTCGTGGCCCTCGATGGCCTCGACGTCGAGCGGCGACGGCAGGTAGCGGACGACGGCGTCGAGCAGGGGCTGCACGCCCTTGTTCTTGAACGCGGTGCCGCAGAACACCGGGGTGACCGTGGTGCCCTTGCCCTTGCCGGAGGCGATGGTGATACGACGGATCGCGGCGTACAGCTGCTCCTCGGAGGGCTCCTGGCCCTCGAGGTACAGCTCCATGATCTCCTCGTCGTTCTCGGCCACGGCCTCGAGCAGCTTGCCGCGGTACTCCTCGGCAGCCTCGGTGTGGGTGTCCGGGATGTCGACGGTGTCGTACATCTCGCCCTTGGCGGCCTCGGCGGACCAGACCAGGGCCTTCATGCGGACCAGGTCGATGACGCCCTTGAAGTCGGCCTCGGCACCGATCGGGAGCTGCATGACGATCGGCTGCGCGCCCAGGCGGTCGCTGATCATGTCGACGCAGCGGTGGAACTCGGCACCGGTGCGGTCGAGCTTGTTCACGAAGCAGATGCGCGGAACGCCGTAGCGGTCGGCCTGACGCCACACGGTCTCGGACTGCGGCTCGACGCCGGCGACGCCGTCGAACACCGTCACGGCACCGTCGAGCACACGCAGGGAGCGCTCCACCTCGACGGTGAAGTCAACGTGCCCCGGGGTGTCGATGATGTTGATGGTGTGGTCGACGTCCTCGAGCGGCCAGTGACAGGTCGTCGCGGCGGACGTGATCGTGATGCCGCGCTCCTGCTCCTGCTCCATCCAGTCCATCGTGGCGGCGCCGTCGTGGACCTCACCGATCTTGTACGAAACACCGGTGTAGAACAGGATGCGCTCGGTGGTGGTCGTCTTGCCCGCGTCGATGTGGGCCATGATCCCGATGTTGCGGACCTTGGCCAGGTCAAGCGAAGTGGTAGCCATAAGGCTTTCGTCTTCTCTCGGTTCTCGATGGGGTTTGCGACTACCAGCGGTAGTGCGCGAAGGCCTTGTTGGACTCGGCCATCTTGTGCGTGTCCTCGCGCTTCTTGACCGAAGCACCGAGGCCGTTCGAGGCGTCCAGGAGCTCGTTCATGAGGCGCTCGGTCATGGTCTTCTCGCGGCGGGCGCGGGAGTAGCCGACGACCCAGCGCAGCGCGAGGGTGGAGGCGCGGCCGGGCTTGACCTCGATCGGCACCTGGTAGGTGGCGCCACCGACACGGCGGGACTTGACCTCGAGGGACGGCTTGACGTTCTCGAGGGCGCGCTTCAGCGTGATGACCGGGTCGGCGCCGGTCTTCTCACGGAGGCCTTCCATGGCGCCGTAGACGATGCGCTCGGCGGTGGAACGCTTGCCGTTGAGCAGGATCTTGTTGATCAGCGAGGTCACCAGAGGAGAACCGTAGACCGGGTCGATGATGACCGGGCGCTTCGGGGCGGGGCCCTTACGAGGCATTCTTACTTCTCCTTCTTGGCGCCGTAGCGGCTGCGGGCCTGCTTGCGGTTCTTGACACCCTGGGTGTCGAGGGAACCGCGGATGATCTTGTAGCGAACACCCGGCAGGTCCTTCACACGGCCACCACGCACGAGCACGATGGAGTGCTCCTGCAGGTTGTGTCCCTCACCCGGAATGTAGGCCGTGACCTCGATGCCCGAGGTCAGACGCACACGCGCGACCTTACGGAGGGCCGAGTTCGGCTTCTTCGGGGTGGTCGTGAACACACGCGTGCAGACGCCGCGACGCTGAGGGGAACCCTCGAGTGCGGGCGTCTTGTTCTTCTCGACCTTGTCCTGCCGGCCCTTCCGGACCAGCTGCTGGATCGTAGGCACTACTTCTCCGGTTTCTGTGTGCCGTGTAGTAAAGCTAACCTGGAACGTCGCCGACCCACGCGGTCGGGTGTGTCGAATACCGCGGACCCCCGCCGAAGGCGGAAAAGGCGCAGATTACGGTGGCCGGTCTTGGCTCGCTGTGCGGCTGAGGACACGCACATGAGCCCAGGCACACCCCAGGCACAAGGTCTGAGCGTACCTACCTCACCGACTTCGGTCAAAACAAATGGAGCCCGCCCGACACTCCGGATTCTCGCCAGATGTCCACCCGGGCCGCCGACGCCTCGATTCCATTGTGCCGCGCCCCGCGGAACTTCTCTTCCGTCGACCGCCGCCCCGGCTCCCGACGGGGCCGTGCGGGCACCCTGCGTAGCCGTCCGGCGGCGGAGAACCACCACGTGGGAGCGGTGCGGGATCGCGTGAGCGGCGCGGCAGGGCGACCGGACCCGACGGACCGCCCGTCCCCCGCCGAACGTTCCACGGCGGGCCCCGAACCGCGCCGCCCACCCCAAGCGCCCCGTCGCAGGGGGCAGTTCGCCCGCCCCTCCGGCATCACCCGGGACACGCCGAAGGGCGGCCACCCCGGAGGGTGACCGCCCTTGGCGTCAGACGTACGCCTTACTGGTTGTACGGACCGTAGTCGTAGTCCTCCAGCGGAACGGCCTGGCCGGAGCCGGTGCCGAACGGCGAGTAGTCGATGTCGTCGTAGCCGACGGCCGAGTACATCGCGGCCTTGGCCTCCTCGGTCGGCTCGACCCGGATGTTGCGGTAGCGGGCGAGGCCCGTACCGGCCGGGATGAGCTTACCGATGATGACGTTCTCCTTGAGGCCGATCAGGGAGTCCGACTTGGCGTTGATCGCCGCGTCGGTCAGAACCCTGGTCGTCTCCTGGAAGGACGCCGCCGACAGCCACGACTCGGTCGCCAGCGAGGCCTTGGTGATACCCATCAGCTGCGGACGGCCGGAGGCCGGGTGGCCGCCTTCCTGGACCACACGACGGTTCTCGTGCTCGAACTTCGAGCGCTCCACCAGCTCGCCCGGCAGCAGCTCCGCGTCGCCGGACTCGATGATCGTCACACGGCGCAGCATCTGCCGGATGATGATCTCGATGTGCTTGTCGTGGATCGACACACCCTGCGAGTTGTAGACCTTCTGGACCTCGCCGACCAGGTGGACCTGGACTGCGCGCTGGCCGAGGATCCGCAGCACGTCGTGCGGGTTGGTGGCGCCGAAGGTGAGCTTCTGGCCCACCTCGACGTGGTCGCCGTCCCGCACCAGGAGCTTGGCGCGCTTCGAGATCGGGTACGCCGCCTCGTCGCTGCCGTCGTCCGGGGTGATGACGATCTTCTTGGTCTTCTCGGTCTCCTCGACCCGGACGATGCCGGCCACCTCGGAGATCGGGGCGACACCCTTCGGGGTACGGGCCTCGAAGAGCTCGACGACACGCGGCAGACCCTGCGTGATGTCGTCACCGGCCACACCACCGGTGTGGAAGGTACGCATCGTCAGCTGGGTACCGGGCTCACCGATGGACTGGGCGGCGATGATGCCGACCGCCTCACCGATGTCGACCAGCTTGCCGGTGGCGAGCGAACGGCCGTAGCAGTACGCACACGTACCGACCGCGGACTCGCAGGTCAGGACCGAGCGGGTCTTGACCTCCTCGACACCCGCGCCCACGAGCGCGTCGATCAGCACGTCACCGAGGTCGACGTTGGCCGGCGCGATGACCTTGCCGTCCACCACGACGTCCTCGGCGAGCATCCGCGCGTACACCGACGTCTCGACGTCGTCCGCCTTGCGCAGGACGCCGTCGGCGCCCCGCTCGGCGATCCGCAGCTTCAGACCGCGGTCGGTGCCGCAGTCCTCCTCGCGGATGATGACGTCCTGCGAGACGTCGACCAGACGACGGGTCAGGTAACCCGAGTCGGCCGTACGCAGGGCGGTGTCGGCGAGACCCTTACGGGCACCGTGCGTGGAGATGAAGTACTCCAGCACGGAGAGACCCTCGCGGAAGGACGCCTTGATCGGACGCGGGATCGTCTCGTTCTTGGCGTTCGACACCAGACCGCGCATACCCGCGATCTGACGCATCTGCATCATGTTTCCGCGAGCACCCGAGTTGACCATCATGAAGATGGGGTTGGTCTTCGGGAAGTTCTCGTTCATCGCCTCGGCGACCTCGTTGGTCGCCTTGGTCCAGATCGCGATGAGCTCCTGCGTGCGCTCGTCCTTGGTGATCAGACCGCGCTCGTACTGCTTCTGGACCTTCTCGTCCTGCGCCTCGTAGCCCGCGACGATCTCCTTCTTCGCCTCGGGAACGACGACGTCGGAGATGGCCACGGTGACACCGGAACGGGTCGCCCAGTAGAAGCCGGCCGCCTTCAGGTTGTCGAGCGTCGCCGCCACGATGACCTTCGGGTAGCGCTCGGCGAGGTCGTTGACGATCTCGGAGAGCTGCTTCTTGCCGACCGTGTAGTCCACGAACGGGTAGTCCTCGGGCAGCAGCTCGTTGAAGAGCGCGCGGCCCAGGGTGGTCGTCAGCCGGAAGCTGTCGCCCTGCTGCCAGGGACCGGCCCCGACGGCGTCGTCCCCGTCCTCGTCCACCGGCGGGGTCCAGCCGCGCGGCGGCACGGTGCCGATGGGGAAGCGGATGTCGATCTTCGCCTGGAGCGAGAGCTCCCGGGCGTCGAACGCCATGATCGCCTCGGCGGTGGAGTTGAACGCGCGGCCCTCGCCGCGCACCTCGCGCTCCTGCTCGTCCGTGGTGAGGAAGAAGAGGCCCAGCACCATGTCCTGGGTCGGCATGGTGACCGGACGGCCGTCAGCCGGCTTCAGGATGTTGTTCGAGGACAGCATCAGGATGCGGGCCTCGGCCTGCGCCTCCGCGGACAGCGGCAGGTGCACGGCCATCTGGTCACCGTCGAAGTCCGCGTTGAACGCGGTGCAGACGAGCGGGTGGATCTGGATGGCCTTGCCCTCGACCAGCTGCGGCTCGAAGGCCTGGATGCCGAGGCGGTGCAGCGTGGGCGCACGGTTCAGCAGCACCGGGTGCTCGGCGATGACCTCTTCGAGGACGTCGTACACGACGGTGCGACCGCGCTCGACCATGCGCTTGGCCGACTTGATGTTCTGCGCGTGGTTCAGGTCGACCAGACGCTTCATCACGAACGGCTTGAAGAGCTCCAGCGCCATGGCCTTGGGCAGACCGCACTGGTGCAGCTTCAGCTGCGGGCCGACGACGATCACGGACCGCGCCGAGTAGTCGACCCGCTTGCCGAGCAGGTTCTGACGGAAGCGGCCCTGCTTGCCCTTCAGCATGTCGCTGAGGGACTTCAGCGGGCGGTTGCCCGGACCGGTGACCGGGCGGCCGCGGCGACCGTTGTCGAACAGCGCGTCGACGGCCTCCTGCAGCATCCGCTTCTCGTTGTTCACGATGATCTCGGGGGCACCGAGGTCGAGCAGACGCTTCAGTCGGTTGTTGCGGTTGATCACACGGCGGTACAGGTCGTTCAGGTCGGAGGTCGCGAAGCGGCCACCGTCCAGCTGCACCATCGGACGCAGGTCCGGCGGGATCACCGGCACGCAGTCCAGCACCATGCCCTTGGGGCTGTTGCTGGTCTGCAGGAAGGCGGAGACGACCTTGAGGCGCTTGAGCGCACGGGTCTTCTTCTGCCCCTTGCCGGTACGGATGATCTCGCGGAGGCGCTCGGCCTCCTCCTCCAGGTCGAAGGACTCCAGGCGCTTCTGCAGCGCCGCGGCACCCATCGAGCCGTCGAAGTACGTGCCGAAGCGGTCACGCAGCTCGCGGTAGAGCAGCTCGTCGCCCTCGAGGTCCTGGACCTTGAGGTTCTTGAAGCGGCTCCACACCTCGTCGAGACGGTCGATCTCGCGCTGGGCACGGTCGCGCAGCTGCTTCATCTCGCGCTCGGCACCCTCGCGCACCTTGCGGCGCACGTCGGCCTTGGCACCCTCGGCCTCGAGCTCGGCCAGGTCGGCCTCGAGCTTCTTGGCGCGGGCCTCCAGGTCTGCGTCGCGGCGGTTCTCGACCTGCTGGCGCTCGACGGAGACGTGGGCCTCGAGCGAGGGCAGGTCGCGCGTGCGGCGCTCCTCGTCCACGTACGTGATCATGTACGCGGCGAAGTAGATGACCTTCTCCAGGTCCTTCGGGGCGAGGTCGAGCAGGTAGCCCAGCCGCGACGGAACGCCCTTGAAGTACCAGATGTGGGTGACGGGTGCGGCCAGCTCGATGTGGCCCATCCGCTCGCGGCGCACCTTGGCGCGCGTGACCTCGACGCCACAGCGCTCACAGATGATGCCCTTGAAGCGGACGCGCTTGTACTTGCCGCAGTAGCACTCCCAGTCCCGGGTAGGACCGAAGATCTTCTCGCAGAAGAGTCCGTCCTTCTCGGGCTTGAGCGTGCGGTAGTTGATGGTCTCCGGCTTCTTGACCTCGCCGTGGGACCACTGACGGATGTCGTCAGCGGTGGCCAGGCCGATCCGCAGCTCGTCGAAGAAGTTGACGTCGAGCACTATGCGTCAATCCCTCTCAGGGTCGTGTCTCAATCATGGTCTGTACGGGGTCCCGGGGCCCGCCACCCCGGGTGAGGGGTGGCGGGAGGCCCGTCAGACCTCTTCGACGCTGCTCGGCTCGCGCCGGGACAGGTCGATACCGAGCTCCTCCGCGGCGCGGAAGACGTCCTCGTCGGTGTCGCGCATCTCGATGGACATGCCGTCCGAGGACAGCACCTCCACGTTGAGGCACAGGGACTGCATCTCCTTGATGAGCACCTTGAAGGACTCGGGGATGCCGGGCTCGGGGATGTTCTCGCCCTTGACGATGGCCTCGTAGACCTTCACGCGGCCGGTGACGTCGTCGGACTTGATGGTCAGCAGCTCCTGGAGGGCGTATGCGGCGCCGTATGCCTCGAGCGCCCACACCTCCATCTCACCGAACCGCTGGCCACCGAACTGAGCCTTACCACCCAGCGGCTGCTGGGTGATCATCGAGTACGGACCGGTCGAGCGCGCGTGCAGCTTGTCGTCGACCAGGTGGTGCAGCTTGAGGATGTACATGTACCCGACCGAGATCGGGTCCGGGAACGGCTCGCCGGAGCGGCCGTCGAACAGGCGCGCCTTGCCGGACGGGAGGACCATGCGGTCGCCGTCGCGGTTCGGGACCGTGTGCTCCAGCAGACCCGCCAGCTCGTCCTCGCGGGCACCGTCGAAGACCGGGGTCGCCACGTTGGTGCGGGGGGCGACCTGGTCGGCACCGATGGCCTGCAGGCGCTGGGCCCACTCGTCGGCGAGACCGGAGACGTCCCAGCCCTGGCTGGCGAGCCAGCCGAGGTGGATCTCCAGGACCTGTCCCGGGTTCATTCGGGACGGGACGCCGAGCGGGTTGAGGATGATGTCGACCGGGGTGCCGTCCTCCAGGAACGGCATGTCCTCGATCGGCAGGATCTTGGAGATGACGCCCTTGTTGCCGTGACGGCCGGCGAGCTTGTCACCGTCGGTGATCTTGCGCTTCTGCGCGACGTACACGCGCACCAGCTGGTTCACACCGGGGGGAAGCTCGTCGCCCTCCTCGCGGTCGAAGACGCGGACGCCGATGACCTTGCCGGTCTCGCCGTGCGGCACCTTCAGCGAGGTGTCACGCACCTCGCGGGCCTTCTCACCGAAGATCGCGCGGAGCAGGCGCTCCTCCGGGGTCAGCTCGGTCTCACCCTTCGGAGTGACCTTGCCGACCAGGATGTCACCGGCGACGACCTCGGCACCGATACGGATGATGCCGCGCTCGTCGAGGTCGGCGAGGACCTCCTCGGAGACGTTCGGGATGTCCCGGGTGATCTCCTCCGGGCCGAGCTTGGTGTCACGGGCGTCGACCTCGTGCTCCTCGATGTGGATCGAGGAGAGGACGTCGTCCTGCACGAGGCGCTGCGACAGGATGATCGCGTCCTCGTAGTTGTGGCCCTCCCACGGCATGAACGCCACGAGCAGGTTCTTGCCGAGCGCCATCTCACCGTTCTCGGTGGCCGGCCCGTCGGCGAGGACCTGGCCCTCGATGACCCGGTCGCCCTCGGAGACGACGACCTTCTGGTTGACCGAGGTGCCCTGGTTGGAGCGGGAGAACTTGGCGATGCGGTACGTGGTGTACGTGCCGTCGTCGTTGGCGACGGTGATGTAGTCGGCCGAGACCTCCTGGATCACACCGTCCTTCTCCGCCTTGATGACGTCGCCGGCGTCGGTGGCACAGCGGTACTCCATGCCGGTGCCGACGAGCGGGGCCTCCGCCTTGATGAGCGGAACGGCCTGGCGCATCATGTTCGCGCCCATGAGGGCGCGGTTGGCGTCGTCGTGCTCGAGGAACGGGATCATGGCGGTCGCGACCGACACCATCTGGCGCGGCGAGACGTCCATGTAGTCCACGTCCTCGGGCGACACGTAGTCGACCTCGCCGCCGCGGCGGCGGACGAGCACGCGGGCCTCGGAGAAACGCAGGTCGTCGTTGAGCGCGGCGTTGGCCTGCGCGATGACGAAGCGGTCCTCCTCGTCGGCGGTCAGGTAGTCCACCTCGTCGGTGACCTGACCACCCTCGACCTTGCGGTACGGCGTCTCGACGAAGCCGAACGCGTTGACGCGGCCGTACGAGGCGAGCGAACCGATCAGACCGATGTTCGGGCCTTCGGGGGTCTCGATCGGGCACATGCGTCCGTAGTGGGACGGGTGCACGTCACGGACTTCGAAGCCCGCCCGCTCACGGGACAGACCGCCGGGGCCCAGCGCCGACAGGCGACGCTTGTGGGTCAGGCCCGACAGCGGGTTGTTCTGGTCCATGAACTGGGACAGCTGGCTGGTGCCGAAGAACTCCTTGATGGAGGCGACGACCGGCCGGATGTTGATCAGGGTCTGCGGCGTGATCGCCTCGACGTCCTGGGTGGTCATGCGCTCACGCACGACGCGCTCCATACGGGCGAGACCCGTACGGACCTGGTTCTGGATCAGCTCGCCGACGTTGCGCAGACGGCGGTTGCCGAAGTGGTCGATGTCGTCGGTCTCGACGACGATCTGCGTACCGCTCTCGCCGACCGTCTCGGTCTCACCGGCGTGCAGCTTGACCAGGTACTTGATGGTCGCGATGACGTCGTCGGTGGTGAGCACGCCGGCGTCCAGCGGCTCGTCCGCGCCAAGCTTCTTGTTGACCTTGTAGCGACCGACCTTGGCGAGGTCGTAGCGCTTCGGGTTGAAGTACAGGTTCTCGAGAAGGGTCTGCGCGGCCTCGCGCGTCGGGGGCTCGCCCGGGCGCAGCTTGCGGTAGATGTCGAGCAGCGCGTCGTCCTGGCCCTGCGTGTGGTCCTTCTCCAGGGTGGCGCGCATCGACTCGTACTCGCCGAACTCCTCGAGGATCTGCTCGGTGGTCCAGCCGAGCGCCTTCAGGAGGACGGTGACGGACTGCTTGCGCTTGCGGTCGATGCGGACACCGACCATGTCGCGCTTGTCGATCTCCATCTCCAGCCAGGCGCCCCGGGACGGGATGATCTTGGCGGAGAAGATGTCCTTGTCGGACGTCTTGTCGATGGAGGAGTCGAAGTAGACACCCGGCGAGCGGACCAGCTGCGACACCACGACACGCTCGGTGCCGTTGATGACGAAGGTGCCCTTGTTGGTCATGAGCGGGAAGTCGCCCATGAAGACCGTCTGGGACTTGATCTCGCCGGTCTCGTTGTTGGTGAACTCGGCCGTGACGAAGAGCGGGGCGGCGTACGTGAAGTCGCGCTCCTTGCACTCGTCGATCGAGTTCTTCGGAGGCTCGAAGCGGTGGTCGCGGAAGGTCAGCGACATCGACCCGGAGAAGTCCTCGATCGGGGAGATCTCCTCGAAGATCTCCTCCAGACCGGACTTGGTGGGGACGTCCTGTCCGGACTCCAGAGCCGCCTCGACACGAGCCTTCCACGCGGCGTTGCCGAGCAGCCAGTCAAAGCTCTCGGTCTGCAGCGCGAGGAGGTTCGGAACCTCGAGGGGCTCCTTGATCTTTGCAAAGGAGATGCGCAGCGGGGCGGTGCTTGCGCCGTTGTTCGTATTCGCGGTCGAGGCGTTGCGCGAGGCGGCCAAGAGGGGGTCCTTCCGAGGGCTCGGACTCACTACGCGCGTACCGGTCCCAAGCCGGGCACAAAGACAGAAATCCCAGGTCAGGGCTATTCTGGCCAACGATGCTCGTGCGTGGGGATGCCCCTGGTGACGGGCAGGGGGCAGCTAACAGGCAGCGCAAAGGGTCAGTGTAGCCACTTGGCCCACTGATGTCCAGGGCGGGTAAACCGAGACCCTCGTTGTTCTCAACTCCGCGGTATGCCGTGCGCCGGGAGGCGCACACCGATACTGCCCGTTCGGTCGCCGATCCATGCCTCGAACTTGGACCGTTGTGACGACGCGTCCTGAGAATTGCGCGCTGCGTGCGGTTCGTCAAGGCCCCCCAGCCCAATCCTGGCTGCGGGGATCGTCACCTGGCGCACGGCGAAGATCACCTTACTCTCCGCAGCGGACATCGCAAGGCGCCCACCCGACGGTGGAGGGAACGCCGAAGGGCGACCACCCGAATGGATGATCGCCCTTCAGTGTGTGCGCGTTACAGCGCGGGAGTCAGAGGACTCGCGAGGTCACTTGACCTCGACGGCCGCACCGGCAGCCTTGAGGGACTCGGCGGCCTTGTCAGCGGCCTCCTTGTTGACCTTCTCGAGGACCGGCTTCGGGGTGCCGTCGACGAGGTCCTTGGCCTCCTTCAGGCCCAGGGAGGTCAGCTCACGCACGACCTTGATGACCTGGATCTTCTTGTCGCCGGCGCCGGTGAGGATGACGTCGAACTCGTCCTTCTCCTCGACGGCCTCGGCGGCAGCGGCACCGGCGCCACCGGCGGCGGCAACGGCGACCGGGGCGGCGGCGGTGACGTCGAACTTCTCCTCGAACGCCTTCACGAACTCGGAGAGCTCGATGAGGGTCATCTCCTCGAACTGCGCGAGCAGGTCTTCCTGAGACAGCTTCGCCATGATGGCGGTCCTTCCACTAAATCGGCTGGTGCCGGGTGTACATGTCGGCGGGCGTACGTTGGGCCCGCTGCGACCCGCGCGCTAGGCGGCGCGGGTCAATGCGCGAGCCGAATTACTCGGCACCGCCCTGCTCGGCCTGCTTGGCACGAAGCGCGTCCACGGTGCGGACGAGCTTCGACGGGAGCGCCTGGAAGAGCGCGGCAGCCTGGGACTGCTTGCCCTTCATGGCACCCGCCAGCTTGGCGAGCAGAACCTCGCGGGACTCGAGGTCCGCAAGCTTCTTGATCTCATCGGCGGACAGCGCCTTGCCGTCAAGGACACCGCCCTTGATGATGAGGTTCGGGTTCTCCTTGGCGAAGTCACGAAGACCCTTCGCCGACTCCACCGGGTCACCGGTGATGAAGGCGACCGCCGTCGGACCAGCGAACTGGTCGTCGAGCGAGGTGATCCCGGCCTCGTTGGCCGCAATCTTGGTCAGCGTGTTCTTCACCACGGCGTACTGGGCGTTCTCACCGAGCGAACGACGCAGCTGCTTGAGCTGCGCCACGGTGAGACCGCGGTACTCGGTCAGCACGGCGGCGTTCGAGCTGCGGAACTTGTCCGTCAGCTCGGCGACCGCGGCGGACTTGTCGGGCCTCGCCATGAGCCTCGGCCTCCTTCCGGGTGATTCGGACCGCATGGGCTGAAGGAAGGAGACTGGGCAAAACGAAACGCCCCGGCGCAGGCGCACGGGGCGTGGCTCGACCGGGCTGACGTCCGGGAGCTTCATCCACAGTCACCTGCGCGGGTCGTCCGCAGCTAGCGGATCCTTCGGCCGCCGAAACCCTCACGGGCACGGCAACGACCAGCGGTCTTTGGCTTCCGGGGAAGAGTACGCGAACGGATCGGCGTCAAGCAAATCGGGCGTCCGGACCGGCCGGACCCCGGTGGACGGGGGCGGTCGGCAGATCCTGCCCACCGCCACCCGCCAGGGGATGTCCGGACGCTCGGCCGTGCCGGCCGTGCCGGCCGTGCCGTCAGCCGTCCAGGCCGGGGCCGCCCTCCGCGCCCGAGCCCTCCAGCTCCTTGAGCATCTTGAAGAGGTCGAAGGTGTCCTTCGCCGGCGGCGCCTGGACCGTGGCCGCGGCGCCGTAGTCGGAGTAGTTCGCCGTCATGGTCATCGTGCCCTGAGGCATCTTCATGCCGACGACCATCTTGACCGGGTAGTCGTCCTCATTGACCCAGACCTCGGTGTCGTAGCCCGTGATGCCGGCCTTCTTGACGCCGGCGACCAGCTCCTTGCGCTCCTCCGCGGAGAGCACGTCGAGGGACTCGTTGGCGTCGAGTATCTCCTGGAAGGTCAGCGTGCCCTTGTAGTGCTGCGTCTCGACCCCGTCGACCTTCTCCGCGCCGACGTGCTTGATGCTCGGCGAGCCGAGCAGCAGGGCGAGCTGCTGGGCCGGGTCCTGGTTCATGTTCTCCAGGCTGCCGGTCATCTGCTTCTGGAGCGCCTTGTCGCCGCTGGCCTCGGCGGCGGCCTTGAAGTCCATCTTCATCCAGCGCTTGCCGTCCATCTCGGCGGCCTGCTTGGCACCCATCTCCATGTACATGGCCTGGTCCACCATGACCATGCGCACCTGGGAAGGCGCGTCCGGGTTGCCCGCGGTGAGCATCGAGCCCTTCACGGTGACGTCCATCACACCGGGGTTCCAGCCCTGCACACCGGACATCACCATCGTGCCGCCGCCCTCCATGCCCGCAGGCATGGCCATGGTCATGCGGACCTTGGCGGACTTGGCGTCCGCCGTCTTCTTGTACGCGGCCTGGATCACCTTGGTGATCTCACCCTGCGACTGGACGGCGGACCGCGGGGAGTCGGCGGCCTTCTTCTTCCCGCCCTCGTCACCGTCCTGACAGCCCGCGACACCCGCGACGACGGCAACGGCCGTCAGGGAGACGCCCACGCGCTTCCACGTCGACATGCTCATGAATCCCCACCCCTGCTCTTCAGTTCTGTTGCGTCCGTGAAGTCAACCGAACGGTAACGCACCCCACCGACACCGTCGTAATGGAAAACCGGCCCCCGCGCCTCGGGAAGAGGTACGGGGGCCGGTCTCACCGTGTGCGAGCCGTCAGGCTCAGACCGCGGCCGGGTCCTCCTCGACGAGGAGGTTGCGGGTGCGGTTCGAGTCCAGCGGGATGCCGGGACCCATGGTGGTGGTCAGGGTCGCCTTCTTGATGTAGCGGCCCTTCGCCGCGGACGGCTTCAGACGGAGGATCTCCTCCAGCGCCGCGGCGTAGTTCTCGACCAGCTTGGTCTCGTCGAAGGAGACCTTGCCGATGATGAAGTGCAGGTTCGCGTGCTTGTCGACACGGAACTCGATCTTGCCGCCCTTGATGTCGGTGACGGCCTTGGCGACGTCCATGGTCACGGTGCCGGTCTTGGGGTTCGGCATCAGACCACGGGGACCGAGCACGCGGCCGAGACGGCCGACCTTGCCCATGAGGTCCGGGGTGGCGACGACGGCGTCGAAGTCCAGACGACCCTTCGAGACCTCGTCGATCAGTTCGTCGGAGCCGACGATGTCGGCGCCCGCGGCCTCCGCGGCCGCAGCACGGTCACCGGTCGCGAAGACCAGGACCCGGGCGGTCTTGCCGGTGCCGTGCGGAAGGTTCACGGTGCCACGGACCATCTGGTCGGCCTTGCGCGGGTCGACGCCCAGGCGGAAGGCGACCTCGACGGTGCCGTCGAACTTGGTGGTGGCGGTGTCCTTCGCAATTCGGACGGCCTCGAGCGGGGCGTAGTTGCGCTCCCGGTCGACCTTGGCGTCCGCGTTGCGGAGAGCCTTGCTGCGCTTCACTTCTTCTCCTGTGGTGTCTCAGGCGTGGAGTTCGTGGTCCGGGCCAGCGCCTGGCCCTGCCACTGAGGTCTCGGGGAGCTGATCAGCCCTCGACCGTGATGCCCATGGAACGGGCGGTGCCGGCGATGATCTTCTCGGCGGCGTCCAGGTCGTTGGCGTTCAGGTCGGGCATCTTGGTGGTGGCGATCTCGCGGACCTGGTCGCGCGTCAGCTTGGCGACCTTGGTCTTGTGCGGCTCGCCGGAGCCCTTGTCCACGCCCGCGGCCTTGAGGATCAGCTTGGCGGCCGGCGGAGTCTTGGTGATGAAGGTGAAGGAACGGTCCTCGTAGACCGTGATCTCCACCGGCACGACCATGCCACGCTGCGACTCGGTCGCGGCGTTGTAGGCCTTGCAGAACTCCATGATGTTGACGCCGTGCTGACCCAGCGCGGGGCCGACCGGCGGAGCCGGGTTGGCGGCGCCGGCCTGGATCTGGAGCTTGATAAGCCCCGTGACCTTCTTCTTCTTGGGAGGCATTGCTCTCTCCGGGTCCAGTTGAGAGTGTGCTGAAACTGCATGACTTCCACCCGATCATCCGGATGGAGGCATACCGCACCACGATAACGGGTATCACTGTGCGGCCAAAAACCGAGCAGGTCAGAACAGCCGCGAGGGCCGCTCTGACCTGGTCGGAAGCTGTGGGGCGATCCGTCAGTTCTTCTGGATCTGGTCGAAGCTGAGCTCGACCGGCGTCTCACGGCCGAAGATCTCGACGAGGCCCTTGACCTTCTTCGAGTCGGCGTTGATCTCGTTGATGGTGGCCTGCAGGGTGGCGAACGGACCGTCGGTGACGGTGACCGAGTCGCCGACCTCGAAGTCCAGGACCTGGACCTCGACCTTGCGGGCCGGCGCCGGCTTGCCCTCGGCCTCGGCCGCCTCGCGGGCCGCCTTCTCCTCCGCCTCCGGGGCGAGCATCTTCACGATCTCGTCCAGGGTCAGCGGGTAGGGGTCGTAGGCGTTGCCGACGAAGCCGGTCACACCGGGAGTGTTGCGGACGACGCCCCAGGACTCGTTCGTCAGGTCCATCCGGACGAGCACGTAGCCGGGCAGCTTGTTCTGCCGGACGTTCTTGCGCTCGCCGTTCTTGATCTGGACGATCTCCTCCTCGGGCACCTCGGCCTGGTAGATGAACTCCTCGACGTTCAGCGAGACGGCGCGCTGCTCCAGGTTGGCCTTCACGCGCTTCTCGTAGCCGGCGTAGGTGTGGATCACGTACCACTCGCCGGGCAGCCCGCGCAGCTCCTCGCGGAGCGCGGCGACGGGGTCGGCCGGAGCCTCCGGCTCGGCCTCCTCCAGGGGCTGCTCGTCGGCCACGGCCTCAGCCGCCTCCGCGTCCTCGTCCACCTCGGCCACGGCCTCGGCTTCGTCGTCCACGTGGATCGCGGCCTGCTCCGCGGGCTCGCCCGCAGCGGCGTCAGCAGCCTCCGCCTGGTCCGGGTCGACGGAGTCCGCCGCCTCGACGATGTCGAGCGCGTCCTCAGCGGACTCGAGGCTGTCGCTCGGCTCAACGGCGTCGTTCAGGTTCGGGTCAGACACGGTGGCTGCTTCTTCCTGGATACAGATGGGGTGGAACATGCGAAAAAGGCGCCGGTCAGGCGCCCTCCGCGGGATCAGCCGAAGACGTACTTGACGGCTGCCTGGAAGCCATAGTCGATCACGGTCACGAGACCGATCATGATGACCACGAAGACGATCACCACGGTCGTGTACGTCGTCAGCTGGTTGCGCGTGGGCCAGACGACCTTGCGAAGCTCGGCGACGACCTGCCGGTAGAACAGCGCGAGGCGGCCCAGGGGGCCCTTCTTCCCGCGCTTGCCACCCTTTCGGGTCTTCTTGCGGGATTCAGGCGCCTCGTCCTCGGCATCAGGCATGTCGATGGAGCCCACGGCGTCCGTCACGTCTCTCACCTGATTCCGGGTCGTGGCCGTGCCGCGCCCGGTCGAGCCGCACGGCTATGCATCGAAGTACGTACATGCGCACACATCCTGGCGAAGGTGTGTGTAGCAGGGCCGGAGGGACTTGAACCCCCAACCGCTGGTTTTGGAGACCAGTGCTCTACCAATTGAGCTACGACCCTTTGTGGTTCCCCCCAAACCTACCGCATCGGCGGTGGTGGTCCGTGAGGGCCAACGACCAGTGAGTGTACGTGGTCGGAAGCCATGCGTCGAACAGATAGCTTCGAGGCGGTTCCTGTCCGCGTTCTGTCCTGACCCTGTCAGCCACCGCCCCGACCCGCGAAACCCCTGTACCCGGGCACTCCGCGTTCTGCGACGATGGGCCGTATGAGCGCTGCAACTCCTCCCACCGAGCGCCGGGTCTCCGCCCGTATCGGCGCGATCTCCGAGTCCGCGACCCTCGCCGTCGACGCCAAGGCCAAGGCCCTCAAGGCCGCCGGCCGTCCGGTGATCGGTTTCGGGGCGGGCGAGCCGGACTTCCCGACCCCGGACTACATCGTCGAGGCCGCGATCGAGGCCTGCAAGAACCCGAAGTACCACCGCTACACCCCGGCCGGCGGCCTGCCCGAGCTGAAGAAGGCGATCGCGGAGAAGACGCTCCGCGACTCGGGCTACGAGGTCGACCCCGCGCAGGTACTGGTGACCAACGGCGGCAAGCAGGCGATCTACGAGGCTTTCGCGGCGATCCTGGACCCGGGCGACGAGGTCATCGTCCCGGCGCCGTACTGGACGACGTACCCGGAGTCGATCCGGCTGGCCGGCGGTGTCCCCGTGGAGGTCGTCGCCGACGAGACCACGGGCTACCGGGTGTCCGTGGAGCAGCTGGAGGCGGCCCGCACGGAGAGGACGAAGGTCGTCCTGTTCGTCTCCCCGTCCAACCCGACCGGCGCGGTCTACAGCGAGGCGGACACCGAGGCGATCGCCCGCTGGGCGCTGGAGCACGGTCTGTGGGTGCTGACGGACGAGATCTACGAGCACCTGGTCTACGGCGACGCCACATTCACCTCGATCCCCGCCGTGGTGCCCGAGCTGCGCGACAAGTGCATCGTGGTCAACGGCGTGGCGAAGACGTACGCGATGACCGGCTGGCGGGTGGGCTGGATCGTCGGCCCGAAGGACGTCGTCAAGGCCGCGACCAACCTGCAGTCGCACGCCACCTCCAACGTCTCGAACGTGGCCCAGGTCGCCGCGCTCGCCGCGGTCTCCGGCGACCTGGACGCGGTCGCGAAGATGCGTGAGGCGTTCGACCGCCGCCGGCAGACCATCGTGCGGATGCTCAACGAGATCGACGGCGTGGTCTGCCCGGAGCCCGAGGGCGCCTTCTACGCGTACCCGTCGGTGAAGGGCCTGCTGGGCAAGGAGATCCGCGGGCAGCGTCCGCGGACCTCCGTGGAGCTCGCTGCGCTGATCCTGGAGGAGGCCGAGGTCGCGGTCGTTCCCGGTGAGGCCTTCGGCACGCCGGGTTACCTGCGGCTGTCGTACGCACTCGGCGACGAGGACCTCGTCGAAGGCGTCTCGCGCATGCAGAAGCTGCTGGCGGAGGCCCGGGGCTGAGGTTCCGTTTCCATCGGACGACGTGAGGGGCGGGCCCCGGCCGGACGGCCGGGGCCCGTTCTCCGTCCCCCCCACTCCGCTTCCCCGCCGGAACGCGATTCTTCGTTCGGCCAAGGACCCGATCGGGGAAAGGGGCTGCCGTTCGGCCGGTGTCTGCGGCAAGATCCTTCAATGCTGTGCCCGTCAGGGGGACACCCCCCGAACCCCCCGAGAGTCCGCGATCTCAGCCTGCTGCCCAAGGCCCATCTGCATCTGCACTTCACCGGGTCGATGCGGCCCGGCACCCTGCTCGAGCTCGCCGACAAGTACGGTGTGCACCTCCCCGACGCGCTGACCGGCGGCGAACCGCCGAAGCTCCGGGCGACGGACGAGCGGGGCTGGTTCCGCTTCCAGCGGCTCTACGACATGGCGCGGTCGTGTCTGCGGCGGCCGGAGGACATCCGGAGGCTGGTGCGGGAGACGGCCCAGGAGGACGTCCGGGACGGCTCGGGCTGGCTGGAGATCCAGGTCGACCCCACCTCGTACGCCCCGATGCTGGGCGGGCTGATCCCCGCCCTGGAGATCATCCTGGACTCGGTGGACGAGGCGGCTCGGGAGACGGGGCTGGGGATGCGCGTCGTGGTCGCCGCCAACCGCATGAAGCATCCGTTGGACGCCCGCACGCTGGCGCGGCTGGCGGTGCGCTACGCGGACCGCGGGGTGGTCGGTTTCGGACTCTCCAACGACGAGCGCCGCGGTATGGCCAGGGACTTCGACCGCGCGTTCGCGATCGCCCGCGACGGCGGCCTGCTGGCGGCACCGCACGGCGGCGAGCTGACCGGCCCGTCGTCCGTGCGGGACTGCCTGGACGACCTCCACGCCGCCCGGATCGGCCACGGGGTCCGCGCGGCCGAGGACCCACGGCTACTGCGCAAGCTGGCGGAGCGCGGCGTGACCTGCGAGGTCTGCCCCGCGTCGAACGTGGCCCTCGGGGTGTACGAGAAGCCCGAGGACGTACCCCTGCGAACACTGTGGGACGCGGGTGTACCGATGGCGCTGGGCGCCGACGACCCGTTGCTCTTCGGGTCGCGGCTGGCGGCCCAGTACGAGATCGCCCGGCACCATCACGGCTTCACCGACGAGGAGCTGGCCGAGCTGGCCCGCCAGTCGGTCCGCGCCTCGACCGCTCCGCAGCACGTGCGGGACGGTCTGCTGGGCGGGATCGACGAGTGGCTGAAGGACTGATCCGGCAGTCCCGCCGAGGTCGGGCCGCGCGAGGTCGGGCCGGGGCCGCGCCCGAGCGCCCTTGAGCCCGTGTGCGGGAAGCCCGTGTGCGGGACTCACGGTGCGTGCCGTCGCCGGGCGGAGGGCCATCCTCGTCCCTGACGTACCCGGGACGCACCCGGACGACCGACCACGCGGCGAGTGCACGTGCCAGGCGGGCGGACCGGGAGCACGCACCCGACGGCCGCGCGCCCCGCCCCGCAGCGGGACGGCACCGGTCCCCGAACGCGGCTCAGAGACCGACGCCGACCGTCACCGGCTCGTTGACGAGGGTGACCCCGAAGGCGTCGCGCACTCCGGCGACCACCTCGCGTGCGAGCGCGAGGAGGTCCTCGGTGGTGGCCCCGCCGCGGTTGGTGAGGGCCAGGGTGTGCTTGGTGGAGATCCGGGCGGGGCCGCTGCCGTAGCCCTTGGTGAAGCCGGCCTTGTCGATGAGCCAGGCGGCGGAGGTCTTGGTGTGCCCGTCACCGGCCGGGTAGGCGGGCGGGGCGACGTCCTCGCCGAGCCGCTCCCGGACCCGGACGAGGAAGGTCTCGTACTCGGCCGTGGTCAGGATCGGGTTGGTGAAGAAGGAGCCGGCCGACCAGGTGTCGTGGTCGTCGGGGTCCAGGACCATGCCCTTGCCGGCACGCAGCTTCAGGACCGCCTCGCGGGCCGCCGCCACCGGTACGCGGTCGCCCGGCCCCACCCCGAGCACCCGCGCGGTCTCCGCGTACCTGATGGGCGCGGACAGGCCCCCCGCGTCCTCCAGCCGGAACCGGACGCGCAGCACCACGTGGCGTTCGGGGTCGGCCTTGAAGCGGCTGTGGCGGTAGGAGAAGCCGCAGTCGGCGTTCGGCACGGTGACGGTCCGGCCGCTGCGGCGGTCGTAGGCGACGACCTCGGTGATGGTGCCGGAGACCTCCTGTCCGTACGCGCCGACGTTCTGGATCGGGGTGGCACCGGCCGAGCCGGGGATGCCGGAGAGGCACTCCAGTCCGGCCAGTCCGGCCTCGACGGTGCGGGCCACGGCGTCGGTCCACACCTCGCCCGCTGCGAGTTCCAGCTCCCCGCCCTCCAGCCGGAAGCCGGTGGTGGCGATGCGCAGCGCCGTGCCGTCGAACCCCTTGTCCCCGATCACCAGGTTGCTGCCGCCGCCGATGAGGAGCAGCGGGGTCCCGGCGGCGTCCGCCGCCCGGACGGCGGCGATCACCTCGTCGTCGGTGGTGGCCGTGACGAGACGGGTGGCCGGACCACCCAGACGGAAGGTGGTCAGCGGGGCGAGAGGCGCGTCATGGAGTTCCAGCACGGGGACAAGGGTACGGTCCGGGCCGCTCCGGCCGGGGAGCGGCCGGGGCGGTGGACGGCCGGTCGCGGGGCGCCCCGGCAGGATGCTTCCGGACTGGGGCGGGACCCGCCCGGACCGGAGCGTGTCCGGGCTCACAACGTCGCGGGGAGCCCGGTGGCCCGGCCCGTGACCGGGCGCAGGGCCGGATCCCGGCTCCCTGCCCGCAGCGGCCCGGGGCCGGGCGGTGGAAGGCGTGGAGGACCCGCGTTCCGTGGCGGCGGCCGCTCCGGAACGCGGGGTCGGGTGGAGCGCCTCAGGCGAGGCGGACGACCGCCCGGGACATCCCGAGCACCTTCTGCCCCGCCGAGACCGCGGTCAGGTCGACGCGCACCCGGTTGTCGTCCAGCTTGGCCGCGACCTTGCCGCTGACCTCGATGACCGCGCCCCGGTCGTCGTTCGGCACGACGACCGGCTTGGTGAAGCGGACCCCGTACTCGACGACGGCGGCCGGGTCGCCCGCCCAGTCGGTCACCACGCGCGCCGCCTCGGCCATCGTGAACATGCCGTGCGCGATCACGTCAGGCAGTCCGACCTCCTTGGCGAACTTCTCGTTCCAGTGGATGGGGTTGAAGTCCCCGGACGCGCCGGCGTAGCGGACCAGCGTCGCCCGGGTCACCGGGAAGGTCTGCGCGGGCAGTTCGGTGCCGACCTCGACGTCCTCGTACGCGATCTTCGCCGTCATCGGGTCAGCCCTCCTCGGCGGCACGCGCCACCAGCTTGGTCCACGCGGTGACGACGTGCTCTCCTGCCTCGTCGTGCACCTCGCCGCGGATGTCAAGGATGTCGTTGCCCGCGAGCGACTTGATCGCCTCGATCGTGGAGGTGACCGTCAGCCGGTCCCCCGCCCGGACCGGCCGGCTGTAGGCGAACTTCTGGTCGCCGTGCACCACACGGCTGTAGTCCAGGCCGAGCTGCGGATCCTCGACGACCTGTCCCGCCGCCTTGAACGTGATGGCGAACACGAAGGTCGGCGGGGCGATCACGTCCGCGTGGCCGAGCCGCTCGGCGGCCTCGGGGTCCGTGTAGGCGGGACTGGCGTCACCGACGGCCTCCGCGAACTCCCGGATCTTCTCCCGGCCGACCTCGTACGGCGCGGTGGGCGGATAGGTCCGCCCGACGAAGGACTGGTCGAGCGCCATGGACTCGCTACCTCCTGGTTTCCGTTCCTGGCCGGTGCCACCGGAACACTCGCCGGTAACCCCGTGACAAACGACGCGAGGCCGCCCCCGAGTGGGGACGGCCTCGCATTCGAGCCTGGTTCAGCGCGTCTCGCGGTGCGCGGTGTGCGCGTTGCAGCGCGGGCAGTGCTTCTTCATCTCAAGACGGTCCGGGTTGTTGCGCCGGTTCTTCTTGGTGATGTAGTTCCGCTCCTTGCACTCCACGCAGGCCAGCGTGATCTTCGGGCGGACGTCGGTGGCAGCCACGTGAGTGCTCCTTGGACGGATGGACGGATTGAACGCAGAAAAGAGTAGCCGATCGAAGGACCGACCCCACAATCGGCTACCGTGTGTAGCGGTGACCGGACTTGAACCGGTGACACAGCGATTATGAGCCGCTTGCTCTACCGACTGAGCTACACCGCTTCGACGCCGGATCCCCTCGCCCGGAGGCGAGGATCATCCAACATCAGAGCCCCAATACGGAATCGAACCGTAGACCTTCTCCTTACCATGGAGACGCTCTGCCGACTGAGCTATTGGGGCGAGCGATGAAGACATTACACGGTCGGTCGCCGATCGCCCAAATCTGTTTACGGGCCACGTTGGCCGCCTTCGTCGCGTAACGGCGGAGCCCCCTCCCGGCCACCTCACGGGACACCGCGGACCCCGCCGCCGCGCCCGTCCCCGTACGCCACTCGTGGTCACACCGGTACGACTATTGCGCTCCTCCTCGATGCGGGGTCGGGGCGCCCCTAGGCTCGGCACACACCGGGTGATCTTGATCGTCCCGCGGGCCGTCCCCAAGGCCACTCCCCCGCCCGTCAGGAGCGCGATGCCCGACAGCCAGGCGCAGCCGCCCGACGGCGCCACCGCAGACAGCACCACCCTGCTCCTGTGCGGCGCCCGGCTCACCGACGGCCGCACGGTCGACGTACGGCTGAGCGGCGCACGCATCGAGGCCGTCGGCACCGCCGGCAGCCTCAGCGCCGCGCCGAAGACGCACTCCGCACGCGTGGACCTCGGCGGCTATCTGCTGCTGCCCGCCCCCGCCGAGCCGCACGCCCACGCCGACACCGCCCTGACCGCGCTCGCGCCGGAGGGGCCCGTGTCGTACGCCACGGAGGACGTGCAACGGCGCGCCACCGAGGCGGCGCTGCTGCAGCTCGGGCACGGGGCGACGGCGCTGCGGTCGCACGTGCGGATCGGCGATGTGCAGGGGCTCGGCCCGCTCGAGGCCGTGCTGGAGGCGCGGCGGGCGCTGCGCGGGCTCGCCGAGGTGACCACCGTCGCCGTGCCCCGGCTGCTCACCGGCGTGGCGGGCGCGGACGGCCTCGCGATGCTGCGGGACGCGCTGAAGACGGGCGCGTCCGTGGTGGGCGGCAGCCCGGACGCCGATCCGGACCCGACGGGGTACACGGAGGCGGTACTGGAGGCCGCCGCGGAGCACGGCTGCCCCGTCGACCTCCACACCGACGGCGACGACCCGGCCCGGCTGGCCCGGCTGGCCGCGATGGCCGGGGGCCTGCGCCCCGGTGTGTCCATCGGCCCGTGCGCCGGTCTGGCACGGCTGCCCGCCGATGTGGCGTCGCGGACGGCCGACCAGCTGGCGGCCGCCGGGGTCACGGTCGTCTGTCTGCCACAGGGCGGCTGCGCGGGCTCCGAACTGCGCGGCGTCGCTCCCGTGCGGCTGCTGCGGGCGGCTGGGGTGCCCGTCGCCGCGGGCAGCGGGGCGATGCGGGACGTGGCGAACCCGGTGGGCCGCGGCGACCCGCTGGAGGCGGCCTTCCTGCTCGCCTCCCAGGGCGGACTGCGGGTCCCGGACGCGTACGACGCGGTCAGCGCGGCGGCGCGGGCGGCGATGGGCCTGCCGGAAGTGCGGGTGGAGGCCGGCTTCCCCGCCGAGCTCCTCGCGGTCCGGGGCGAACACCTCGCGGGCGTCCTCTCGCTGGCGTACAGCCGGATCGTCATCCACCGCGGCCGCGTGGTCGCCCGGACAAGCGCGGTACGGGAGTACTGCGACTCCGCCGCGGCGGTGGCGCTGGAGCTGCCACGGCAGGGGCGGCCCGACCCTGGGCCGTGAGACGGGCGTGGCGAACCGGGCCGAGCCGGTCCGGTTCACCCACGCCACCCGCCGGTCGGGCCGCCCCTGGCCGGTGACCCCGGGACGGCCGGCTCGGTCGATGATGCCGTGGCCGGCGGGTGGGGCCGGGCGCGCCGGATGAACGGGCGCCCCGAGCGGCCGGGCGAGCGCAGCGCCGCCGCGCCGGTTGGACGTCGGGATCCGGGCCCCGGGGGCAGACGGGCGGCGGAGACGGGGACGGAGACCGGTCCTCGACGGGTGGCCGGAAATGGCGCCCGGGTCCAGGACCGTCGCGAGCGTCCGGCGTGGGACGGGCGTACGGTCGGGAGCATGCGCATAGTCATCGCAGGAGGACACGGCCAGATCGCGATGCGCCTGGCACGACTGCTCGCGGCGGGCGGGAACGAGCCGGTCGGGGTCATCCGGAAACCCGAGCACGGTGACGACCTGCGGGAGGCCGGTGCGGAGCCGTGCCTGCTGGACCTGGAGTCCGCCTCGGTGGAGGAGGTCGCCGCGGTGCTCCAGGGCGCGGACGCCGCGGTGTTCGCGGCGGGCGCCGGGCCGGGAAGCGGCGCCGAGCGGAAGAAGACCGTGGACCGGGACGCCGCGGTCCTGTTCGCCGACGCGGCCGAACGGGCCCGAGTGCGGCGGCACATCGTCATCTCGTCCATGGGCGCCGATCCCGGGCACCGGGGCGACGAGGTGTTCGACGAGTACCTGCGGATGAAGGGCGAGGCGGACGCCTACGTCAGGGGCAAGGAGACCCTGGACTGGACGATCCTGCGCCCCGGAATGCTGACGAACGACGCCGGAACCGGGCTGGTCCGGCTGGAGGCCCACACCGGACGCGGACCCATCCCCCGGGACGACGTGGCCGCGGTGATCGCGGAACTGCTGGAGACCTCGGCCACGGCGGGGCTGGCCCTCGACCTGATCGGCGGAAACGTCCCGGTCTCGGTCGCGGTGAAGGCGGTCGCCGGCAACTGACCCCCGCGGCGCGGCCGACGCCGCGGGGTACGGCTCGGTCCGGCCGGGCACGGACGGCGCGCGGCGGGCAAGGGCAAGGGGCGGGGTACCGGCGCCGAGCGGGACGCGTCAGGACCGGACGGGTGCGGTGCGGTGCGGTGCGGTGCGGTGAAACGGCAGCGGACCGGTCGGCGGGGCGCAGACGGGTACGGGTTGGCGCTCGGTGGACTCCGGCCGTGGAACGCCCTCGCCGGCCCGGCAACCACAGGCACAGCGGCCGGCCCCCGGACCCATCCAACCGATGAATTCCGGCCACAGTGGCGGCCGGTAGCGCCGTGAGCGAGACCGCACAGCGGCGCCGGAGCGCCGTGGAGCGCCGTGGAGCGGACCACGTGACCGTCAGGCGTTCCGTCCGGATGGACGGCTTCGCCGTCGTCGCCGAACGCTGCCCCAGATCCCCGGCAGGCCACCCTCGCACGGCCGGCCCCGGCAGAGCGGCCGTTCTCCCCTTCCGCACCGTCTGCGTGGACACCGGGTGGGGCGTCGAGGCGGGCGTCCGTCGTCTCCGTGCCGGCCCCCAGGGCGACATCGCCGTCGGCACCCTCCCGGCCGGCCGCTACGGGGCGCCGGCACACCAAGGCCACCCCGACGGGCTTTTCGACGCCACCGCACGGCTACGGGAGTGGGCCACGGAACAGGGGCTGGTGCGAGAGGCGAAAGCGGGTCCGGGTGCATTTCCGTTCCACCTGATTCGACGTCACCAGCGTTTTGGAAAAGGCATGTTGCGACCAGGAAGTCCGCACGCAGGTTGATCGAACTCCCGCCGCACGACGATTCCCGCCGTATCCCCCGCGGGCGGGAATCGTTGCGCACACACCCGCGCACGGAAGGGGAGGGCCCGTTCACCCTCCCCCGCCGCCCGAACTGCCACGTGACGGGAAGCACATCCTGCTTTACCCCCTATTTATTCCCCTTGTGGCGCCAATCACAGAATTTCCTCTTGTCGTCACCCGCCTCCACTCGGATGCTGAAAACCCCGGCGGAAATCCCCATTCCCGATTAACCGCCTTGCATGGGATCAGAACCCCGAGATTCATGTGAAAGGGCGGCGTCATGCAGCTTTCCCCACTCCCCCGTCGAGCGACGTCCAAGATCGCCAAGTACCTCGTGGGCGGCGTCGCCGCCGCCGTGGTCGCCACCGGCGTGACCACGGCAGTCGCGCCGACCGAGGCTTCCGCGGCCCCCGCCAGCGCACACCGGATCGACGGCTGGATCAAGCACTCCCTCCTGATCATGAAGGCCAAGGGAATTCCCGGCAGCTACGACGGGATCCACCGCAACCTGATGCGCGAATCGAGCGGCGATCTCTACGCGATCAACCTCTGGGATTCGAATGCAAAGAAGGGCATTCCGTCCAAGGGACTCATGCAGGTCATTGACCCCACATTTCGGACATACCACGTGGACGGCACCTCGTGGGACATTTATGACCCAATTGCGAATATTACTGCGGCGTGCAATTACGCGGCGAAGCGCTACGGGTCCATCGACAACGTGAACGGCCCCTACTGATCCGCCGCCCCGGCGGACTCCGCTCCGCCCGGTCCCAGCAGCGCCGGGGTGTGCCCGTGGCTCCGCCCGAGGGGCCACGGACGCGTTCCGTCGGCAAGGCGGTCGCCCTGACCACGGCGGAGCCTCGCCCGGGCCTCTCGCGCCCACGGACCGCTGGCCGGCTGCGGCTGAGGCGCGCCCGGATCGGCACCGGGGTTCTCGCGCCGACGTCGGGGACCCGTTACAGCCGGAAGACCCGCGCCAGCTGCTCGGACAGCGCGGCGACCGTGCCGGGAACCGCCAACGGCGCCACGCGCGCATCCAGATAGCCGTCCGGCCGTACGAGGAAGGCCGTGGAGCCCGCCGTGCGGTAACCGCGCGCGAACTCGCCCCGGCTGTCGAGGAAGGCCGGCAGGTGCCGGCCGTCCGCGTCCGTGACGTAGCCCACGGTCTCCGCGACGTCCCCGGCGCCGGTGCCGGCCGTCACGGACCCGGGCTCCGCACCCGTGACCGGGCTCGTACCCGTGTCCGTACCCGTTCCCGTACCACCGTCCGCACCCGTGCCCGGGGCGAGCAGCACCAGGGCCGTTGCCTGTCCGTCCGTCAGATGACGGACTCCGGAGGCGATCTCACCGCACGCGTCGAGCGCCGCGGCCGAGTCGGCGTGGAGCAGGAGCACATGGCCGCGGTCGCGCAACAGGTCGTACAGCCGCAGGGGCACGGCGGCGACACCCCCGGTGAGGCCGCCGCAGTCGGGCGCCCGGTCGCCGGGGGCCGGACCCTGCAGTCCCGGGGTACCCGGGCCCACGACGGGGCTGTCCGGGTAGGCGACGAGCAACTGGGCCTCACGCAGCATGACGGTCGTGAAGTCGTCGGGGTCGGCCTTGACGCCCTCGGCGGCGTGCCGGACCGTGCGTCCCACGACCTCCTCACCGACGGGTCGGCGCTCGGAGTCATAGCTGTCGAGCAGGCGCGGATGCGCGGCGCCCCGCACGGTGAGAGCCAGTTTCCACGCGAGGTTGCAGGCGTCCTGGATACCGGTGTTCATGCCCTGGGCGCCGGTCGGCGGATGGATGTGCGCTGCGTCACCGGCGATGAAGACCCGGCCGTCCGCGTACTTGTCCACGAGGCGGTGGCTGATGCGGAAGACGGAGGACCAGCGCATGGCCGACGCCGTGGTGGGTTCCGGGGACAGCCGGTCGAGGACGGCCTGGATGTGCTCGACGCCGGGTACCCGCTGCCCGGTCTCCAGCCCGTGCGCGACGCCGTCCCCCCGGCCCGCGTCCCCCACGGGCTGCCGTGCGGCGGAGAGTTCGGGCGGGACCAGCATGGACACGCGGTAGCGGCCG
This sequence comes from Streptomyces sp. HNM0645, assembly GCF_030056615.1. Classification (NCBI taxonomy): domain Bacteria; kingdom Bacillati; phylum Actinomycetota; class Actinomycetes; order Kitasatosporales; family Streptomycetaceae; genus Streptomyces; species Streptomyces sp. HNM0645. The sequence continues at coordinate 7,912 of NZ_JASHLT010000007.1, read as the reverse complement.
CGGCCCGGCAGCGGGATGCAGACGAGCAGGTCGTCGACGGACCCGTCATCGCCGTGGTGCGTGGCGCGGACGCCGTAGCCCGGTGGCAGGCTCCAGTCGAGTTCCACGTCCGCGAGCATGTACTCCTCGGGGAAGGCGGCGCCCTCGAAGGTGAGCCCGAGCGTCTTGCGGACGACGCTGTGCGCCCCGTCGCAGCCGACGAGGAAACGCGACCGGACCTCCTCCTCCCCGCCGTCGACGGTGACGATCCGGCTGAGGACCCCGACCGTGTCCTGCTTGAACGAGACCAGCTCGGTGCCGCGCTCGACGCGTGTGCCGAACCGGGCGAGGTGCTCCTCGACGACGCGCTCGGTCTCGTACTGCGGCAGTGCGGCGAATCCGTAGGGGACCTCCGGCGGGAGACGGAAGTCGATGCGCCCCTGCTCGGCACCGTCGGCGTACAGGAGCTGGCCGCGCATCGGCACGGCGGCGTCCAGGGCGTCGCGGACCATGCCCATCCGGTCCCAGATCTCCAGGGTCCGGGGCTGGATCCCCACCGCCTTGGCGTACGGGAGCCGGGCCGGGAGCCTGTCGACGATGCGGCAGTCCGCTCCGTGACGGCGCAGCTCCGCGGCCGCGGTCAGTCCGACGGGTCCGGCACCCACGATCAGTACATCGGTGTCCACCACTGGCATCTCCCACCGAGAGCCCCCGGCTGCGCTGTCCCTCCATGTCCCTCCATGGTCGGCCGATGAGCCCGGTCCGGCGACTCGGGTCCCGTGGACGGACGTCGTCCCCGCCGGTGGTGTCCCGGCCGGTGGAAGGCATGTCCTCCCCGGAGGTCGCAGACACCGGACCGGGGTCGGCGACCCGTCGGCCGGACGACGGCGGACGGATCGGCAATCCGTTCCACGTCCACGGGCGCCGGACTCCGGGCACTCCCTCCCGGCGCAGCCGTTGCGCGAACTCCCGGGCTCCACGTCGGGGTCGGGGGTGGGCAGGCCGTGTGGCGCGGTGGATGCCCGTCGTCCAGGCCCGGCAGCGGGGCAGGCTCGATCGGCGGCGAGGTCAGACGCGGCGGGGCCGAGGGGCCGCACCCATCGGGCTCCTTTCCGGCTTCCGTCCTCAATTCCCCCTCCGGGGAGACGACTTCACACCGAAAGGCGTACGAGCCCCGAAACCCCACCTGAGGGCGGGTGGATACAAAGGAGCCGTTTCCCGGCCCCGTCGGCAGGGGCTGCGGAAAGCGACGTGACCAAGGTCTGTCCCGCAATCACCGGCCGGGTGCGCGACGACAGCCACGGCGCCTCGCCGCGTTGTCGAATCACCCGAGTACACCCCAGCACGAGGACGACCCTCCGCCTTGCGATGCACCGCGTCTGACGCCGCGCGCTGGTCCCCCGGGGATTGCGGGAAAGCCCTTAAGCTCGGTTGCCGAGCCGGGCGATGCGAAGAGAAGAGACACGAAGAGAAGAACGGAAATCGGGGGCTGCATGCTTGCCGTCACGGTCATCGCGGGAATTCTCTTCGTCTGGTCGCTGCTGGCGTTCAGGCTCTCGCGCTGGAGTATCACCGCGCCCATCGCGATGATGGCGGCGGGCACCGCCCTGACCGCCGGCTCGAACCCCCCGCTGCATTTCGAACTCGAGACGAACGTCTTCGAGCACGCGGTGGAAGTCATCCTGGCCTTGCTGCTGTTCGTCGACGCCATCGAGGTGCCCGGCAGGATCCTGGGCCGCCAGAAGGGCATCGTCCTCCGTCTGCTGGGCGGCGGGCTGCCGTTGACGCTCTGCGCCGCGTTCCTGAGTGGTCTCCTCTTCTTCCCCGGCCGGTCCGGGTGGCTGCTCGCGGTACTGGCGACCGTCGTCGTCCCGCTGGATCTCGCCCCCACCGCGTCCGTCGTCCGCGACCCGCGGATCCCCGCGCGGCTGCGCGAGGTCCTCAACGTCGAGGGCGGCCTCAACGACGGCATCGTCTCGCCGGTGTTCCTCCTCTGCCTCGCGGTGGCCGTCGAATCGCACGATGTGCACGCCGACTACGGCGAGGCACTGCTGACGGCGGTCGAGGCGGCCGGCTGGGCACTCGCCACCGGACTCGCCGTCGGCTGGACGAGCGGCTGGCTGCTGCGCAAGTCGTGGTCACGAGGCTGGACGCAGACGTCGGCGATGCGACTGGGCGTGCTCGCGGTCCCGTTGGTGGCGTACACCTTCTCCAGCGCCGTGGGCGGGAACGGGTTCGTCGCGTCCTTCATCGCGGGCGTCCTCTTCGGCCCGGCGGTCCGGGAACTCCCGGAGACAGCGGTGGAGCTGACCGACGACGTCGTCACCCTCATGAGCCTCGCGCTGTGGTTCATCTTCGGGCAGATCGTCAACAACGCGTTCTGGGACGGCTTCCAGGTCACGATCGTCCTCTACACGCTGCTCGCTGTCACCCTGGTCCGCATGGTTCCCGTGCTCCTGGTTCTCACGGGAGCGGGGGTGAGCCGGGCCGACAAGCTCTTCCTGGGCTGGATGGGACCGAGAGGCGTCACGTCCATCGTCTTCGGCTCGCTGGCGGTCATCGAACTCCCGGACGTGAGTGCCGACTTCGTCTCCCGGGTCATGGTGATCACCGTGATGCTCAGCATCGTGCTCCACGGACTGAGCGCCGAGCCGATCGCCCGCTTCTACGCCCGGCGGCATACGGTGACGCCCCGGCCGGCCGCTCCGGCTGCCGGCCCCTGAGCTCCGGCGGACGGGACGCCGGTCCGGAACCCGGCCGACGACGCGGCTCCGGCGTCGACGGCCTCCCGCACGGGTACGGCCCCAGGCACGAGTCTGCCCGGCAGGGGCACGGGGTCTGGTTCCTCCCGTGCGGACCGGACCGCGTGACGTAAGGGACGCCGCGTCGCAAGAGTTGCCCGCCGGCGCCCGCTCCGCAGCCTCCGAGGCGAGCGGAACGACCGGTGCACCGCGCGGACCGCCACCGCTGTGTGCGCCGCGTCCTCGACGAACTCGACGAACTCGGCGCTCTCGCGGAGGACACGGCTCCCGACGGGCGCGGCGCGCCCGGTGCGCATCACCGGTCCGGAACCGGCTCAGCTCGATCCGGGCGATCTCGGCAAGCGCCCTGCCCGAGGGTCCGGGGGTCTCGGCTCCGCCGTCCCACGCCCGTGGGACGCCTGGCAGGTCCCGCCTGACCTGCGGGGGAGCCCTACGCGGCAGCGGCCTTTCGTACGTTCGTCATGCGGTCGATCATGCACCACGACGTACCGCCGGCCCAGCGGTTCTCCGTTGCCCCTTGCGACCACTGGCGGCCCTTCGTGTCGCGGTCCGAGGCTCCGTACGGCCGTGGCCGTACGGGCCCCGGCCCCCCAGAGAACCCTCGGTAGGGTGGGCGCGACAGCAGCGGACCGTGAACCGGAGCAAGGAGCAGATGTGAGCGAGTCGGCGTCCATCGCCCTGCAGCAGGAGATCGCCCGGGAGCTCCAGGTCGCCGAGACCTTCGAGGCCGAGCGCGAGATCGAGCGACGGGTGGCCTTCCTCGCCGAGAGCCTTACCTCCTCCGGTCTGCGCTCCCTCGTGCTCGGCATCAGCGGCGGTGTGGACTCCACCACCACGGGCCGGCTGTGCCAGCTCGCCGTGGAGCGGGCCCGCGCGGCCGGCCACGAGGCGCGGTTCTACGCGATGCGGCTGCCGTACGGGGTCCAGGCCGACGAGCACCACGCCCAGCTCGCGCTCTCCTTCATCCGGGCCGACCACGTGCTGACCGTTGACGTCAAGCCCGCGAGCGACGCTGCGCTCGCCGCCCTGCCGACCGGGGAGGTGAGCTTCCGCGACGCCCACCACCAGGACTTCGTGCACGGCAACATCAAGGCCCGGCAGCGCATGATCGCCCAGTACGCGGTGGCGGGCGCGCACGGCGGCCTGGTCGTCGGCACCGACCACGCCGCCGAGGCGGTCTCCGGCTTCTTCACCAAGTTCGGCGACGGAGCCGCCGACCTGGTCCCGCTGACCGGTCTGACCAAGCGCCGGGTGCGCGCCGTGGCGGACGCGCTGGGTGCGCCGGCCGAGCTGGTGTGGAAGACGCCGACGGCCGACCTGGAGACCCTCGACCCGGGCAAGGCGGACGAGGACGCTCTCGGGGTCACGTACGACGACATCGACGACTTCCTGGAAGGCAAGCCCGTCGGCGAACGCGCCTTCGAGACGATCGTCCGCCGCTACCGCGCCACCGACCACAAGCGCGCGCTGCCCGTCGCTCCCTGAGGCCGGTCCCCCGGGCGGGGTACGTCCGCGGGCACTCCGAGCGGCGGAGCCCGGAAACGGTGTGAGGACGGTGCGGGATCGGTCCAGCCATGACCCGGGTGCCGGTCAGACCTCGATGACGACCTCGCCCTCGGCGCCCCTGCCCTCCACGGCCGTGTCGGCGTCGAAGACGGCGGCAAGCGTGAAGTGCCCGGGGTCGAGCAGCGGTTCGGGCTTCCCGGCGTCGCCGAGTGCGGCCGTCCCGCGCCTGACCTCGGTGGGAGCGCCACCCGTCCGTGACACACACGACAACAGCCCTCGCCCCGCGTGTCCGCAGGTCAGGGGCCGTTCTCATCGCCTGGTGGCGCCAGGATTCGAACGGCGCCGCTCGATCCGGGCAATCCCGGCAAGAGCCCTGGGGGAAACCCCAGGTATCACCGCACTGCTGCCCCACGGCCGTGGTCCACGTGGCAGGTCCAGCCTGAACTGCGAGGGAGCCCTACGCGGCATAGGCCTTTCGCGCGTTGATCATGCGGCAATCACGCAGGGCTCCGCGCTGCCTGCCCAGTCACCTTCCGCCAGTCCTCCATCCGGGCGCCCAGGGCATGAGGTGGATGGACGAGGCTTCATGGGAACGATCGACCGCAAGGCCAAGAGACGTGGCGCGACAAAGGGCCCCGACAAACCGGTCAGGAGACCACGGCGGATCACCGCTCAACGCCTTGCGGAAGGTTGGGGCGGCCCCGCAATTCAACCATTCGACTGGCGCGGGCCTCGGAGGCCGACGTCGTCGTCGCCCTGTCAAAAGCAACCGAGCGGCGGGATCGCACGACCGAGCGGCCAGACGGCCCGGGTGTAGCTTCGCCTTGATCGTGGACAGGACCGCCTCGCGCAGCAGGGGGCACGGTGCTCGGGAACGACGACGACTCCGACAAGGGCGTGCCCGACCCCGGCCCGGCCGACCGGATCCTGTCGCACCGGCTCTTCTGCGGGCAGCCGAACGTCCGTCTCGATCGATCCGCGCTCCTGTGAGTGCCCGGACGGGCGGCGGGCGCGTTCGTCACCGCCGAGGCACCGCCCCTCCGCTCAGGTGGACACCCGCCGCGGCACCCTGCTGCTCGCGGTCGCATGCCGATTGCCGTGTCGCCTTCAGACGGCTTCCGCCTGCTGACCGGAGGCTGCTCCGGGGCCGGGCAGAGGGATGATGTCCCTGGCCGTCAACTCCTGGCCGCAGTGATCGCACACGTGGCGGATCTCCGCCGCCCCGTCGCAGTGGCGGTGGCGGTACACGACGGGAGGACCGTCCGGAGCCATGTACCTGTCGCCCCAGGTCCGCAGGGCCATCAGCACCGGGTAGAGGTCCAGCCCCTTCTCCGTCAGCCGGTACTCCTCACGGGTCCGCCGCGCGTCCCGGTATGCCCGGCGTTCCAGGATCCCCGCCTCGACGAGCACGCCGAGACGTTGCGAGAGCAGGGTGCGGCTGACGCCGAGGCTGGACCTGAAGTCCTCGAAGCGGCGGAGTCCGAGAAACGCCTGCCGGAGCACGATCAGGGTCCACCTGTCCCCGAGCAGCGCCACGGAACGCGCGATGGAGCACGGCTCCGTGCCGATGTCAGTGGATCGCATGGCCTGGATGCTACCTCTCCTTGCGTCCTAAATCAGAACCCAGCTATAACTGGGTTCTGATTTAGGACTCAGGATGGAGCTCACGTGAAAGTGCATTTCGAGCAGAGTGGTGACGTCGGCCGGATCGTCCTCGACGACGGATCCCTCAACCTCCTCGGCGCCGACCTGGTCGCCGATCTCGCCGAGGCGGTCACGGCGGCCGAGGGGGCGGTTGCCGCCGACGCCCCCATCCGCGCCCTCGTGGTCGGCAGCCTCGGCGAGCACTTCTCGGCCGGCGCGGACGTCCGGATCTTCCAGGGACTCTCCTCCGAACAGGCGCAGGCGGCCATCCTGGAAAACCTGCCGGTGTTCACCCGTCTCGAGCGGCTTCCCGTGCCCACTTTGGCGACGGTCGACGGACTCTGCCTTGCGGGCGGGATGGAGTTGGCCCTGAGCTGCGACATGATCTGGGCCGCCGAGGATGCCCAGTTCGGCCTGATCGAGGCCACCATCGGCGGATTCCCCTTCGCCGGAGGCGCCCAGCGCCTGGCCGCCCGGGCCGGTGCCGCCCGAGCGCGGGAGGCCGTCTACGGCGGGATGATCTACCGAGCCTCCCGCATGCACGAGTGGGGCGTCGTCAATCGTCTCCTCCCTCGCGAAACCCTGCAGGAGAAGGCGGTGGACTATGCCCGGCGGCTCGCTGCGGGCCCCACCAGGGCACTCGCCGCCGCCAAACAGCTCGTCGACCTCGCCCAGGCGGGCGGCGTCGGGGCGGCGGACGCGGCGATGCCCGCCCTCGTCGGCGAGATCGTCGCCTCCGTGGACCTGCAGGAAGGGGCGGCGTCCCTCCTGACCCACGGCCCCGGCCATGCGTCGTTCACGGGCCGCTGAGTCCCCCCGTCAGCACTGGCGGCGACGCGCCGTTCCGGAGGGGCGCGGCAGCGGGCGGCGCTCCTCCGTCGGCCCGCCCGGGACCCCGGCACCCCCTCCGCTCGCACGCGAACTCCCCGTCCCCGGGGAGATCACCCCGGGGCGGGCGATTCATCCGAGGCGCTCGCCGTAGGCCGTGGTGAGGGCGGTCCCGGTCCGGTGGGGCATCCGCCGGACCGGCATGGCGCCGGGCCGGGGCTCCCGGCGCCTCGGGCCGGATGCCGTCCAGGCGCCTGGAAACGCCCTGCCACTCCGGGCCCACAGCCGCCTGACACTCTGACGTTTTGCACTCAGAATGTCATTCTGTAGAGTGGAGACACGACGGACCGACGAGGTCCGCGCCAGAGGAAGGTTCGATCATGCCGAAGATCCTTTTTGTTGTGACCGGGGCCCAGTTCTGGACCCTCGAGGACGGCACGGAGCACCCGACCGGCTACTGGGCCGAGGAGGTCGTGGCCCCGTTCGAAGAGTTCACGGCAGCAGGGCACGAGATCACCGTCGCCACGCCGGGTGGCGTGATCCCGACCGTGGATCAGCGCAGCCTCACCCCGGAGATGGCCGGCGGGCAGGAGAACGTCGAGAGGTTCCGGCAGCGGCTCGCCGACATCCCCCAGTTGCAGAACCCGATCCGCATCGAGGACGTCGCCCTGGACGACTACGCGGCCGTCTACTACCCCGGCGGCCACGGCCCGATGGAGGACCTGGCGGTGGACAAGGACTCCGCCGGCCTGCTGGTGTCCGCCATGCGATCGGGCAAGCCTCTCGGCATCGTGTGCCACGGCCCGGCCGCCATGCTCCCCGCCGTCGACGAGCACGGCACCAACGTCTTCGCCGGCTTCCAAGTGACCGGCTTCACCAACGTCGAGGAGGAGCAGGCCGGTTTCGCCGACAAGGCCCCGTGGCTGCTCCAGGACCGTCTGACCGGGATCGGCGCGCGCTTCCGGGAAGGCGACGCCTGGGCGCCGAACGTCGTCGTCGACCGCAACCTGGTCACCGGCCAGAACCCCGCGTCGTCCCTCGACGCAGCGCGGGAGTTGCTGAAGAAGCTGGGCTGACAGATGGACGCCGACCGGTACTCCGAAGTCCTCGACGCGACCTACGCCTGCCTGGTCCGGCACGGAGTCCGGCGTACCACGATGGACGACATCGCCTCCGCGATGGGAGTGTCCCGG
>NZ_JASHLT010000069.1:0-29143 GCF_030056615.1 Streptomyces sp. HNM0645 | reverse complement strand
GGCGGTGGTCGGACCTCTCATCAGCGTCTCCGACGGCACCCCTCGGACCCGGTGACACCACCCCCCAGGTCATCCGTTCGACAGGGGGCAACAGTCATGCCGGGCCCGGAGGCCAGCGGCCCTCTTGCAGGACCGCGAAAAACATAACGGGGATCCGGGTGCCCGGGCGCGCGACGGTAACGGGCATTGCCTCACAGGGGAAGAGCGCCCATCATTTCTGACACCACATCAGCCGGTCGGCCGGCGGAACGCCGGCTCGCGGGAGGAGGGGCCGCCGATGGCCATCACACAGCGCAGGGGCCGGCGGATCATGATGTCGCCCGCCGAACTGGACGCCTTCCTCGCCGAGCAGCGCACCTGCCGGGTGGCGACGGTCTCGCCCGACGGCATGCCGCACGTCAGTGCCCTGTGGTTCGCGTGGGACGGTACGTCGCTGTGGCTGTACTCGATCACCCGCAGCCGGCGGTGGTCCGAACTGCGCCGTGACCCGCGGATCGCGGTCGTGGTGGACGCCGGGGAGGAGTACGGCGAGCTGCGCGGCGTGGAACTCTCCGGGACGGCCGTCTTCGTGGGCGAGGCCCCGCGCACCGGCGAGCCCTGCCCGGAACTCGAGGTAGCCGAGCGGTTGTTCGCGCGGAAGAACTTCGGACTGGACTCGATGCCGCACGACGGCCGGCACGCCTGGCTCCGGCTGACGCCGGAGGCGATCGCGTCGTGGGACTTCCGCAAGCTGAGCGGGCTCTGAACCGGGCGCCCCTTTCGTGGCCTGCGGCGCCGCGGGGCACGGTGCAGGGGCGGCGGCGCGGGGCGGGGGCGGCCGACGAGCCGGTCCGGCAGGTGGCACGCCGCCCCTGGACCTCTGGGCCGCGGGACGTAAGCGGGCGCCAACGCGGGGCCCGCGCGCGGAGGAGACGCGCCCTGCGCTTGCCCGGCCGGCGTCAGGCCGTCGCCGCGGCCGACCGGAGCGCCGCGAGCGCCGCGCGGATCGACGGCCGGCGGTCGGCGTCCGTCCGCCAGACCGCGTAGACGTGCCGGCGTACCTTCTGCCGCACCGGGACGAGCCGGACGCCGTCGGGGACCGGCCCCCGACCCAGCCGCGGGGTCACGCACACACCGAGGCCCGCCGCGATCAGTGCCAGCTGGGTGTGGTGTTCGCCGGCGAGGTGGACGATGCGGGGTTCGATTCCCCTGGCGCGCAGCGTGAACACCAGCCACTCGTAACAGAACTCGCCCTCGGGCCAGGAGACCCAGTCGTCGTCGGCGAAGTCCGCGAGATCCACGTCGGCTCGGTCGGCGAGCGGGTGACCGGCGGGCATCGCCACGTCGGCGGCGTCGTCCAGCAGCGGTTCGCGCGTGAGCCCGCCCGGGACGGGGAGCCGCTTGTTGCTCCAGTCCAGCGCCACCGCCAGATCGAGATCGCCCCTGATCACCTGGCGCAGGGCGTACTCCGGTTCCAGTTCGCTCGTACGTACCCGCAGGTCGGGGTGGTTGGCGCGGAGGGTGGTGAGCGCCGCGGGGAAAAGGCCCCGGGCGGCCGTCGGGAACGCCCCGAGCCGCACCTCGCCGACCACCTGGCCCCGCTGCGCCTCGATGTCGGACTGAGCCAGCTCGACCTGCGACAGAATGCGGGCGGCATGGTCGGCGAGCAGGCGTCCGGCGTCCGTGAGCCGCACCCCGCGCCCGCTCCTGGCCAGCAGCTGCTGGCCCACCTCGCGCTCCAGTTTGGCCATCTGCTGGGACACGGCCGAGGTCGTGACGTGCAGTCCGTCGGCCGCGGCACTGACGGAACCGTGCCGGGCCAGGGCGTCCAGGGTCCGTAGGCGCTCCAGGTTCAACATGTAAGCAATGCTAATCAAACAACTGAAAGAAATCTCGCTTGTTCTAAGAAGACATGGGCTCCAGGCTGGACCCCATGACCACCGCCACGCCGCCCTCGCGCACGGAGCCCGCCACGGGATCCGCGTCCGCCCCCGCCACGCCCGCTCCCCCCGCGGCCCCGCCCTCCACCGGGCGCGGCCACCCGGCCTTCGGCTGGCGCCTGAGGTTCGCCGTGCTCGCCCTGATCTGGGGCTTCAGCTTTCTGCTCATCAAGGTCGGCACGGAGGGCTACGCGCCGTTCCAGGTCACCTTCGGCCGGCTGCTCTTCGGTACGGCCGTGCTGGCCGCCGCCATGGCGGTGCGGGGCGAGGGGCTGCCTCGCGGGGTGCGCACCTGGGCACATCTGACCGTCGCGGCGTTCTTCCTCAACGCGCTGCCCTTCTCGCTCTTCGCCTATGCGGAGCTGACCATCCCCTCGACACTGGCCGGGATCTGCAACGCCACGTCCCCGCTGTGGGGCATGGCGCTGTCGCTGGTGGCGCTCTCCGAGGACCGGCCGACCCGCCGACGTGTCGCCGGCCTGGGCATCGGTTTCCTCGGCGTGCTCACCGTGCTGGGCGCCTGGCAGGGCTTCTCCGGGCTCGACGTCGGCGGCACGGCGATGGCCCTGCTCGCCTCCCTGAGCTACCCGGTCGGCTGGATCTACGTCCGGCGTACGCTCGCCGGCTCGTCCCGTTCCCATCTGTCCCTGACGGGGGCGCAGCTGATGCTGGCGACACTCCAACTGGCAGTGGTGACACCTCTGTTCACCAGACTGCCGAGCTCGTTCCCGGTGGTTCCGCTGCTCGCGGTGGTCGCCCTGGGCGCACTGGGCACCGGGTTCGCCATGCTGCTGCAGTACGGACTGGTCGCCGAGGTGGGACCCACGACCGCGACGATGGTCACGTACTTCATCCCGGTCATCGCGACTGCTGCGGGAGTCACGCTGCTCGACGAGAAGCTGGGCTGGAACACTCCCGTCGGCGCCCTGATCGTGCTGGCGGGCGCCGCGCTCACCCAGAACGGGTCCGGACCGAGGCGTGCGGGGAAGGGTGTCCGCCCGCCTCGGGCACGGACGCGCCGGAACCGGTCGTGACCCCGTACGGGCCCGGGCGGAGCGGCCGCGGCGACCGGCCGCGACCGCGTGCTCGCGGCCCGGCGTGTGCGCGGGTGCCCTGCGNGCACGGACGCGCCGGAACCGGTCGTGACCCCGTACGGGCCCGGGCGGAGCGGCCGCGGCGACCGGCCGCGACCGCGTGCTCGCGGCCCGGCGTGTGCGCGGGTGCCCTGCGGGGCACCTCGCCGTCCCGGCGGTCGCCGCTCGGGCCGGCCGGCCCCGTACGTCCGCTCAGCCGTAGCTGCGCGGACGTACGGGGCCGGCCGCCAGGGCCACCGCGTCGGCGAGCACGGAGATGTCGTCGGCCGCCAGGCCCGACACGGTGAGTCGCACCGCCGGCGGTGAGGAGATGCGGAAGCGGGCACCCGGCGCCACGGCCCAGCCGGAGTGCAGCAGCCGGGCCACCGTGCCCGTCTCGTCGGCCACGGGCACCCACACGTTCATACCGCTGCGGCCGCGAGCCTCGACTCCGCGCTCCGCCAGGGCCCTCAGCAGCGCGTCGCGCCGCTCGCCGTAGGCGGCCGCGACGGCCGGCGGGTCGACGGCCCCGGAGGTCCACAGCTCCACGACGGCGCGCTGGGTCAGCCGGCTGACCCAGCCCGGGCCGAGTTGCTGCCGCCCCTGGACCCGGTCGAGGGTCACCCGGTCTCCGGTGAGCACGGCGAGCCTGAGGTCGGGACCGTACGCCTTGGCCACCGACCGTACGAGCACCCAGTGGTCCGTGACACCGGCGAGGGGACACAGCGGCTCGCCGACGATCGCATGGCCGTGGTCGTCCTCGACGAGCAGCGTCCGCGGGTACCGGCCGAGCACGTCGCGGAGTTCGCGGGCGCGGGACGCGGAGACGACGGCACCCGTGGGGTTCTGCGCCCGGTCGGTCACGATCAGGGCCCTCGCCTCGCGGCCGAGCGCCCGCTCGACGTCCTCGGGGCGCGGACCGTCGTCGTCGACGGCGACCGGAACCGGCCGCAACCCGAGCGCCGGGACCAGGTCCAGCAGGCTCCCCCAGCCGGGGTCCTCCACGGCCACGGCGTCGCCGGGCCGGAGATGGGCGTGAAGCACCCGCTCGATGGCGTCGAGCGACCCGGAGGTGACGGCGACCGGGCCCTCCGGCACCCCGTCCGCGTCCAGTCCGGCACGGGCGAGCCGCGCCAACTCGGGGTCCACGGCGTCCTGCCCGTAGAGCACCGGCCGGGCGTCGTGATGGCGTGCAGCGGCCGCGAAGGCGTCGTGGAGCGGGGGCAGCAGGGCGGCGTCCGGGTTGCCCTCGGAGATCTGCCGTACGCCGGGCGGGGCGTCGATCGTGAGCGAGCCGCGCGCCGTACTGGCCGGCCGTTCACGCACACGGCTGCCCCTGCGGCCGGCCGTCTCGATCACGCCGCGGTCGCGCAGCGTCCGGTAGGCGGCCGCGACGGTGTTCGGATTGACCCCCAGGGAAGCCGCCAGCTCCCGCATGGGGGGCAGCGATTGGCCGGGGCGGAGCTCTCCCGACCCGACACCTCGCTCGATGCTGGCCGCGATGTCCGATGCGCCGCGCCCTTCGATCCGATACTCTCCTAGCACAAACAGAATTATGCACTAGTGCAACAGGAGAACGCAATGGCACCGTCCCAGGAGACGCCGACCTACCGGTCCACCGACCGGACCGTCCCCACCAGGGCGCGGGAGCGCGCGTCCCACGACCGCGCACTGGTGCACTCGATACTCGACGAGACCTCCGTCTGCCATCTCGGCTTCGTGCGCGACGGGGCACCGGTGGTACTGCCGACGCTGTACGGCCGGGTCGGCGACGTGCTCTACGTGCACGGCTCGACCGGATCCCGTCCGCTGCGCATGGCCGGCCAGACCGATCCCGGCCTGGAGGTCTGTCTGACCGTCACGCACGTCGACGGCCTGGTGCTCGCCCGCTCGGCGTTCCACCACTCGATCAACTACCGGTCGGTGGTGGTTCACGGCACCGCCCGCCAGGTGACCGACCCGGAGGAGAAGCGCACCGCTCTCGACGCCCTCGTCGACCATGTCGTCCCCGGCCGTTCCTCCGACTCGCGTCCGGCCAACGCCAAGGAGCTCGCCGCGACGGCCGTGCTCCGGCTGGATCTGGACGAGGTCTCCGCCAAGGTCCGGACGGGCGGACCGAACGACGACCCGGAGGACCTGGCGCTTCCGCACTGGACCGGCGTCGTCCCGCTGGTCCGGGGCCATGGCGTGCCGGTCCCCGCGGACGACATGGACCCGTCGGTGGTCCTGCCCCCGTACCTGTCCTCGCTGTAGGGGCCGGCCTCCGGAGAGGCCGGCCGGACCGTGTGACGCCCGCGGGCGTCACACGGTCCGACGCCGAGAGGCGGGCGAACGGGCCGCGGTACGGCGGGCGGAACCGGGCACGTCGGGCAACGGTTCCGCCCTTCGTCGTGGTCACCGGCGCCGACGGGGCCGCAGGATCAGGCCGCCACGTCCACGGCGCCGCGCCGCCCGGCCGGCCGGGACTCCTGCCAGGCCAGCCCGACCACCGCCGTGAGCAGGACCACCGTCCCGGCCACCGTTGCCGAGGTCAGCCGCTCGTTCAGCGCCATCACGGCCAGGACCGCTGCGCTGACCGGCTCCAGAAGCATGATCACCGACACCGTCGCGGCGCGGACGACCGCCGCTCCCGCGAAGTAGAGCGCGTACGCGAGCGCCGTCGGAACGGCGGCGATGTACACCAGCATGCCCAGCACCCGCAGCGGCTCCGCGGTGTGCGGCAGGAGCCCCTCGACGAGCGCTGCCGGCAGCAGCCCGACGGCGCCGACCACGAAGGTCCACATCGTCGTCGACAGGGGATCGGGACCGTCGCCGCCCCGGCCGAGCCAGCGGGTCAGCAGGGTGATGGCCGCGTAGCCCGCCGCCGAGACGACCGCCAGTGCCACGCCCACCGGCCGCACCGTGCCGCTCCCGCCGCCCAGGACCAGCACCACGAGCCCGGTCAGCGCTCCGGCGACGGCGACGATCCCGCCGCCCCCGAGCCGCTCCCCCATGGTGATCCTGGCGCCGAGGGCGATCAGTACGGGCCCGGCGCCCAGGGTGACGACCGTGCCGACCGCCAGCCCGGTCTGTTCGACGGCGGCGAAGTAGGAGCTCTGGAAGACGGTCAGACCGACGCCGGTGCCGAGGATGCGCAGCAGCCTGCGTCGGCGCGGTTCGGGCCTGGCCGCGACGGCGCCGCCGCTCCGCGCCGCCCGGCGTCCGCGCAGCGCGAGCGCGCCCGCGAGCAGCAGCAGCCCGCCGAGGCAGCGCCAGAAGGACAGGGCGAGCGGGCCCAGATCGCTGACCTCGAAGACCAGTGAGGCGGCCGCCCCCGCGGTCCCCCAGGCCAAACCGGCCACGACGAGGTAGAACAGGCTGCGCCCGACGGGCAGGCCGGTGACGGCAGCCGAAGATGGATTCGACACGTAAGTACTCCGTGCTGGGTGTCCGGGAAAGCCCCGGAGGCCCGCCCCGAAGGGTGGGGAACACGTCCCACGACGGGCCGGAAGACAGGACAGTTGGCCGCTGGACTCCACACGCGGGCAGCGACGAACCGTCCGGGGGACTCCACACCCCGGACCCGGTCTTCGTCGGCGGAGAACCGCCCGCGCTACGCGGCGGGCGGCGGGAGGACGGTCGAATGCATGATCGCCACCCTAGACCGCAGCCCGCTCGGCAGCCAAGTCGCCGTCGGCAGCACCGGACACGGTGCCGGAGCCGCCTGCCACCGGTCCGGATGCGGCCTTCGGCGTGGAGGACTGGGCGATGAAAGCGCCCACCAGCACCACGGCACCGCCGGCGATCTGGGGCGCCGAGAGGTGCTCGCCGAGCAGGACCCAGGCCAGCATCGTCGCGATCACGGCCTCCAGGCAGGCGACGACTCCCGCGACCTGCGGCGAGAGCCTGCGGACGGACACGACGCCGGTGACGTAGGCGACGACCGTGGCGATCAGGACGATCCAGCCGAGCAGCAGCGCCGCCGGGACGGTCGTGCCGGCCAGGGCGGCGCCGCCGCCGAGCACCTGCCAGTCCATCCCCCACGGGCGGGCGACGACGGTCAGCACGAGCGCACCGACGAGCAGTCCGTACGCGATGACGCCGAGCGGATCGGCGGCGTCGTCGCCGTCGGCGCCCTGGGCGGAGAGGACGAAGTAGCCGACCTGGCAGCAAGCCGCCCCGAGGGCGAGCAGCAGGCCGATCGCGTCGAAGCCGAGCCCGGACCAGACCTCGACCACGCAGGCGAGTCCGCCGACGGCGAGGACGACACCGACGGCGGCGGCGCGGGTGACCGGGCGGCGCTGGACGAAGCGGACCCAGGCGAGGACGAGGGCGGGGGCCAGGTACTCGATGAGCAGCGCCACGCCCACGGGGATGCGGGAGATCGCGGCGAAGTAGCAGGCCTGGACACCGGCGACGGCGAGCATTCCGAATCCGGCGAGCAGCGCCGGCTTGCGTATCAGCAGGTCGCGGTGGCGCCAGGCGACGGGAAGCATGACGAGGGCAGCACCGGCCACTCGCAGCCACACCACATGCAGGGGGTCGAGCCCCGCTTCGATGAGCGGCTTGGCCGCCACACCTGAACCACCGAAGGCGAACGCCGAGGCCAGGGCGAGTCCCAGCCCGGCGCTCCTTTCCCGAGACGCGTGCATCGGCACATCATGGCAGCCCGAGTCAGGAGCGTCACATCTGTCGCACCTGTTGAGACGGTTAGCCGATCCGGCGGGCCAGCAGGTCGGGGTCGACCCCCGCACGCACGAGGACTTCCGCGGCCCTGGAGTCGCGGTCGGCGGCGAGTCCGGCGAGCAGATCGAGGCCGCCGGGCCGGGGCTCCCCGCGCTCCGCTGCCCGCTCCCGCGCCCGCAGCACGGCGGCGGCGGCCGACGGCGACCAGCCCGTCCGCGCGGAGTCCCGGACCGCCGGGACCGCGCCGGAGTCCTCGACCGTCACCTGCCAGCGCAGCCCGTACCCGATGCTGCGCTGCACGAGATAGCCGAGGACGCGGGCGACCTGGTCCGGGCCGCCGAAGGCCGCCCGCACGTCGGGTTCGGACTCGACCAGGGAGTGCAGCAGATGCGCCGTGTCGATCTGGCGGTCACCGTCCCGCAGCGCACGCCGGCGACGACCGGGGCCAGTTCCTCGTAGAGTCCGGCGTCGGTCCCGGTGGGGGCGGGAGCGGGCTGCTGGGGAACGCGCGGGACAGGGAAGTGCACGGTCCCACCCCATCAGCCGCGGACGGCCCCGGTCATCGCCGCATGGGAGCATTCGGGCATCCCGCGGAGGGTGGGCACCGCGTGCCGCGCCTCCTCCTTGCGGAGGAGGCGCGACCCTCACGAACGGTTCCGGGCGCTCCCCCGCCGGCGGGAGACCGTCGGGCACCGACCTCGGAGACCGCGGCGCATCGGCGGCGAGGCGAACGGATCTGACAGCCCATCAGTATTGAATGTTGCGGGCCGCGCGGCTACGTTCCGACGGCACCGGGACCCGGGGCCACCGAGCCCGACGAGAAGGGGTGGTCGTCATGGCCGAGGTCAGCGCGGACGCACTCATCGGGGCACCTGCCGCGAAGGTGTGGGCCCAACTGACGGACTTCGCTTCCTACGGCCGGTGGAACGCCACCCACACGAGCTTCCCGCAGGGCGCTCCCGGGACCCTCGAGACCGGCGCGAACTTCACCGAGAGCATGAAGCTCATGGGCTTCCCGGCGGAGGTGCAGTGGACGGTGGAGGAACTGGAGCCCGAGCGGGTCCTCGCGATCAGGGGCAAGGGCCCGATGGGCGTCCTCGTCGGCACCCGCTACACCCTCACCCCGGAAGGCGGCGCGACGACCGTTCGCATCGACGGGGAGTTCACGGGCGCCGCCGTCTCGCTGATGGCGGGCAAGCTCAGGGACTCGGCGACCGCCGCGCTCAACGAATCACTCCGCAAGCTGGGCGGGCTCGTGAGCTGACGGGCCGGAGGCGCGCAGGAAGGGCCCCTCACGGGGCTCTTCCTGCGCGCCCGGCGGGCGGCCGGGCGCAGGCGGGACTCAGTCCTCGTCGGCCAGGATCAGGTACAGCTTCTTGCGGGCCTCGTTGATCACCGAGATCGCCTTCTGCCGCTGATCCGGGGTGCCCGTCTTCCAGACCTGACCGAAGGCCTCCATGAGCCCGAATCCGGCCTGACGGATCTCGTTCATGGCTTCCCAGTCGATCCCGCGGCCGGCCTCCTCCCAGGGCGCGTCGGGAACCGTCTCGGCCTCGGCGCGTCCCGTCCCGGTGAGCGTGAAGAGCTTCTTGCCGCCGTCGCTCTCGCTGGTGATCAGCCCCTCGTCCTCCAGGAGCTGAAGAGTGGGGTACACCGATCCGGGGCTGGGCTTCCAGGCCCCGCCGCTGCGCTCGCCGATCTCCTGGATCATCTCGTAACCGTGCATCGGGCGGTCCTTCAGCAGGGCCAGGATCGAGGCGCGCACATCACCGCGGCGAGCCCTCCCGCGGCCGCGGCCGCGACCGCCGCCCCACGGGGGGCCACCGAACCCCGGCCCGAACGGGCCGAAGGCGGCACGGCGCCCCTCGTGCTCACCACGACCGTGATGACCGGGCCCGCAACCGCCCTGTCCCGAGCCGGGTCCGAAGCCGTGTCCATGTGAACGCATCACACGCTCCCTCTATCGTCGATCTGTCGCGATGGTTCAACGATATATCGGAATACTTCGATTGACAATCGCCGAGCGGTCCAGATGACCGGGATTGGCCTTGGCCTGCGGCGCCGTCCGCGCCCTACCGTCGGCGCCATGCGGATTCGAATCGTGGACGCCTTCACCGACCGGCCCTTCGCGGGCAATCCCGCCGCGGTCCTGCTGCTCGACACCGACGCCTTCCCCGACGACGGCCGGCTCCAGGCCGTGGCGACGGAGATGAACCTCTCCGAGACGGCCTTCGCACATCCGCTGCCCGAGGGCGGCGAGGCGGACTGGGCGCTGCGCTGGTTCACACCGGCCACCGAGGTGGACATGTGCGGGCACGCGACACTCGCCACGGCCCACGTCCTCCACCGGACCGGCACCGCGAGCGGCACCGTGCGCTTCGCCGCGCGCTGCGGGATCCTGACGACGACCGTGCACGAGGACGGCTCGATCACCCTGGACCTCCCCGTGTCGTCCCTGACCCCGGTAGAGGCTCCGGACGGCATCGCCGACGCGCTGGGAGCCGCTCCGCTCTCGGTCCTGGACACCTCGGACCACATAGGCGATCTGCTGGTCGAGCTCTGCGACGAGGCGGCCGTCCGCGGTCTGCGCCCGGACATCCGCGCACTCGCCGCCCACTCGCAGCGCGGGATCATCGCCACGGCGGCGGCCGCGAACCCGGGGGAGGGGTACGACTACGTCTCGCGCTGCTTCTTCCCGAACGTCGGCATCGACGAGGATCCCGTCACCGGCAGTGCGCACTCCGCCCTCGCGCCGTTCTGGTCGGCGCGGCTGGACCGACCGGAGCTGACCGGGCTGCAGGCCTCCGCCCGCTCCGGCCTGGTGCGGACGGCGCTGCGCGGCGACCGCGTCCTGCTCACCGGCAGCGCCGTGACCGTCGTCGACGGCGAACTGCTCGTCGCCCCCTGACCGGGTCGCGGCCGGTCACGGGGCCGCCGCGGGCACGGCAGCCGGGGCCCGCCCCGGGGGTGCGGGAGGGGCGTACGACGGTTCTCCCGCCGTACGCCCCTCGGCGCCATGCTCCGCGCCTCGCGCCGCGGCCGGCCACGGCACACCTCATGCCGTGGGCAGCCAGCCCACCTTCCCCGCCAGCAGTCCATAGCCCACGAAGGCGACGATGTCGAGAAGCGCGTGGGCGGCCACGAGCGGCCCCACCCGGCCCCAGCGGCGGTACAGCAGGACGAAGACCACGCCCATCACCATGTTGCCGACGAAGCCGCCGATCCCCTGGTAGAGGTGGTACGAGCCGCGCAGCACCGAGCTGGCGACGAGGGCGCGGACCGGGCTCCAGCCCAGTTGGTCCAGCCGCCGCAGCAGGTACCCGACGACGATGACCTCCTCGACGACGGAGTTCTGCACCGCGGAGAGAATGAGGACCGGGTACTTCCACCACACGTCGGGAAGTGACTCCGGAACCACTGTGAGGTTCGCCCCCGCTGCCCTGACCACCAGGTAGAACGCCAGCCCCGCACTGCCGATACCGGCCGCCACCAGCGCACCGCGTCCCAGGTCGGACCACGGCTTGGTCCGGTCGAAGCCGACGGCCCTCAGCCCGCCGGCGCCCTCCCTGAGCAGCAGATGGCCGACGAGGACGACGGGAACCAGCGCCGTCGCGATCCCGAACAGCTGCCACGCGAGGTCGAGCCACGGCCGGCCGGGCGCGTAGGAGCTGTTGAGGTTCGCGGCCTGGTCCGCGAGACCGCCGGGCTTCGTCAGCGCCCCGATGAAGCTGATGAGCGACGACACCGCGCTGGCACCCAGCGAGAGCGCCAGGACGATCAGGGTCTCGGACCGCAGTATCCCGCGCGGCAACCCCCCGTCGGGGACCGATCCGGACACCCGTCCCGCCTCCGCCTGCACACTGCCTCCCGTTTCCTCGGTCCCGCCGTCACAGCTTGCCCGACGGCGGGACCGAGGTCGAAGGCGGGACCCGAATGCGGAGCGGTCAGCTCCCCGGTCCCGCGGGCCAGGTGTGCACGGGCTCGTCCGCGTGCATCAGCACGCTGTAGCGGCGCGTGACCGCGGCGAGCGCGGCACGCCGGTCGAGCCCGGCGTCCAGCGCCCTGTGGAAGGCATCGACCTGCCAGGACGCACCGTTCACCCGGCGCCTGCACCGCCCCTCGACAACACCCAGGTAGAAATCCCGGTCCGCGGGCTCCACGTTCCAGGCGTCCAGCCCGGCCGCCGCGAGCGGCAGCAGTTCGTCCCGTACGAGCTTGACGGCGGGAACGCGGGTGAGCCCGCCGCCCCGGCCCGGACGCGGCCACTCCAGCTCGGCCTCGATGCCGTGCCGGCAGGCGGTTTCGAAGTTCGCCGCGGCGGTCTCGAACGACATCCGGGTCCACAGCGGTCGCGACTCCTCGGCGAGCGCCCGCACGAGCCCGTAGTAGAAGGCCGCGTTGGCCACGACATCGGTGACGGTGGGACCGGCCGGGAGCACCCGGTTCTCGACGCGCAGATGGGGCACGCCGTCCGCGAGACCGTAGACCGGCCGGTTCCAGCGGTAGACCGTGCCGTTGTGCAGGACGAGTTCCTGCAGCCGCGGCACGCCGCCGTCGTCGAGCACCCTCAACGGTTCCTCGTCGTCGCAGATCGGCAGGAGGGCCGGGAAGTAACGCAGGTTCTCCTCGAAGAGTTCGTAGGCGGAGCCCACCCAGCGCTCGCCGAACCAGGTCCTGGGCCGCACGCCCTGGGCCTGGAGTTCGGGCGGCCGGGTGTCCGTCGCCTGTTGGAAGAGCGGTGGCCGGGACTCGCGCCAGAGTTCCTTGCCGAACAGGAACGGGGAGTTCGCGCCGACGGCGATCTGGACCGCCGCCACGGCCTGGGCGGCGTTCCACACCTGGGCGAACCGGCCCGGTGTCACCTGGAGGTGCAGTTGCACCGACGTGCAGGCCGCCTCCGGAGCGATCGAGGACGACGTGCAGCCGAGGTGCTCAACCCCTTCGATGTCGAGGGTGAAGTCCTCACCGCGGGCGGCGACGATCTGGTCGTTGAGAAGGACATAGCGGTCGACGTCCGACAGATTCGCGGAAACCAGATCCTTACCGTCGAGGGTCGGAAGGATTCCGATCATCACAATTCCGGCATCGACCTCCGCGGCTTTGCGATGGGCATATCCCAGACCGGTGCGAAGTTCCTCCGCGAGCTGGTCGAGGACCCGCCCACCGAGCCGGTGCGGCGCTATGTTCACCTCCAGGTTGAACATTCCGAGCTCGGTCTGGAAATCACGGCTGGCAATCCTGTCGAGCACCTCGGCATTCATCATCCGGGGCAGGCCGTCGGAGCCCGCGAGATTGAGCTCGATCTCCAACCCCATCAGATTCCTGGGGCGATCGAACCTCTTTTCCGCCAGGAGTCTCCCCAGTCCCGCCAGGCACTGCTGGAGCTTTCTCCGGTAGCGTTGCCGATCGGACAGGTCGAACCCGCCTGCCACGATCTTCTCCCCCATCGAAGGGTCCCTCCTCGAGTGGGCAGTCCGCGGCCGGGCCGCTCGTGTCACGGACGATAATGCCCAGACGAAGAGATCCATAACGTCTCGCGCGTGACCGGTGGGCCGCTAGTCTGAAGCGGCGACCGTGTGCCATCCGTCCGGCACATTCCGTCGGCATGGCGCAGTGAGCATTTACCACTTCCCGAGGTGTGGTGAAAAACTCCGACGAGATTCGGCCGACCGCTCGTGGGGCACCACACCAGGTGACGCCGTTGCGCTCACGAATAACCCCCTCGAACTTCGCACACCGAAGGTCCTGATTCGACCTTGACTGCAATGCCGGGAACGGCTAGCAGAAACATTGAGTGAACACACGTCGTATAAACTCACGCGAACGAGGCAGAAAGTCGGCGCCCGGCCACGGAAATCCGGCCCCCTCCGACCCACGCCGACAGAGCCGTCCGCATCTGCCCTCGCATCACCCTGTCTCTTGAGTGAGAGGCGACCCACCATGCCGCTGCATGTCCCCCCGGCACCCGCGCCCGCACTGCGCAGCGTCCTCACGGCACTCGGATCCCCCTCCGCGGTCCGCGAGGCGCGCACTCCTGCTCTCCGTTCCGTCCAGGGAGCGGTGACCGCCGAACTCCCGCTTCCCGTCCACGTCCTGGACCAGGTGGTACCACACGGCGACCGCCGGCCCCGCACCCGGCTGGCGGGCTGGCGGTTCCTGATCCGCGGCGGCGACCGCGCCATCGCGGCCGCGGACACCATGCTGACCCCGGACGGCTGGGCCTTCTCGCACTTCTTCGAGGGCCCGTACATCGCGTCGACGGAGCGGGCGCTGCAACAGGCCGAGGCTCTCCCCGGCAGCTACCAGCCACGGTTGCTGTCCGTGCCCGAGCTGTACATGATCACGCTCTGGCTGCACGGCAACCGCGAGGCCGACCCGGCGAAGGGCAAACCGGCCCCCGCCGACCTGCTGGTGCCGCTCGCTCCCGCACCCCCGGGCATCGCCGCCCACCGGTCGCACCGGGTGGCCGATCTGCTGCCGGTGATGACCTCGAGGGTCACCCCCGCGCCCCTGCTCGGATTCCCGGCCTGACCGGAGCCACCGGAGCCACCGGAGCCACCGGAGCCACCGAACACCGCTGCCCCGTGACATGGAGTCACGGGGCATGTTCACGCCCCTTCCGGACTAGCCCACTACGGCCACTGCGAACCACCCGAAGGGACGGTGCAGTTGAGCTGAACCGCCCACCGGGGTGACGCGTCATTAACTGGTAGGACGAGCTGCCGCGAAATCCCTGCGGATTGACGCCCGTGGGGCAACACTGGGATCGACGACAGATACGGGGGGCGGCCATGAGCACCGCATCGAGCCGCAGGACACTCACCACATCGCAGCGAAAGAACCCATCCATGTGCCAGCACCAGCCGCCGTGCCCGACAGCAGACTCCGCCGACCGGGAGGCCGCCCGCCTCGTGGCACACCATCCCGAGCAGGGCTGGAGCCTGCTGTGCAACGGCGTGCTGCTCTTCGAGGACACGGGCGAACTGCTCCCGGACGGCCAGATCATCGCCCCGCACCGGCCGCTCCGGATCGTGACGGCGGCCTGAAGCCCGCCGCCCGGTCGACCGGACCATCCGCCCGGGACCCCGCCCCTGCTCCGTACCGACGGACCGAGGGATGACCGGGCCACGGACGGAGAGGGCCGGCTCGGAGACACCTCCGAGCCGGCCCTGACGCTTTCCGGGCAGCCCCCGGGACGGCCTTAGCCGTCGTACTCGTCAAGCGGCGGGCAGGAGCAGACCAGGTTCCGGTCACCGAAGGCGCCGTCGATCCGGCGCACCGGCGGCCAGTACTTGTCCGTCGCCTCGACACCGGCAGGGAAGACGGCTTCCTCGCGGCTGTACGCGTGCTCCCACTCCCCGCCGAGCACGGCCGCGGTGTGCGGGGCGTTGCGCAGCGGGTTGTCCTCTGCGGGCCACTCGCCGGAGGCGACCTTCTCGATCTCCGCGCGAATAGCGATCATCGCGTCGCAGAACCGGTCGATCTCGGTCAGGTCCTCGCTCTCGGTGGGCTCGATCATCAACGTGCCGGCCACCGGGAACGACATCGTCGGCGCGTGGAAGCCGTAGTCGATGAGGCGCTTGGCGATGTCGTCGACGCTCACACCGGTCGTCTTGGACAGTGGTCGCAGGTCGACGATGCACTCGTGCGCGACCAGGCCCGCCGGTCCGGTGTACAGCACCGGGTAGTGCGGCTCGAGGCGCTTGGCGATGTAGTTCGCCGCGAGCACCGCGACCTGGGTGGCGCGCTTGAGGCCCTCGCCGCCCATCAGCCTCACGTACGCCCACGAGATGGGCAGGATGCCCGCGGAGCCCCAGGGGGCGGCCGAGATCGGGCCGACGCCGGTCTCGGGCCCGGCGGAGGGCTGGAGCGGGTGATTCGGCAGGTAGGGGGCGAGGTGCTCACGGACGGCCACCGGGCCGACACCGGGACCGCCGCCGCCGTGCGGGATGCAGAACGTCTTGTGCAGGTTGAGGTGCGAGACGTCGCCGCCGAACTTGCCTGGCCTGGCGAGGCCGACCAGCGCGTTCAGGTTGGCACCGTCGACGTACACCTGACCGCCGGCCTCGTGCACCTGGGCGCAGATGTCGGCGACGTGCTCCTCGAACACCCCGTGCGTCGACGGATAGGTGATCATGAGGACGGACAGCTCGTCGCGGTACTGCTCGATCTTGGCGCGCAGGTCGTGGACGTCGATCTCGCCGTCGTCGGCGGTGCGGACGACGACGACCTTCATCCCGGCCATCACCGCGCTGGCGGCGTTCGTACCGTGCGCGGAGGACGGGATCAGGCAGACGGTGCGCTGCTCGTCGCCGTTGGCGCGGTGGTACGCGCGCACCGCGAGGAGGCCGGCCAGTTCGCCCTGGGATCCGGCATTCGGCTGGATCGAGACCTTGTCGTAGCCGGTGACCTCGGCGAGGCGCTCCTCCAGCTCGTGGATCAGGGTCAGATAGCCCTCGGCCTGCTCGACCGGGGCGAAGGGGTGGATCTGGCCGAACTCCGGCCAGGTGACCGGCTCCATCTCGGTGGTCGCGTTCAGCTTCATCGTGCAGGAGCCGAGCGGGATCATGCCGCGGTCCAGCGCGTAGTCGCGGTCGGCGAGCCGGCGCAGGTAGCGGAGCATCGCGGTCTCGGAGCGGTACGCGTGGAAGACCGGGTGGGTGAGGTAGTCGTCCCTGCGGAGCAGCGCGGCGGGCAGCGTGTCCTCGACGGTCGCGTCCAGCGCGTCGATGTCGCCGTCGACGCCGAACGCGGCCCAGACGGCGGACACCTGGGCGCGCAACGTGGTCTCGTCGCAGGAGAGCGACACGTGGTCGGCGTCCACGAGGTGCAGGTTGACACCACCCTCGCGGGCCGCGGCGACGATGTCGGCGGCCTTGCCCGGGACGCGGGCGGTCAGCGTGTCGAAGAACGTGCCGTGGACGATCTCGACACCGCCCGCGCGCAGCCCCTCGGCGAGGATCGCGGCGTAGCGGTGGGTCCGGCGCGCGATCGTCCGCAGGCCCTCGGGGCCGTGGTAGACGGCGTACATCCCGGCCATGACCGCGAGGAGTACCTGCGCGGTGCAGATGTTGCTGGTGGCCTTCTCGCGGCGGATGTGCTGCTCGCGGGTCTGCAGGGCAAGACGGTACGCCTTGTTGCCGTCGGCGTCGACGGAGACGCCGACGAGTCGGCCGGGCAGGCTGCGGGCGTGCTTCTGCTGGACGGCCATGTAGCCGGCGTGCGGGCCGCCGAAGCCCATGGGGACCCCGAAGCGCTGCGTCGTGCCGACGGCGATGTCCGCACCGAGCTCACCGGGCGAGGTGAGCAGCGTCAGGGCGAGCAGATCGGCGGCGACGGTGACGATCGCGCCGAGCTCGTGGGCCTGGTCGATGACCGGCTTTATGTCCCGGACGGCACCGGAGGCACCCGGGTACTGGATCAGTACGCCGAAGACGCCGCGCTCGGCGATCTCCGCCGGGATCCCCTCGCCGAGGTCGGCCACGACGACCTCGACACCGGTCGGCTCGGCCCGGGTCTCGATCACCGCGATGGTCTGCGGCAGCGCGTCGGCATCGATCAGGAAGACACCGTTCCTGACCTTGCCGACGCGCCGGGACAGCGCCATGGCCTCCGCGGCGGCGGTGCCCTCGTCGAGCAGAGAGGCGCCGGACGTGGGCAGTCCGGTCAGGTCGGCGACCATGGTCTGGAAGTTGAGCAGCGCCTCCAGACGGCCCTGCGAGATCTCCGGCTGGTACGGCGTGTACGCCGTGTACCAGGCCGGGTTCTCCATCACGTTCCGCAGGACGACCGGCGGGGTGAAGGTCCCGTAGTAGCCGAGGCCGATCATCGGAGCGAGCACCTGGTTGCGGTCGGCGAGGCCGCGGAGTTCGGCGAGCACCTCGGCCTCGGTGCGGGCACCGGGCAGTCCCAGGGCCTCGGCGCTCTTGATGACGTCCGGCACGGCGGCGGCGGTCAGCTCGTCCAGCGAGCCGTAGCCGACCTGCGCCAGCATCTTCGCCTGGGCCCCGGTGTCGGGGCCGATGTGGCGCTGCTCGAAGGGGGTGCCTCGCTCCAGCTGGGAGAGCGGAATGCGGTTGGCGGTCATTGCGGAGGCCTCCTGGTCGTAACGACCTGCGAGGGGCACCACGGCGCGGGTGCCCGGACGGCCTCCCCCTCTGTCATCTCAACCTGAGAGCTTCACCGGAACGCCCCGGGGCGCACCGGCTTTCACCGTCGGTGAGAGCGGATGCCGTCCGACGCCCGCCCTGCTTTCCAGAGTGACCTCGTCCGTGCGGTACAGGGGCCTGAGAGATTCCGGGGAGGATTTGCTCCTTCGGCGGCTCCGGCTTTCACCGGGGCACTCTCCCGCACGGGGTCAGCAGCCGCTGCCAGCGTACCAGCGCGGCCTCACCTGGGACCTTCGAGTGGACGGCGCCCTGGATGTGCACTTTCGTAGTGTTCAGCGAACCCGTGCGACCTGTTTGGAGGGACCGTGCAGACCGACATCGATCCGCGCAGCCTGATCGGCCGCAAGGCGTTCGACCGCGAAGGCCACAAGATCGGGACCGTGGACGAGGTGTACCTCGACGACGCCACGGGCGTTCCCGAATGGGCGGCCGTACGGACCGGCCTGTTCAGCCGGGACGCGTTCGTACCACTGGAGCCCAGCCAGCTCGAGGGCGACGGCCTCCACATACCCTTCGAGCGCGCCCTGATCAAGGACGCGCCGGACTTCGGTGTCGGCCGCCATCTCTCTCCCGAGCAGGAGCTGCAGCTGTACCACCACTACGGTCTCGACCTGCCCTCGCCTCCGGAGAGGCCGACCACCTCCCCGTCCCCCGGCGACGAGGCCGGGGGCCCCGGCATCGGCTCCGCCGGGGACCGCGACTTCGGGCGGCTGGCCGGCCACGACGACTGATCCTCCGGCGAGCGCACCAGCGGGAGCGGCTCCGAGGGCTCCAGCTCCGGGTCGTCCACGGCGAACGTCCGCACCCGGCCGGGCGCGGCCGACCACGGCTCCTCGAAGCGGACCGTGACCCTCCCCAGCCCGCTGCCCTGAACCCATCCGGGGCCGTACTCGGCATGGCATACGTCCTGCCCGGCGGCCCAGCGCCGGTCCGCCACCGGCCGCGCATCCCCGCCAGGCGACCGCTCCTCGCCCGGCGTCGGCTCACGGGACGGCGCGGGCTCCTCGTCCTCGTCGTGCCGCTCCCCCGCGGCTGCCTGTGCGAACAGGTCCTCCTGCGTGTAGTCGGCGAGGCCGCTCACACCGACGCCGAGCAGCCGGACACCGCCCGTGGTGTCCACCGCCTCCAGCAGCCGGGCCGCGGCCTCCCGCACCACCGCGGGATCGTCCGTGGGCCCGCGGAGCGTCTCCGACCGGGTCAGCGTCGAGAAGTCGAACCGCCGCACCTTCAGCACGATCGTCCGTCCCGAGTGTCCGGAGGCCCGGAGCCGGCGGACACACCGGTCGGCCAGCCGCTCGACCTCCGTCCGGATGCGGACCCGGTCGTGCAGGTCCACGTCGAAGGTGTCCTCGACCGACACGGACTTGGCGTCCCGCTCGGCGACCACGGGCCGGTCGTCGTGGCCCATGGCCATCCGGAAGATCGCTCCCCCGTGCGCCTTCCCCAGCAGCCGTACGAGCTCGTCCTCCCCTGCCTCTGCCAGATCCGCGACCGTGGTCATGCCGGCCCGCCGCAGATGCTCGCCCGTCGCCGGACCCACGCCCGGCAGGGTCCGTACCGGCATCGGCCCCAGCAGCTCCCGCTCGGTGCCGGGCGCTATGAGCACCAGCCCGTCTGGCTTGGCCTGCTCCGAGGCGATCTTCGCCAGCATCTTGGAACCCGCCAGTCCCACCGAACCCGTCAGCCCGGTGGTCACCAGGATGTCCCTGCGCAGCCGCTCACCGGCCTCCCGGGCCGATCGGGAGT
The DNA here is from genome assembly GCF_030056615.1 of Streptomyces sp. HNM0645. NCBI lineage: Bacteria > Bacillati > Actinomycetota > Actinomycetes > Kitasatosporales > Streptomycetaceae > Streptomyces > Streptomyces sp. HNM0645. The sequence continues at coordinate 9,571 of NZ_JASHLT010000069.1, read as the reverse complement.
CATCCGCCGTCCCACCCGCCTCGAGGTCCACGAAGGCCTCGTCCAGGCTCAGTGGTTCCACCAGGGGTGAGAGCTCGCCCAGCAACTCCATCACCTGGTCGCTGACCGTCCGGTAGAGCGAGAAGCGCGGCACCAGATAGGCGGCGTTGGGGCACAGCCTCCGCGCCTGTGCCATGGGCATCGCCGAGTGCACACCGAAACGTCTCGCCTCGTACGAAGCGGTGGCGACCACTCCGCGCGGCCCCAGGCCGCCGACGACCACCGGCTTCCCGCGCAGACTCGGCTTCGCCGCCTGCTCCGCGGCGGCGAAGAACGCATCCATGTCCAGATGCAGGATGGTGGGCGCGGGTCTCACAGCTCCGATGCTGCCCTACGACACTGACAATCCGCCGTACGCGCGTACGGGCCGACCAGGAAGTCCGGCCCGTCGGCGGGTCAGCCGGCGCGCTCGCGGCGGCGCCGGGCCAGCTCGTCACCGGGGTCGTGGCCGATCAGCGTCTCACCGGTGTCGATGCGCTCGCCGTGCAGCTGCGCGAGCGCCGCCTCGACGTCCCGCCACACGACTCCGACCGCGATCCCGAACACGCCCTGCCCGCCCTGGAGGAGATCGACGACCTCGTCCGGCGAGGAGCACTCGTAGACCGTCGCGCCGTCACTCATGAGGGTCATCCGCTCCAGGTCCGCGAAGCCGCGGGCCCGCAGGTGCTGTACCGCAGCGCGGATGTTCTGCAAGGCGACGCCCGTGTCCAGGAAGCGCTTGACGATCTTGAGGACGACCACGTCCCGGAAGCTGTAGAGCCGCTGCGTGCCCGATCCGTACGCCGGCCGCACGCTCGGTTCGACCAGACCGGTGCGCGCCCAGTAGTCGAGCTGCCGGTAGGTGATGCCCGCCGCCGCGCAGGCGGTCGGCCCCCGGTAGCCCACGGTCTCGGGCGTCACGTCGGCTTGCGCACTGTCGTGAAGCGGATACGGCAAGCCCTCCGCGGGACCTCGCCCGTGAGCACCCGCTGCCGTACCGTCGCCGCTGCTTCTCACGCCGACCTCCGTCCTTGACCTGCCTCCTCGACGGTAGGGAGTCGCCAGTGGTGCGTCAACGATCGCCACACTCGGCACGCCGAGTGATAATCACCCTGAGAGTGGTTTTGCGTGCCCCGATTCGGGGAACAGGTGGCCGGTTGGCGGCGGGCGAAGTCCGACTCACCGGGCCCGGACCGGACAGTGCCGCCGCCTCCCTACGGATGGCGGCGCCGGACCGGCGGAATCACTGACTGCTGGAGCCGAAGTCCTCCGGCGAGATCTGGTCGAGGAACTCGCGGAACTTCTCGACCTCGTCCTCCTGCTCGTCCGGGATCGCGATGCCCGCGTCGTCGAGAACGCCGTCACTGCCGTAGATCGGCGTGCCGGTGCGCAGTGCCAGAGCTATGGCGTCGGACGGCCTGGCGCTGACCTCGACGCCGCTGGCGAACACCAGCTCCGCGTAGAAGACACCCTCCCGCAGGTCCGTGATCCGCACCTCGGTGAGTTCCTGTCCGACGGCTTCCAGGACGTCCTTGAACAGGTCGTGGGTCAACGGCCTGGCCGGCGCCATTCCCTGCTGCGCGAAGGCGATCGCGGTCGCCTCACCCGGTCCGATCCAGATGGGGAGGTACCGATCGCCTCCCACTTCGCGCAGGAGCACGATCGGCTGGTTGGAGGGCATTTCCACCCGGACACCCACAACGTCGAGCTCGTTCACACAGCAACCCTAGGACGTGCCCGGCAGGTTTGGGTAGTCGGGTTCCCCCAAGATCGGTGCAAGCCCGCCCGGGAGTTCAGGGCAGACGCACCCCGAGCGCCGTCTGGACCAGCGCGGAGTGCAGCCTGACCGAGAGCGCCGCCAGCTCCTTCGCGGTCGCCTCGGCATGGGCTCTGGTCTGCGGATTGCGGTGCCGGCGCAGCGGTGCGACCACTTGTTCGACCAGGCCGGCCTCACGGTCGGCAGCCGCCTTCATCGCCCGCAGATGCCTCGGCTCCAGACCGAATCTGCCCAGGTCGGCGATCAGTTTGGCCACCGTCACGGACTCGGCGTCATAGGCGGACTCCGCCGAAGGAGTGATCAGACCGTAGGACTCCCACTCGTCGAGTTCCGCCTCGGTCACTTCCGCGGCGGCGAGCAGCTCCGCCCGGCCGACACGGGCCGCCGTGGGCCTCTCGGAGAGGGACTCGCCTGCCGCACCGGAATCCACCGGCCCTCTCTCGGACGGCAGCGGAGGCCGCTCTCCCCGGGCCGGCGCGTCGAGGTGCTCGCGGATGACCTTCAGGGGCAGGTAGTGGTCCCGCTGCATGCGGAGCACCTGCGCGAGCCGCCGGACGTCCTCGGCGCTGAACTTGCGATAGCCGGACGGTGTGCGCTGCGGCTCGACGAGCCCCTCGGCCTCCAGGAACCGGATCTTGGAGATCGTGACCTCGGGGAACTCTTCGCGCAGCTGACTCAGCACCGAGCCGATGCTGACCAGCCGGTCGCCACCGGCGGTGCCGTGACCGGCACCGCCCGTCGGAGTTCGCCGCATGGAGGTCCCTGAGGTCACATGCCCCGCTGGTTCGCGTAGAAGACCAGCCGGTACTTTCCGATCTGAACTTCGTCACCGTTCGCCAGGACGACCGAGTCGATCGGCTCGCGGTTGACGTACGTGCCGTTGAGGCTGCCGACATCGGTGACGGTGAAGGTGCCGTCGGCCCCCCTGCGGAACTCCACATGGCGCCGGGAGACGGTGAAGTCGTCGAGGAAGATGTCGCTCTGGGGGTGGCGGCCCGCCGTGGTCAGTTCGCTGTCCAGGAGGAAGCGGCTGCCCGCGTTCGGCCCGCGGCGCACCACGAGCAGGGCGGATCCGAGCGGCAGGGCGTCGACGGCCGCCTGTGCCTCGGGCGAGAGCGAAGGAATGGGCGTCTGGCCGGTGGCCTCCGCCTCATAGGCCTCGATCCCCGAGATGGAGATCGTCGAGGTCGTCTCCGAGGCACGCTCCGCCGGAGCTCCGGCCCGCAGCGGCGCGCCGCAGTTGGAGCAGAAGCGGCTGGTCTCGGCGTTGCGATTGCCGCATCGCGTACACACCGGCATGGACGGGTCCTCCTGCCGCGGCTGCCCCGCGGGGGCATGGGATGCATACGGGTCGGGCGTAAACCCTCCACCCGCACTTGAGGTTGACGGTTCCCCGAAACCTATGCGGCCGGGACCGGCAGGGTCAACAGCAGACGCGCCCGGACCACCGGGAATGTCACCACCGGCGATCTCGTCCCGGAAGAGCGGACGCTCGCCGCTCTGCTCCGTCTCCTGGCCATGGCGCGGTGCGCGACGACGGGCGGTGCCGCCGTCCTCGCGTGCGCTCTTGCCGAACAACTTCCCAAACAACTTCACGGGCGATTCCCCTTGACCGAAAAACAGACCCGCCCGTGGGGCAGGAACCCTGAATGAACACACCTGCCGACCCGGACATCCTCACAACGTCCGTACCCTCCGGACAGTTTCCACCACGCAGCACTCCTACGATGCGCCGACCCCCCGCAACCCCTCGTCCATCTCCGGCCTCCCTGGTACGCCCTTGTCTCACTGGGAGGACGACCGAGCGTAGTCAGGCCGTTCCACGGGCCGCAAGGCGTCCACGACGATCTTCTCCGAGCGGGTCACCGAGGCGGTGGCCTGCTCCTTCTCCAGGGTCTGCACCACGCCGCCGGGAATGTTCAGCGCCGGCTCGAGGTCCTGCGGCTTGCCGATGACCTTGAAGCGGTACGGAGCACTGATCTTCTTGCCGTCCACCTCGATGGAACCGCCGCCGTCGGAGAAGTAGGAGTCCGCGACGACCCTCACCCCGTTGACCTGGATCGCCTCGGCCCCTGCGGCACGCAGTTCCTGGATCGCGTCGAGCAGCATGTCCGACTCGACCGCTCCGGCACCGTCGCCGATCGTCAGCGTGATGCCCGGGCCCTGTGCCGCCACGGTACCTGCGAGGATGCCCAGCTGCCGCTCCTTTTCCTGTGTCTGCCTGCGCGCCTCTTCGGCCTGGTCCGAGCTGGTCTCCAGTTCGGTCCGCTGGTCCTCGAGGCGCCGCTTCTCATCTTCCAGACGCTTGGTGCGGTCATCCAGTTCATCGAGGATGCGCACGAGATCTTCCTGGCGGGCGCCGCGCAGGGCGCTGTTGTCGCTCGTCGACTGGACCTGGATGGCCAGGCCGAGGCCGAGGACGAACAGCAGGAGGGCCACGATGAGTTGGGCGCGAGAGAAGCGGGGTGGCCATAGCCCGGCCACCAGTCGCTGCCGCCCGGTCGACTGCGGCCCGTCGCCGGACGACGGCGTCTCCGGGCCCTTCCCCGTGGGGGCGTCCGTGCCGTGGACGTCGGTTCCGTTCGTCCGCTCCGGCCTGTCGGAGCGGTCCGTCCGCTCAGTCCCGTCGGTCCCGGAGCCTCCGGGCCCGGCAGCGGCGGACGGTTCACCGTCCTTCCCCGTTCCCACGGGCGTCGAGGGAGCCGGTACGGGGAGCGGCCCGGGCCCGGCGGGCACGGATCCGAGTGCGGGGACGGGCGGGCCGGGCGGTGTCGCTCCGGGCCGCTGCGGCGGCGTCGCCTCGTGCGCGCGGTCGCCCGTCGTCCTCGGCGTCCCGTCCTGGGGGTCCGGCTTCTCACGCAGGGTCTTGTCGTCGTCGCTCATCGGCCTCACGCCCGGAACACATGGCGGCGGATGGCGGCCGCATTGGAGAAGATCCGGATGCCGAGGACGACCACCACACCCGTGGACAGCTGCGCACCGACGCCCAGCTTGTCGCCGAGGAAGACGATCAGTGCGGCCACGACGACGTTCGACAGGAAGGAGACCACGAAGACCTTGTCGACGAAGATCCCGTCGAGCATGGCCCGCAGGCCGCCGAACACCGCGTCGAGAGCAGCGACCACGGCGATCGGAAGGTAGGGCTCGACCACCGCCGGCACCTCGGGGCGGAGCAACAGTCCCGCCACGACTCCCAAGACCAGGCCCAGTACGGCGATCACGATGTGCCCTTCCCTGTCTCTGCCGTGCCCTGACCGGCGGGCGTGCCACCGGCGGTCCTCGGCTCTGCGGTACGTACGATCAGGCTCGGTGCGGCCGGCAGACGCACCCGTTCCTGGGCGGAAATGCTGCTCCGGATCCCGAAGTTCTCCCGCAGCACGTGGAGGTACTGGCCGTCCGCGCTGTCCTGGAAGGCGGTGCTCAGCTTCTTCCCGTCCCCGATGGCGAGCACCGTGTAGGGCGGCACCAACGGCTTGTTGTCGACGAGTATGGCGTCACCGGCGGCCCTGATCGCGGACAGGGCCGTCAACCGCTGCCCGTTGATCGCGACGGCCTCCGCGCCGGACTCCCAGAGTCCGTTGACGACGCGCTGCATGTCGCGGTCGCGGACCCGGCCGGTGTCGGAGAAGCCGCTGCTCTCCCTCGGGCCGCCACCGCCCGCCTCGCTGTCCTTGGCGTCGTCGACGACCAGTTTCACCCCCTGGCCTGTCACCTCGGTCGCTCCGGAGAGCAGCGCCACGAGGTCCCCCTGGTGCCCGCCCTGCCGCTGGAGCGCCTTGCGCTGCCGTTCGCCGACCTCCTCGCGGAGGCTGTCGACATCCTGCTCCAGTTCGTCCGCGGCCGTGGTCTCAGCCTCGATACGGTCGATGAGTTCTTCGCGTTCCTTCGCCACGACGGGTGCCGATATCCGTGCCTGCGCAGCGCCGAGAGTGACCACCAGAGCCGCCAGCACCAGCCCGGCCGCGAGCCACAACTTCGCCCGAAGCGTCTGGGGCAGCCGCCCGCCCTCCGCGTCCCTGCGGGCCGCCGCCTCCGCGTAACCGTCGTCGAGGCTGTGGTCCATGACGTTGTTCAGCAGCGACATCGAGGCATCGGGACGCGGCGGAGAGGCTGTCCTCGGTACGGGGGGCTGCTGCGGCATGCCGCACATCGTCGCACGTCGCAGCCGCTACCGCCGAATGGCCCCACGGTTGTGCCGGGACGCGGGCCGTCCCGCACCCCGGCACTCCGTCCTCAGACCGCCGGCACGTTCACTGCTTGGTGTCGTCACCTGCGCCTTCCACGACCGCGGACCACTCGCCGAGGAGTGCCTGGGCGGACGTGTCGTCGGGACCCTCGGCCCACAGATGGGTGACTGCCTCGGACGGGTCGGGGAGCACGAGGACCCAGCGGCCGTCAGCCTCCACGACGCGGACGCCGTCGGTCGTGTCCACGAACCGGTCACCGGCGGCCTCGACGACCCGGCGCATCACGAGGCCCTTGACCGCCCACGGCGTCGCGATGTCCTTGCGCAGCACATGGGCCCTCGGGATACGGGCGTCGATCTGGCTCAGGGTGAGCTGGGTACGGGCCACCAGGCCGAGGAGCCGCGCGAACGCCGCAGGACCGTCGAAGACGCTGCTGAACTCCGGGATGATGAAGCCACCGCGGCCGTCACCGCCGAAGATGGTGGACTCCTCCCGGCAGACCCGGGTCAGGTCGTCGGGCGACGTGGTCGTCCATTCCACCTGGGTGCCGTGGTAGGCGGCGACCTGCTCGGCGATGCGCGTCGTCGTCACGGGCAACGCCACCTTGCCACTGCGGCGTTCCGCGGCCACGAGGTCCAGCATGACGAGCAGCGCCCTGTCGTCCTCCACGATCCGGCCGCGCTCGTCCACGAACGACAGCCGCTCGCCGACTGGGTCGAAGCGCACGCCGAAGGCAGCGTGTGCGGACGCCACGATCTCGCCCAGCCGCACCAGGCCCTGCCGGCGCTGCTCGACCGTCTCGGTCGGTCGCGACTCGTCGAGTCCGGGGTTGATCGTCAGCGCGTCCACGCCGAGCCTGCCGAGGAGGCTCGGCAGTACGAGACCGGCGCTGCCGTTGGACGCGTCGATGACGACCTTGAGGCCGGCCTCCGCGATCCCGCTGGTGTCGACGTTGCGCAGCAGCGAGCCCGTGTAGGAGTCGTAGATGCTCGCCGGGAAGGAGAGGTCCCCGATCTCGCCGGGGAACGCGCGCCGGTACTCCTGACGCGCGTACACGCGGTCGAGCTTCCGCTGGCCACCCTGGGACAGGTCCGCGCCGCGTTCGTCGAAGAACATGATGTCGACCGAGTCGGGCACACCCGGCGAGGTGCGGATCATGATGCCGCCGGCGCTGCCTCGGGCCGTCTGCTGCCGGGCGACCGGCAGGGGGACGTTCTCCAGGTCCCGGACGTCGATGGCACTGGTCTGGAGTGCGGAGATCACCGCGCGTTTGAGGGCTCGCGCGCCTCGGGAGTGGTCGCGGGCCGTGGTGACGGTCGCGCCCTTCTTCAGCGTGGTGGCGTACGCGCCCGCGAGTCGCACGGCGAGTTCGGGCGTGATCTCGACGTTCAGGATTCCCGATACGCCCCGGGCCCCGAAGAGATGCGCCTGGCCGCGGGACTCCCAGATCACCGAGGTGTTGACGAAAGCGCCGGCTTCGATGGTCTTGAACGGATAGACCCGAACGTTGCCCTGGACGATCGACTCCTCGCCGATCAGGCATTCGTCGCCGATGACAGCGCCGTCCTCGATCCGAACGGCGCGCATGATGTCGGTGTTCTTGCCGATGACGCAGCCGCGCAGATTGCTGTGGGGCCCGATGTAGACGTTGTCGTGGATGACGGCCCGGTGGAGGAACGCACCCGATTTCACGACCACGTTGGACCCGACCACGGTGTGTTCGCGGATCTCGACGTCGGCTTCGACCTTGGCGTAGTCGCCGACGTAGAGGGGACCGCGCAGCACGGCGTCCGGATGCACCTCGGCACCCTCCGCCATCCAGACGCCGGGCGAGATCTCGAAGCCGTCGATGTCCACGTCGACCTTGCCCTCGAGGACGTCGGCCTGCGCCTTCACGTAGCTCTCGTGGGTGCCGACGTCCTCCCAGTAACCCTCGGCGATGTAGCCGTAGATCGGCTTGCCTTCCTTCATCAGCTGCGGGAAGACATCACCGGACCAGTCCACCGAGACGTCCGGCTCGACGTAGTCGAAGACTTCCGGCTCCATCACGTAGATACCGGTGTTCACGGTGTCCGAGAAGACCTGGCCCCAGGTGGGCTTCTCCAGGAACCTCTCGACCTTGCCCTGTTCGTCCACGATCGTGATGCCGAATTCAAGGGGATTCGGCACCCGGGTCAGACACACCGTGACCAGTGCGCCCTTCTCCTTGTGGAACCGGATGAGATCCGAGAGGTCGAAGTCGGTGAGCGCATCGCCGGAAATGACGAGGAATGCATCGTCCTTGAGCGCCTCTTCCGCATTCTTCACACTGCCCGCGGTACCGAGTGGCTTTTCCTCGTGCGCGTAGGTGAGCTCCATCCCCAGCTCTTCACCGTCGCCGAAGTAGTTCTTGACGAGGGAAGCGAGGAACTGGACGGTCACGACCGTCTCAGTGAGCCCGTGCCGCTTGAGCAGGCGCAGCACATGCTCCATGATCGGCCTGTTGACCACCGGCAGCAGTGGCTTGGGCATGCTCGAGGTCATGGGGCGAAGTCGTGTTCCTTCGCCACCAGCCATCACGACGGCCTTCATGTCGGAAGCGTCCTCCTTGAAGAGACGACGGTCCAGCCGACTTCACCCGTCCGGGCAGGCCCCTCTCCAGTTCTCATGCGGACCGGTGGGACTCTGCACAGCTCCGTGCATACGGCTCAATCGGCCACGGCGTCAGCCTTGACGAGTCGGCGGACCTGGACCACATAGAGGATCCCTGCCCACCAATACAGAGTTGTACCCCATCCTGCGAACGCCCATCCGAAAACTTCGGCGAGTGACGCAAGCCACCCGTCTCCGTCGCTGAGCAGCAGGAGTGGGAACGCATACATCAAGTTGAAGGTAGCTGCCTTGCCCAGAAAGTTCACCTGGGGAGGCGGATAGCCGTGCCGGCGCAGGATTCCCACCATCACGAGGAGCATCAGGTCCCGCGCCAAAAGTGCCGCGGTCAACCAAAGAGGCAGGATCCCCCGCCAGGTCAGGCCCACGAGTGTGGAAAGGATGTAGAGCCGGTCAGCGGCGGGGTCGAGGATCCGGCCCAGACTGCTGATCTGGTTCCATCGGCGGGCGAGCTTGCCGTCGAGATAGTCACTGACGCCGCTCAGCGCGAGCACGAGCAGGGCCCAGCCGTCGGCCTTCGGACCACCGAACTCGGGTAGGAGAATCAGCCACAGGAACAGCGGCACGCCGAGCAGGCGAGCCATACTGAGGATGTTGGGGATGGTGAGTACCCGGTCGGTCTGAACGCGGGTCTCCTGGACCTCCACCCGGGCCTCCTGCCAAACGTACCAACGATGCCTCCTGACCTTACCGTCAGCAGGATGAGCGGTGTACACAGGGGTGGCGGTCGCTCAGGCACGACACGACCTGCTCCTGCCCCCAGAACGCGAGAAAGCCCCGGACCATCACGGCCCGGGGCTTTCCCAGAAGAATTGTTCGGCGGTGTCCTACTCTCCCACAGGGTCCCCCCTGCAGTACCATCGGCGCTGAAAGGCTTAGCTTCCGGGTTCGGAATGTAACCGGGCGTTTCCCTAACGCTATGACCACCGAAACACTATGA
>NZ_JASHLT010000068.1:0-29519 GCF_030056615.1 Streptomyces sp. HNM0645 | reverse complement strand
ACGGCGCGGCCCGCGGCCCGCTGAACCGCGCGGGGGAGCCGCCCAGGCGCGTGCGGAAGCCGCGCACGGCGGGCGCCGCCGGTGCGGGCGCGGGCCCCTCGACGGACGCCGGCGCGGGGAGGCCGGGATGTCGCTGATCAGCACGCTCGCCCGGCTGGAGGCCGTCGAGAGCGGGCGGGCGCAGCCGCTCGCCACCGTGCGGCACCGGCACCTCTCGCCGCACCCGATGGTGTTCGTCCCCCTCACCACGGCCGGTGAGGCCGGAGCCCCGCTCGGGGCGCTCGTGGGGACCGACCGGGACGCGCCGCGACTGCTCGCCGTCGCCCAGCCCAGGGACCGTGAGCTGCGGTTCGCCTTCCTCGCCGAGCTGGCGGAGACGCTGCTTCCGTACCTCGACGGATACGCCGACGACGTGGAACCCGCCGAGCGGAACGAAACGGACCCGGAGACCGGCAGACGGGTCAAGGTCGAGGTGGAGCTCTGCGCGGACGCACCGCAGCTCATCGTGCCCAGCAGGCCCGGGATCGACTTCGTGCGCCTCCTCGGGCGGTCGATGCGGTTCCGGCGGACCGCCGAGCAGGACCCCGACGCCCCCTACCCGGCGCCCCCGCGCGTGCCGTTGCTCGGGCGCTGGCTGACGCACTACGGCGAGCGGGCCCGGGTGCCCGGCTCGTCGCTGCTGCTCGCGATGACGGATCTGCTGGGCCGGCACTGGGCGACCGGGCAGTCCCACCTGGAGGACCAGCACCTCGGTGCGCTGCTCGCCTGGATCGCCCCGCCGGAGGGGGGGTCCGGCGCGGAGGCGGCGCTCCGGGCGGAGGTGGCACGCGACCGGCGGGGCCAGTTGGTGTGCCCGCCGGCCGGGCCCGCCACGGATCCGGCGTTCGACAACATGCTCCTCGCACCCGCGATGGAGCGGTACGACCGGGCCCGCCAGGCCCTCGCCGCCGCCGAGGACGGCGCCGCGGCCGACGAGCAACTGGCCCGGCTCGCCTCCGCCGAGCGGGAGATCCGCGGCCTGCTCGAGGGGGTGCTGCGCCCCACGTGGGACGCGGTGTGGGCCGGCATCGGCCTGCTCCGGGAGCTGCCGGAGGGAACGCGCGTCGCCGACCGGTGGACCCGCGACCGCTGGTCGTTCACGGGGCACCGCGACCGGGTGCGGGCCGGAGAGCCCCCTCAGCCGCGCCGGGACGACGCGGTCACCGCCGCACAGAAGCTGTCCGCGCGCGAGACGGCCCAGGCGCAGCTGGAGGCCCAGGAGGCGCTGGACGATCCGCTGGTGCTGGCGGCGCGGCGGCTCGCGGGCGAGGCGTTCGTCGGCGTGATCACCGATGTGGTCATGGCCTGGTCCGAGTCGAAACGCCCCTCGCCGCGACCGCTGCTGACGGTGCGTACGGACGACAGCCCGCATCTGGGTGCCGGTGTGAAGGCGTACCGCTCGCTGGACGGCAGGCCGCAGTCCGCCGAGTTCGTGCGGTACGAGCAGGACGGCGCGATCGTCCTGCGGCTGCTGGACCGGATGGGCCGCTCCAGGGACCCGGCGGAGGGTTCCGTTCCCGAGACGGGCGAGCCCGTCGCCTGGACGCTGTTCGAGCACGACCAGCGCGGCGGGCCGAAGCTGCCCGAGCCGGAGGACACCCCGTGGACTCATGGCGGCCCGCCGCGTACCGACACCGCCGAGAGGCCCGACGCCGTGACCCCGGAGGACCTGCTGTGACGGGGACCGTGACCCCGCTGTTCGACCCGGGCTCGGAGGCGGCCCGTGCCACCGCGGCCATCCTGGAGGACACCCTCCACGGAGACGCCCGGGGCGTCGTCGTGGACTCCCCTCCGGGCGCCGGGAAATCGACGCTCGTGGTGCGGGCGGCACGGGAACTCGCCGCGGCCGGGCGCCCGTTGATGGTCGTGGCGCAGACCAACGCCCAGGTCGACGATCTGGTGGTGCGGCTCGCCGAGAAGGAGCCGGATCTCCCCGTCGGCCGGCTGCACAGCAACGACCCCGACCCCTACGACAGGGCGCTCGACGAGCTGCCGAACGTACGGAAGTCGGCGAAGGCGGGCGATCTCGCCGGGCTGGACGTGGTGATCTCGACCGCCGCGAAGTGGGCGCACGTCAAGGACGTCGAACCGTGGCGGCACGCGATCGTGGACGAGGCGTACCAGATGCGGTCGGACGCGCTGCTCGCCGTGGCGGGGCTGTTCGAGAAGGCGCTGTTCGTCGGGGACCCGGGACAGCTCGATCCGTTCTCCGTGGTCGGGGCCGAGCAGTGGGCCGGGCTGTCCTACGACCCCTCGGCGAGCGCGGTGTCCACGCTGCTCGCCCACAACCCGGAGCTGCCGCAGCACCGGCTGCCCGTGTCCTGGCGGCTGCCGGCATCCGCCGCGCCCCTGGTCTCCGGCGCCTTCTACCCGTACACGCCCTTCCGCAGCGGTACGGGACCGGGCGACCGCCGGCTGGCGTTCGGGGTCGCGTCGAACGGCTCGGGCCCGGACCGGGTGCTGGACGAGGCGGCCGAGTCCGGCTGGGGCCTGCTGGAGCTGCCCGCCCGGCACACCCCGCGCACCGACCCGGAGGCGGTACGGGCCGTTGCCCTGGTGGTCCGGCGGCTGCTGGACCGCGGAGGCGCGTCGGTCTCCGAGCGCTCCCCCGACCCGGTGCCGCTCACCGCGGACCGCGTCGCCGTCGGCACGGCCCACCGCGACCAGGCCGCTGCCGTCAGGGCGGCCCTCGCGGAGCTGGGTGCGTCGGGTGTGACGGTGGACACGGCCAACCGGCTCCAGGGCCGGGAGTTCGACGTCACCGTCGTGCTCCACCCCCTCTCGGGCCGCCCGGACGCATCGGCGTTCCACCTCGAGACGGGCCGCCTCTGTGTGCTGGCCTCCCGCCACCGCCACGCCTGCGTCGTGGTGTGCCGGGCGGGTGTCACCGAGCTCCTGGACGAGCACCCGTCCACGGAGCCGGTGCAGCTCGGCGTCACGGTGAAGTTCCCGGACGGCTGGGAGGCGAACCACGCGGTGCTCTCCCACCTGGAGGAGCACCGGGTCACCTGGACGCCGTAACGGACTCGGCCCGGGTCCTCGGTCGCGCGCGGGTGGGCCCGGCCCCGCTCCCCGGGGCGGGCCGCCGGGTCGGCCCCGAGAGCGGGGCCCTCTTGTGCGGGGCGGGACAATAGGGGTGGTCAGGAAACACGAGAAGGAGACGCGCATGGCGGAGTCGTCGGGGCGGAGCGAGCGGCGGGTACGGCCTTCACCGCTGCTCTTCGAGCCCGCGGAGGTCGCCTCCGACCCGGAGCACTTCTTCGATCTGGAGTCGATCGAGGATCCCCGGGAGCTGCTCTCACGTGCGACGGAGCTCACACAGGCGTTCCAGGCGGCGACGGACCGTGCCCTGGAGTACCAGGCGGTCGCCGCCGCGCAGCTCGCCGACCCGCGCCGCTTCGACCGGCTGACGGCGGAGGAGATCGCGCGTCGGGCGGAGTGGAGCGAGGACTACGCCAAGCGCATGATCGACTTCGGCCGCGATCTGCTGCGGGGGCCCGACCCCCGGCCGGCGCCCCGGCCCTAAGGGCTGTCCGGGGACGTCGACCGCCACCAGGGCAGCGCGCCCGGCACCGCGGGCACGGCTCCGCCGCCCCGGCGAGGGACGCCCCGGCGAGGGACCGCTCCCGCTCTCCGGGTGCCGGTCGCATATGACGAGGGGGGATGCCGGGGGGCAAGATACCCCTCCCCCCGCCCCCTGTCCCCGGTTTCCGCAACTCGCGGAAATCGGTCGATGACTCCGCGTACACGTAGTCGCCATGAGTACTCGGCCGCGAGACGACTTCAGCACCGCACCGTGCAGTCCCGCCCTCCACGACGAGCAGCGGCGGGAGGTCTTCGCCTTCCTCCGGGAGGACGGACGCCATCAGACGGCCCAGATCACCACACCCGGCGCGGACTGGCTCGCGTCCGCGAGTACGCATCCGCGGTCCGCGCTGGCGCTCTGGGAGTCGCGGCCCTCCGCGCCGCTCGTCGTGTCGTGCGGCGGGGGCGTCTTCGACGTGGTGAACGTGCCCTCGATGTTCGGGCGCCGGATGCTCGACCGGCTGTGGTCGGAGGGCCCGGGCTCGGGGCCGGTCGCGCACCACCGCGGCCGGATGCTGCTGTTCGTCGCGCCGGGCACGGCCCAGCGGCTGCCGAGCCTGCTGGAATGGGAGGAGTGGGGCGGCTCCGTGCCGCCCCTGATCTGCCACGGCACAGGCGACGCGATCACGGTGCCGCCACTCGCCCCGGTGCCCACGGGCGGGGCCGGGCCGCGCTGGCTGGTCGCCCCCGACACCCGGCACCCTTGGCTCCCCGGGCCGGAGGTGCTGCTCTGGGCCTGTGTGCGGGCGGCCCGTACCAGCTCCGCCGCGACGGTGCGTATATCGATTTTTCCTCCCGCCGATCAGGGTGCTAAGGTCTACGACGTCAGCAGGCGCCGCTAGCTCAGTTGGTTAGAGCAGCTGACTCTTAATCAGCGGGTCCGGGGTTCGAGTCCCTGGCGGCGCACAGACGGAGTAGAGCCCCTCGCGACAGCGGGGGGCTTTTCTCGTCGGGCCCGACGATATCCGCTCACCGCACCGTCGTGATCTTGACCGTCCACGCCCCCGTGCGGGTGCGGTCGGCCACCTCGACACGGACCCGCTCACCCGGGACGGTGTAGGCCTCCCCCACGCCGAGCGGGGCGTCCGCCAGCTGCGGGTAGACCGAGCGGTCCCAGCACGCCCCGCTCTTCGGATGGGTGTCGATGACCTCGACGGGGCCCGCACCGGAGGCCTCCTCGTTCCGCACCCGGTAGAGCAGTACGCCCTCCTTGCAGGTGTCCCGGTCGTTGCCCGTCGCTCCGCGCGCCTCGATGGCCAGCGCGCTGTTCCGCCCGGTCCTGACGACCGCGAGCCGGGTTCCCGCTGGGCGTCCGGGCGCGGGAGCGGCCGCGAGGGGCTCCAGGGTGAGGACCCGGTCGGCTGGACCGGTGACGCACCGGACCTGGTTCCGGTCCAGCCATCCCAGCTTCCACTTGTGCCAGCCGAGGAACTCCGGGGCGAGGCCGAACTGGCTGCCCATCACGTCCCAGTCCCCCACATGGGTGTCCCAGTCGCCCTTTCCGTCCGTGGGCCGGTGGTAGAGGTCCGGCAGGTCGAAGACGTGCCCGGTCTCGTGGGCCAGGACATGGCGGTCGGGCGGATGCCGTTCGAACACGGTGACGGCCCGCTTCAGCTCGATTCCGTCCGCCTTCGTGGCCTGCTCGAAATTGACCACCTTCGTCGCGTCGGAGTCCACCCCGGGGGCGTCCGGGTCCGCGACCAGGTAGATGACGTCGTAGCGGGAGAAGTCCACGAGCGGATCCGCGACGGAGACCGCGTCCCGCAGGTACGCGGCGCGCCGCCCGGCGTCCCAGTCGCGCTTTATGCGGTACTCGGTCGACGCCTTCGGCATCCGGATCCATTGGCGCACGGGGTGCGGCCGCAGCACGAACTTCCCGTACGAGGCGTTGCGGAAGAAGTCGCCGGTCGCGGGGAAGTGGTCGGCGACCAGGTCGTCCGGTGCGGTCAGGGGGGTGGAGTCGGGGAAGGAGAGGAAGACCATGACGGCGTCGAGAGCGCGGTCGGGCCGCGGGTAGGCGGAGTTCCAGCTGTCCAGTCCCAGCGAGTGGTGTGCCGCGGTCCGGGGCAGGGCGCAGGGGTGCGGAGAGGTCGCGGCCGAGGCGGGGCCGGCCGCGAGGGTGGTCGCGGCGAGGGCCACCAGGGAGGTGAACACGGCGGCGCCGGCACGCAGGGTCGGCCGTTCCACTCCCTCGGGTGGATCCTCGAGCGTCTGCTGACCCTCCACGTGGACCTCCGGCTGCGGAATGCGGGACATCCAACCCAGCTTGTGCGCTTTTATGATGATCCGCACTGTTCCGCTGCACCGGTCGGGTGAGCAGACCACGACACCCCGGTGATACACAGAAAGTCACAACCGATCACGAGAGCCCTGGCCTGGCCCTCACCCGCGCAGAAACGATCGGTCTGGACCTTCGGGTGCCCCTGATCACCGTCCAAAAGCTGGAACGCCCGCCCGGCCGGCCTCTATGATCGGCACACTTTCCTGAGATTCCGGCCCTGCCCTGGCCTGAACGACACGACTGCACTGCGGGAGCGAGCGGTGAGCGGACACACGGAAGGACGGGGAAGCGCGACCGTCGCGGCACCCGGGAGCGACCATCCGTCCGTCACGGAGGGTGAGATCCCGGCGTCCCCCTCCGGCCCCGCCGGGCCCGTCCGCGGCCTGGTGGCCGAGACGCAACTCGCCGACTACCGCGCCGCGTTCAACGCCTCCCGGCTCGCCATGGCCCTCGTCGACCGCGAGGGCCTCGTCGTATCCGCGAACGACGCCCTAGCCGCCCTCCTCGGCGCCGAACCGGACGCCCTCCGCTCGCGGCCCGCCGCCGATCTCGTCGACCTCGCCTCGGACGGCCGCTCCCTGCTCGCCTACGGCGAGGTGCTGAACGGGCGGAGCTCATGCTTCCGCTGCACCCGCCGCCTCAAACACGCGGACGGCCACCCCGTCTGGGCCGAGGTGACGGTCGCACCCGTCCCCGGCGGCGGGCGTGTACTGCTCTCGGTCGCGGACATCAGCGAGCGCCGCGAACTCCAGGCACGGCTGCGCCATCTCCAGATGCACGACCCGGTGACCCGGCTGCCCAACCGCGCCCTGTTCTTCGAGCGGCTGAGCACCGCCCTCGACTCCTCGTCGTACGAGCACGGCGGCACCGGCCGGATCGGGCTGTGCTACCTCGACCTCGACGGCTTCAAGGCGGTCAACGACACCCTCGGTCACCGGGTGGGCGACCGGCTGCTCACGGCGGTGGCGTCCCGGCTGACCGAGTGCGCGGACCGGGACGGCCGGTCGCGCGGCGGCTCCCACCTCGTGGCCCGGCTCGGCGGCGACGAGTTCGCGATCCTGGTGGAGGACTCCACCGGCACGGAGCAGCTCGCCGATCTGGCCCGGTCCGTCCTGGCCGCGCTCCAGCGGCCGTTCGACCTGTCGGGGCAGCGGCTGTCGGTGTCCGCGTCCATCGGGGTGGTGGAGCGCGCGGCCGACGGCACCACCGCCACCGGGCTGATGCAGGACGCGGACACGACGCTGTACTGGGCGAAGGCGGACGGCAAGGCCCGCTGGACGTTCTTCGACCCCGAGCGCAACGCGCACCGGATGACCCGTCAGGCCCTGTCCTCGTCGCTCAGGCCGGCGGTGGAGCGCGGGGAGTTCACGCTGGAGTACCAGCCGCTGGTGTGCATGGCGGACGGAGCGGTCCGGGGCGTGGAGGCCCTGGTGCGCTGGAGGCACCCGCAGTTCGGCACGCTCGCGCCGAATCGGTTCATCGGAATCGCCGAGGAGGACGGGTCGATCGTCCAGCTCGGCCGCTGGATCCTGCGCACCGCGTGCCGGCAGGCCCGCCGGTGGGAGCTCGAGCACCCGGCGGAGCCGCCGCTCTTCGTCAGCGTCAACGTCGCCGTGCGGCAGCTGTGGGACTCCGACCTGGTCGCCGATGTGGCCGGGATCCTCGAGGAGACGGGCCTCGCTCCCCATCTGCTGCAGCTGGAGCTCACCGAGTCCGCGGTGATGGGCTCGGCCGGCCGGCCGCTGCAGGTGCTCCAGGCGCTGAGCGACATGGGCGTGCGGATCGCGATCGACGACTTCGGGACGGGCTACTCGAACCTGGCCTATCTGAGCCGTCTCCCGGTGTCGGTACTGAAGCTCGACGGTTCGTTCGTGCGCGGCTTCCGCTACGACGACGGCACGCATCCGAACCCCGCCGACGAGACGATCGTCGAGGCGATGGTCGAACTCGCCCACCGGCTCGGTCTCACGGTCACCGCCGAGTGCGTCGAGACCGCGGGCCAGGCGGAACGGCTGCGCCGCATCGGCTGCGACACCGGCCAGGGCTGGCTGTACTCGCGCGCGGTGGCGCCGGACCGGATCGCCGGGATGATCGGGATCAGTCCGCTCTCGGTCTGATCACCGGGCAGGGCCTGCCCCGTCGACGCGGTCGCCCGTGGAAGGCCGCCGCGCGAAGACCACATCGAGGACCAGGCCGATCCGGCCCCTCCTCGCCGCTGAAGCCCTTGTCGACGGGTGGTCCCCGGACAGCGTGAACCGCTCGCCGCCCTCGGCGGCGAGCGGTGTGGGGCTGCCTTCGGAACCCCGCGGCAGACCGTCCGGGAAGCGGCCGCTCCGCACCCGACGCCCAGGGTCTACCCGGGCAGCCCGTACGCGTCCGCGATCAGCTCGTAGGAGCGCAGCCGTGCCTCGCCGCCGTGGACGCTGGCCGTGATCATCAGCTCGTCCGCGCCCGTGCGCTTCTGGAGCGCGTCCAGGCCGGAGCGCACCTCGTCGGGCGTGCCGTGGACGATGTCGGCCAGCCGGCCGTCCACGAACTCCCGCTCCATCGGGCCGAAGTCGTACGCCTCGGCCTCCTGGGGCGCCGGGATCAGCCCCGGCCGGCCCGTGCGCAGCCGCAGCATCGACAGCACTCCGGTCATCACCTGGCGGCGCGCCTCCCGGGCGTCGTCCGAGGCGAACGCGGCCACGCCGATCAGTGCGTAGGGGGCGTCCAGGACCTTCGACGGGCGGAAGGAGTCGCGGTAGAGGTCGAGCGCCGGGACGGTGTTCCGCGCCGAGAAGTGGTGGGCGAAGGCGAACGGCAGCCCGAGCCCCCCGGCGAGCCGGGCGCTGAAACCTGAGGAGCCGAGCAGCCAGACGGGGGGCCGGGCGGCGGACTGGACCCCGCCGGGGGCAGTGGCCTGGACCGGACCGGGGACGGCGTGGATCCGGGCGTACGGGTGGCCGCCCGGGAAGTCGTCGTCCAGGAAGCGCGTCAGCTCGGCGAGCTGCTGCGGGAAGTCGTCGGCACCCTCTCCCCTGGCCGCCGGCACGGAGGAGCCCAGCCGGTCTGTGCGGCGCAGCGCGGCCGCGGTGGCACCGTCGGTCCCCGGCGCGCGGCCGAGGCCGAGGTCGACCCGGCCCGGCGCCAGGGCCTCCAGCGTGCCGAACTGTTCGGCGATCACCAGAGGAGCGTGGTTGGGCAGCATGACGCCGCCGGAGCCGAGGCGGATGCGCTCGGTGTGGGCGGCGAGGTGGGCGAGGATCACAGCCGGGGAGGACGAGGCGACGCCGGGCATCGAGTGGTGCTCGGCGACCCAGTGCCGGTGGTAGCCGCGCCGTTCGGCGAGCCGGGCGAGGTCCACGCTGGTGCGGAGCGCCTGGCCGGCGGTGCTGCCGCTGCCCACGGTGACCAGGTCCAGTACCGAGAGCGGCACGGGCGCGCCGCCCTGCGCGGTTCCCCGGATCTCGTCGGCCGTGCGCGCGGGGTCCGGTGTGTCCACGGAGGTGCCTCCTGCGTTGTCGTGCATGTCCGAGCCACTAACAGGAGGGCGTCTCCGTTTATTCCGCTCCGTCGGTCCCGACGGCGGGCCCTACTCCTCTTCCGGCCGGTGGTCCGGGCGGGCGAACAGGGTCCCCAGGCCGTCCGCCCACGCCCTCCGCTCGGCCAGCCGCAGACCTTCCCACACGGTCACCTGGTTCGCGGTGAGGACCGGCTTGCCAAGGGTCTCCTCCAGCTCCTGGAGGTGGGCGGCCGTGTGCAGCGCGGTGTCCGGCATGAGCACCGCCTCCGCCCTCGGGTCGTCCCCGGCCCGGGCCAGCTCCAGCACCTGCTCGCGCTCCCAGGTGCCGACCTCGGCGGCCGTGACGATCCCGCTCGCCCGGGCCGCGACCACCCCGATGCCCGCCGACTCCAGGAACTTCTCGAAGAGGCCGGTGACGTCGTCCGGGTAGGTGGCCGCGACCGCCACCCGGCCGACGCCCAGCGCCTGTGCGGCGTGGACGAAGGCGAACGACGTGCTCGACGCCGGCAACCCGGCTGCCTGCGCCAGCTCGCGGATCTGCTGCCGGGCGCCGTCCCGGCCCCGGACGAAGCTGCCGCTCGTGCAGGCCCACACCAGGGACTCCGCTCCGGCCAGCCGCAGTTCCTCCACTCCTGCCGCCAGCCGGTCCGCGGCCCCCATCTCGATCAGCGCGTCCTCCCGGTGCGCGTCCTCGCCGATGTCGGTGTGGAAGACGGGCAGCCTGATGTCGCTTCCGAGCAGGACCGCGATCCTGGGGTAGTCGTCCTCGGCGGAGTGCCCGGGGTAGAGGAGTCCGACGGTCGTCATGTCCATCCTTCCTGTTCCTCCGGCTGGGCGACGGGGGGCACGATCGGCGGCACGGGCGGGGCCGGCGGAGGCGGCGGCTCCTCGTGCGGACCGACGGTCCGCATCAGGAGGGCCTGGTAGGGACCGACGGCGTACACGCCGATCCTGCGCAGCGCCGCCCACATCGTGACCTGGTTCGCGGAGAGCACCGGCATGCGCAGCTCCGCCTCCAGCTGGGGTATCGCGTCATACGTCGGCAGGTTCGTGCAGCTGATGAAAAGGGCGTCCGCCGCACCCACCACCGCCTGGCGTGCCATGTCCACCACCGACCGGTAGGGCACCCTCCAGATGTGCCGGGTCAGTCCGAGGAAGGCGCGGCCCGTGACCGATATCCCGCCCTCGGCCAGGTAGTCCTCCAGCGACCGGGTCACCGACTCCGTGTACGGCGTGACGACGGCGATGCGGCGGGCGCCCAGCTCCTCCAGGGCCTCCAGCAGCGCACCCGAGGTGGTCACCGAGGCGATCTCCCCAGCCGTGGTCATCGCCTCGCACATCGCCCGCTCGCCCGCCACACCGCCGACGAAACTGCCGCTGGTGCAGGCGTAGGCGACGGCCTCGGGCTCGGAGGCGGCCAGTGCCCGGACCGCCTCGCGCAGGGTCTCGTGCTCGCTGACGAGCCGCGCGAGGTCGAGCGAGACCTCGACCGGCACGAACGGGGTCCGGGTCAGGCGCAGCGAGACGCCATCGGGCACCCAGCGCCACAGCTCCCGGTCGAGTGCGAAGTCGAACGGGGCGACCACCCCGATCCCGCGCTGCGGGTCGGGACCGCCCAGAAACGAAACTTCGAGGGACACATCCATCACAGGCCCCCTCATGACGTCTTGTTGACGACGGTAGGTTCCAGTGCGAGCGTGGGTCAATCCGTACATGTCAGACGTTCAGAAACGGTTTCCGCGCGATGTCCGTACCGGTTCTTCTCGTACTGGGAGCAGACCCTCCGCCGCGACTCGGAGGCCTGACCGGACGCGCCGACGTCCGGTACGCAGACGCCCGCTCCCTCGCCGCCGAACTGCCCGGGGCCGACGCCCTCCTGGTGTGGGACTTCACCTCCGACGCGGTGCGGCTGGCCTGGCCCGGGAGCGGTCCGCGGCCCCGCTGGGTGCACACCCCGAGTGCCGGCGTCGACCGGCTGCTCTGCCCCGAGTTCTCGGCCTCCGACACGGTCCTGACCAATGCCCGCGGGATCTTCGAGCAGCCCATCGCCGAGTACGTGGCCGCCCTGGTGCTCACGATGGCCAAGGACCTGCCGGGGACCCTGGAACTCCAGCGGCAGCGGCGGTGGCGCCACCGCGAGTCACTGCCGGTGGCGGGCGGCCGGGCGGTCGTGGTCGGCGCCGGCCCGATCGGACTGGCGATCACGGGCACACTGCGGGCGCTGGGTCTCGAGGTCGCCGTCACCGGACGCACGGCCCGCCCCGGGGTGCACGGCTCCGAGGACCTGGACGGGCTTCTCGCACGTGCCGACTGGGTCGTGTGCGCGGCCCCGCTGACGGAGGCCACCCGAGGCATGTTCGACGCCCGGCGGTTCTCGCTGATGCGCCCCTCGGCACACTTCGTGAACGTCGGACGGGGCGCGCTGGTGGTGGAGGACGACCTGGTCCCGGCGCTGACCGGGCGGAGGATCGCGGGCGCCGCCCTGGACGTCTTCGAGGAGGAGCCGCTGGCGCCCGACAACCGGCTGTGGGACGTGCCGGGGCTGATCGTCTCGCCGCACATGAGCGGGGACACGGTCGGCTGGCGCGATCGGCTGGGTGAGCAGTTCGTCGAACTGTTCGACCTCTGGTCGGCCGGAAAACCGCTGCCGAACGTGGTCGACAAGGAACGTGGGTACGTCCCCTCCCATGACTCCTGAGCCGAACGACCTGAGTGCCCTGACCGCACGTCACCTCATCGCCGGCTACGAGCGCGGCGACTTCTCCCCGCTGGAGGCGGTCCGCGCGGTCCTCGACCGGGCCGAGGCGGCGCAGCGCCTGACGAACGCGTTCGTCCGGATCGACGGCGATCGGGCGCTGGCGCAGGCGGAGGCGGCCACCGAGCGCCGCCGGAGGAAGGAGCCGCTGGGCCCCCTCGACGGCGTACCGGTCACGGTCAAGGACATCCTGCTGCAGGCAGGCGGGCCGACGCTCCGGGGCTCCAGGACGGTGCGCCCGGACGGCCCGGCCTGGGACGAGGACGCCCCCGCCGTGGCACGGCTGCGCGAGCAGGGCGCGGTGTTCGTCGGCAAGACGACGACGCCGGAGTTCGGCTGGAAGGGCGTCACGGACTCCCCCCTGACCGGGGTCACCCGCAATCCGTACGACGTCTCCCGCACGGCCGGCGGATCCAGCGGCGGGAGCGCGGCGGCCGTGGCCCTGGGCGCGGGCCCGCTGTCGATCGGCACGGACGGCGGCGGCTCGGTCCGCATCCCGGCGTCGTTCTGCGGGATCTTCGGGCTGAAGCCGACATACGGCCGGATCCCGCTCTATCCGTCGAGCCCGTTCGGCACGCTGGCCCATGCCGGGCCGATGACCCGGGACGCGGCGGACGCGGCACTGCTGCTGGACGCGCTCAGCGGCCCCGACTGGCGGGACTGGTCGCAGCTGGCGCCCGCACCGAGGACGGGCGAGGGTCTCACCGAGGGCGTGAAGGGGCTGCGGATCGCGTACTCCCCATCCTTCGGCGGTCAGGTGGCGGTCCACCCGGCCGTCGCCTCTGCGGTGCGCGGGGCGGTGGAGCGGCTGGCCGGGCTCGGCGCCTACATCGAGGAGGCGGACCCGGACATCACCGACCCGGTGGACGCCTTCCACACCCTGTGGTTCACCGGTGCGGCACGCGTGGTGCAGCACTTCGGCCGGGAGCAGCGAGAACTGCTGGACCCGGGGCTGCGGGAGATCTGCGCGGAGGGCGAGCGGGCCTCGGCGCTCGACTACCTCGCCGCCGTGGACGCCCGGATGGAGCTCGGACGCCGGCTCGGGCGGTTCCACACCGCGTACGACCTGCTGATCACACCGACGCTGCCGGTCACCGCCTTCGAGGCGGGCGTGGAGGTGCCGAGGGGCTCCGGGCACCGGCGCTGGACGGGGTGGACCCCGTTCACGTACCCGTTCAACCTCACCCAGCAGCCGGCGGCGACGGTGCCGTGCGGGGTGGACGAGGACGGGCTGCCGGTGGGGGTCCAGCTGGTCGGCCCCCGTCACGCGGACGCCCTGGTCCTGCGCGCGGCGCACGCCCTCTACGCGTCGGGCGCGGCGGCGGCCGTCCCGCCGCCCGCTCCGTAGCGACCGGTGCCCCGGCCCGATCGGGTCGGGGCACGGCCCGGTCAGGCGCGGCGGAACGACAGCGTCTCGCCGAGCGCCCCGGCGCGCCAGAGGTCCTGGCAGGCGTCGGCCATCCGGTCGAGGCCCTCGACCACCTGGCCCCACACGATGCCCGGCACCCAGCCGGTGTCGCCGTTGAGCAGCAGGTTGTTGCGTTCGTAGAAGAGCGCGAGGTCGACGGTCACCGGCCGGGACAGGTCCCGGTCGTAGCCGTACGCGGCGGTCCCCAGCTCCGTACCGCTGAAGGTGAAGTAGCAGAGGTCGCCCGGGATCGGGGTCACCGTCGGGTTCTCCAGCGGTGGCTCCCGGTCGGCGAAGGCGGGGAACAGGGCGTAGATCTCGTTGCGCGCGTACTTCGCGTGGTACACGTCGCCGCCGAGCGGCAGCGCGTCCCACACGGCCCGACAGGTCAGCGGCGCCCGGTCGTCCAGGAGCCGCGCGGTGCAGTGCACTCCGCGCTTGGTGAGCGAGACTTCGATGAATCGATCGGCCATTGCTGACGCATACCCCGCCCGAGGCCGGGTAGCCGCGCCGCCATGGCTCCAGACACCAGATATCCCATACGCAGGCGCAGCCTGCTCCTGGGGACCGCCGGCGCACTCGGTGCGGCCGGCGTTGCCGGTGCGAGTGGTTGCGCACGGGTCCCCTCCGGCAACAGCCTGGCCAGACTGAGATCCCAGGGCACGGTGCGGCTCGGCATCGCGGGCGAGGTGCCGTACGGATACATAGACGAACAGGGCGAGTTCACCGGGGAGGCCCCGGAACTGGCGAAGGCGGTCTTCAAGCGGCTCGGGGTGGCGAACGTGCAGCCGGTGGCGACCGACTTCGCCTCACTCATCCCCGGCCTCAACTCACAGCAGTTCGATGTCGTTTCAGCCGGAATGTACATCAACAAGGAACGCTGCGCACAGGTCATCTTCTCCGATCCCGAGTACCAGATGCTCGACTCCTTCATCGTGCGCAAGGGGAATCCCAATAACCTGCACAATTACGAGGACGTGGTACGGACCAAGGCGAAGTTCGCGACGGGCACCGGATACGCCGAGATCGGCTACGCCGTGGCGGCCGGGTACCCCGAGAAGGACATCGTCATCCTCCAGGACCAGGTGGCCGGACTGAACGCCGTCGAGTCCGGGCGCGTCGACGTCTTCGCCGGGACCGCGCTCACGACCCGCGAAGTGGTCCGCAAGAGCAGCAAGGCCGAGGCGACGAAGCCGTTCGCGGCCATCGTCGACGGCAAGGAGAAGATCGACGGCGGTGGCTTCGCCTTCCGGCCGACCGACACCGAGCTGCGGGACGCCTTCAACGCCGAGATCCACAAGATGAAGAAGAGCGGCGAGCTCTTCCGCATCCTGAGCCGGTTCGGCTTCACCAAGGCCGAGATGACCGAGCTCACGGCGAAGGAGCTGTGCCGATGACCTCCGGACTCTGGCAGAACTGGGTGCTTCCGGGGATCTGGATCACCGTCCAGCTCACCCTCTACAGCGCCGCGCTCGCCACCGCCGTCGCGTTCGGTGTCGGTATGGCCAGAACTCATCGCTCGAAGGCGGTCCGCTTCGTCGCGGCCTTCTACACCGAGGTGTTCCGCGGGACCTCGGCGCTGGTCCTGATGTTCTGGCTGTTCTTCGTCCTCCCGCCGCTGCTGGGGTGGCAGTTGGTGCCCATGTGGGCGGCCGTGCTCGCCCTCGGTCTGTCCTACGGCGCCTACGGCGCGGAGATCGTGCGCGGCGCGCTGAACGCCGTCACGCCGGCCCAGCGGGAGGCCGGCGTCGCGCTCAGCTTCACGCCCTGGCAGCGGATGCGGCTGATCCTGCTGCCGCAGGCCGTGCCCGAGATGATCCCGTCCTTCTGCAACCTGGCGGTCGAGCTGCTGAAGGGCACGGCGCTGGTCTCGCTGCTGGGTGTGGGCGACGTGTCGTTCGCGGCCTACCTGGTGCGGCTGGCGACCCAGGAGAGCGCGCAGATCTACACGGTCACACTGGTGATCTACTTCGTGCTCGCGTTCCTCATCACCCGTTCGATGAAGGCCCTGGAACGGAAGACCAAGGCGAACCTGGGGGTGGTGGTCAAGTGACCTGGGACTGGTCCGCGGTCGCGGACTTCATGCCGCGCTTCTGGGAGGGCGTGCTCGTCACGCTGCAGATCCTGGTGCTGGGCTCGCTGCTGTCCTTCACGCTCGGCCTGGTCTGGGCGCTGGGACTGCGCTCCGGCTCGCGCCTCGTACGCTGGCCGGTGGGGCTCGTCACCGAGTTCATCCGCAACACCCCACTGCTGGTGCAGCTGTTCTTCCTGTTCTTCGTGCTGCCGGAGTGGGGCGTGCAGTTCTCCGCGCTCACCACGGGCACGATCGCGATCGGCCTGCACTACTCGACGTACACCGCGCAGGTCTACCGGGCCGGTATCGACGCCGTACCGGCCGGGCAGTGGGAGGCGGCGACGGCGCTGAGCCTGCCCGCCCACCGGACCTGGTCCGCCGTGATCCTGCCGCAGGCGGTCCGCCGGATCGCGCCCGCCCTCGGCAACTACGTCATCGCGATGCTCAAGGACACCCCGCTCCTCGCCGGGATCAGCGTGCTGGAGATGCTCCAGCAGTCCCGGCTGGAGAGCGCGGCGACCTTCCAGTACACGGAGCCGCTGACGGTCGTCGGCATCGCCTTCATCCTCATCGCCTACCCGGCATCCCTGCTCGTACGGACCCTGGAGCGCCGCCTTGCCCGCTGACACCGACCTCACCAAGCAGAACGACGAGCTCATCCGTTTCACGAACGTCACCAAGCGCTTCGGGGACAACACCGTCCTGGACGACCTGTGCTTCTCGGTCCGCCCGGGCAAGCACGTCACGCTGATCGGGCCCTCCGGGTCCGGGAAGACCACCATCCTGCGGCTGCTGATGACGCTGGCACGCCCCGACTCGGGCACGATCGACGTCAACGGCGGCCGGCTGTTCCCGGCCGACGAGAAGGAACGCAGAGAGGTCCGCAAGAAGATCGGCATGGTCTTCCAGCAGTTCAACCTCTTCCCCAACATGACCGTGCTGCGGAACATCACCGAGGCCCCGGTGCGGGTGCTCGGGCTGTCCAAGGACGAGGCCGAGGAACGCGCCCGCGAGCTGCTGGAACTGGTCGGCCTCGCCGACCGCGTCGACGCGCGGCCCTCCCAGCTGTCGGGCGGCCAGCAGCAGCGGGTGGCCATCGCCCGGGCGCTCGCGATGCGGCCGCAGGTGCTGCTGCTGGACGAGGTGACCTCGGCGCTCGACCCGGAGCTGGTCGCGGGAGTCCTCGACGTCCTCAGGGACATCGCCCGCACCACCGACATCACGATGCTCTGTGTGACCCACGAGATGAACTTCGCCCGGGACATCTCCGACGAGGTCCTGATGTTCGACGCCGGGAAGGTGATCGAGTCCGGCCCCCCGGAGAAAATCTTCTCGGAACCCGAGCACGAGCGTACTCGTGAGTTCCTCGGGGCGGTGCTCTGACCTCTCCCTCCATGCACCATTCATGACCCTGGCATATGCCATTGTCGTGCGCCCCAGGACATAAGCCTGGGGCGCCCTACATTTCTCGCCAACAGCCGCCCACTAAACGGTTCTTGACGGCTATCGTGGTACGGAAGCTTGCGGTCACAACCTGGTAGGGGGAAACCGTGGCGCTGAAGCCCGAGCCGACCGCGCCGTTCCACTCGGTGCAGTACGCACTGCGCGTCCTGGAGACGATCTCCAGGCACAGCGGCGGTGTGACCGATGTCCAGATCGCGCGCGAGACCGGACTGCCGACCGGCCATCTCACGTCCCTGCTGCTGATGCTCCGCCGCGAGGGCTACGTGGAGCAGGTCACGGACGGGGCGTACGTGATCGGCGACTCCCTGGTCCTGCTGGGTTCCGGCGTCACCCGGCGGGAGGCCCTGGAGCGCAAGCTCCAGGAGACGCTGACCGAACTGCGCGACTCGGTCGGCGCGGCGGTCTACATCAGCCGGTACATCGACGGCGAGGTCAAGATCACCCAGTTCGCCGACGGCCCCCGTACCCCCAAGGTCAACGAGTGGGTCGACTTCCGCTCGGCGGCGCACGCCAGCGCCGTCGGCAAGTGCCTGCTGACCCAGCTCGACCAGAACGGCCGCCGCGACCATCTCGCACGGCACAAGATCGCCCGGCTCACCTCCCGGACGATCACCAACGAGAAGATCCTCTTCTCCAAGCTGGACGCCCAGCCACCCACGGTCCCCGTGCTGGACCTCCAGGAGTACGCGGTGGGCACGGTCTGCGCGGCGGTGCCGCTGACGGCCGGCTCGTCCGTCGGCTGCCTGGCGCTCTCGCTCCCGATCGAGCACGCCCACCGGCTGCGCGCCGCGGCCGACACCCTGAACCGCCGGGCGGCTCCGGTGGTGCTGTCACTGGCCCTGTGACCGGCCGGGCCCGCGAGACCGCCGAGACCCCGTGCCGTGACGCCGACCACCCGGCGGCCCGCGCCCGGTGGTCGGGAGCACTCCTGCGGACCGGGTAGTATTACTTGTGTCGTCAGCCGCCGGGAGCGGCGAGAACGGCAGCCCGCGCCGCTAGCTCAGTTGGTTAGAGCAGCTGACTCTTAATCAGCGGGTCCGGGGTTCGAGTCCCTGGCGGCGCACAACCTCACGAGAGGCCCTCGCAGTTGCGAGGGCCTCTCGTGTTCTCCCGGCGCCGCGGTGCCCTCCGCGCCAGGGGAGCCGTGCGAAGCCTTCGCGGCGCAACCGCCCGACCACCCCGGGCCGGGCCGGTGGGACGGCCCGGCCCGGGATCCGCTCCACCGTTTCCGGCCGCGGACGCGGTCCCCCCGTCCTCGCGGGCAGGACGGCAAGCTCCGGCGGTGATATGCGTCACGTCCACCTGCCTCGACACGTCCCACAGCGCCCGGCGGCCGATGTGGGCGGCCCCGGACCCGGGGCCGGATTCCGTCGGCCCGACCGACGTCTGCGCACCCGGACCGCAGTCTCGTCGGCCGGGGCCGGATCCCGTCGGCCCGGACCGGCGCCTCGTCCGCCGGCCGGCGCGACCGGACCCACCACCGGACCACTGAGGGGCCGGCCGCCGGCCGTGAGCCACGGGGCCCGGCCCGCCCCGCCGAGCGCACCGGGAAACCCGTCCGCCGGAACGGCGACCGGGCTCACCGGCCCAAGAGCCCGGTCCTGCCCTGCCGTTCGTAGGCACGGCACAGCCGGGCGGCGTCGGCCGCCGTCAACGGTCGGTAGACGTCCGTGCCGGGCTCCCGCCACCAGACGGGGTCCCGGCCCCGGAGGAAACCCTCCCGGCGCAGGGCGACACGGTGGATCTTGTTGGTGGCGGTGACCGGGAGGTGCGGGACGACACGGACGAAGCGAGGCGGCATCTTCGTCCCCAGATCGGGCTGGGCGGCGAGGAAGCCGGTGAACGCCGCGGGGTCGAAGCACTCCCCGTCGCGGAGGGCCAGGGCGCACATCACCTGGTCGCCGGCGACCGGATCGGGTACGGCGTATACCGCGACGCCCGCGGCGGGCTCCCAGCGGGCGAGGATGCTCTCGATGAGCGCGGCGGCGAGGTTCTCGCTGTCGACGCGCAGGCGGTCGTCGCCGCGGCCGGCGAAGTACAGGAAGCCTTCGGCGTCGCGGTAGAAGAGGTCACCGCTCCAGTACCAGCCTCCCCGCAGCCGTTCCGCCTCCGCCTCGGCGTTGCGCCAGTAGCCCTCGAAGGGGCTGCGGCCGCGGTTGACCAGTTCGCCTATCGCCCGGTCGCCGTTCAGCAGCACGCCCGCCGGGGAGAAGCGGGCCGGCTCGCACTCCTGGCCGCTGGACGGGTCGACCACGGCGAGGTCGTCCCCGGGCGCGGCCCGGCCGATCGCTCCGCGCGGAGTGCCGGAGGTGCGCTGGACGGCCGCACCGCCCTCGGAGGAGCCGTAGCCCTCGACGAGCCGTACCCCGAACCGCGCCTCGAAGCGCTCCGCGTCGACCGCCCCCGCCTCGGTGCCGAAGCCGAGCCGGAGCGAGTGTTCGCGGTCGTCCTCGCGCTCCGGGGTGGCGAGCAGGTACTGCACGGCCCGGCCCACGTAGGTGAAGTACGTGGCTCCGTAGGACCGTACGTCGGAGAGGAAACACGACGCGGAGAAGCGGCGCCGCAGTGCCACCGTCGCGCCGGCCACCAGTGCGGGCGCCCAGTCGGCGATCACCGCGTTGCCGTGGAACATCGGCATGCAGACGTAGTGGACGTCGTCCCGGCGCACCCCGAATTGCGAGACGAGGGCGGCCCCGGCGGCGGCGAGCCGTCCCTGACTGCAGATCGCGGCCTTGGGCGCGCCCGTCGAGCCGGAGGTGAAGTACAGCAGCAGCCGGCTGCCGGGCCGCACGGTGCGGCCCGGCAGGGGGGCGATGTCGGCGGGTCCGGCACCCTCGCAGGGGGCGAGGAGGGCGGCGTAGGCGGCGTCGTCGGTCACCAGCACCCGCACGCCCGGCAGTTCGAGACCGTCGAGCAGGGGAAGGTGCGCGCGCTCGGTGACCAGCACCCGGCAGTCGGTGTGCAGGATGTCGCGGGCCAGTTCCGCGCCCCGGCGCGTCGGGTTGATGCCGGCGACGGCGGCCCCGGTGAGGGCCGCCGCGCCGATCCACAGCGGGAACTCGTGCGTGTTGTCGAGCAGGACCCCGAGGTGCGGCTCGGCTCCCCGGGGCAGCAGTTCCGTGAGCAGTGCCGCCCGCGCGGCGGCTCCGGAGGCGACCTGGTGGTGGCTGAGCACGAGGTCCTCGTGGACCAGCCCCACCCGGTGGTCGCCCCACTGGCGCCGTACCAGCTCCGCGACGGTCGTACCGCTCCCCGTGACGCCCATGGCGCGCACGGTAACTGACATAGCGTCAGAACTGAACGTCCGAGCAGGCGTAGAACGCGTTCGGGGTGTCGGCGATGGTCCACACCGCCAGGATCAGATGGCGGCCCGACTTCGACGGCAGCGTGCCCGAGTGGCTGAGCGTCCCCGGGGGGCGCCGGCCGTGGTACGGGATGGTCAGGAAGGGCTGCGGATCGAGCGCGGCCCTGGTGAGCGGCTGGCCGGGGTTCCAGCCGTTCCTGGTGATGTAGTACCTGAAGTCGGTCGTGGCGTGCATGGCGGTGAACTGCCACCGGAAGGTGTGGTTCTGCCCCGACGAGACCCGGGTGGTGGGCCAGGTGCCGCCGCGCGGGTCGTCGAGCTGCGCGAAGCGGCTGTTGCCGCCGGCGCAGATCCTCCCGTCCGCCGGACCCGCGCCGGGGAAGCCCTTGGGCCCCTCGACACTCTGGGGCTCCCACTGGATCTCGCCGCAGCTGCCCACGGTGCCGTTGGCGCAGAGCTTCTGACGGCTGATCGGGGAGTCGGTGTAGCCGTGGCTGCCGGCGCTCCCGGTGGAGAGCAGGGTCGCCCCCGCCACCGTGAGCCCGACGACGGCCGCGCCTATTCGCTTTCGCATGCTGTCGCTCCTGGAGAACGTGGGGGAGTTCTGTGAGCCGTGCGGCGCAGCTGCGCTTGTGCGGTCCTGCGGATTCCGGTCTAGACCAAGTCCCAGACTATTGACGAATTTTGAACATGTCCAGACCAATCACGGGGTCTCGGCACCGCCCGTCCTCGCCGTGCAGAACGCCACGGTGAGGTCGCGGACGAGGGCCTTGCGCTCGTAGTCGTCGAACTCCACCAGCCCGCGCATCGTGAGCCGTTGCACCGTGTCGTCCACCGCGTCGACCACCGAGCTCAGCACGGTGTCGCGACGCTCGGCCTCCAGAGCGGCGACCCGGCGACGGCGCATCGCGGCGGCCACCTCGGGCGCGTACTCGATACGCGTCGGCTGCGCCGAGAAGACGTCGATCCCGATGGGGGCGCACTCCGCCGCGAGCGTCTTCGTCAGGGCGTCGCCGACTGCCTCGGCGTTGCGGAGCGTCGGACGCAGTTCGAGCGCGGGACCGCCGGCGGCGGCCGGCGCCGAGGCGTCGGCCGGGATCTGGGACAGCACCCGTGCCAGTGCCGCCTCCACCTGCTCCCTCAGGTACGACTCGTGGTTCGCGACCCCGAGCACGGCCCGGGCCGTGTCCCGGACCCGCCACACGACGAGGACGACGGCCTCGAGCGCGGTACCGTCGGCGTCGACCGACGGCATGGGATCGCTGCGCCAGTGCCGCAGCCGTACGTCCACCCGGCGACGGAGCAGCAGCGGGCTCACCCACATGAGACCGCTGCGGCGGACACTGCCGCGGTACTCCCCGTACAGCGTCAGCACCCAGGCGTGGCCGACCCGGCCGCGCGCGAGCCCGCCGAGCGAGAACAGCGCGACGGTCAGAGAGACGGCGAGCACGCCCCAGTGCACGAACCCGAGACCGCCATAGGGCCGTTCGCCCAGTCCGAAGAGCGTCGTCACCTCGGGCGGGAAGGCTCCCGCCCAATGCAGCACGGCCGCGCAGGCGACGAGGGAGACGGCCCCGGCGAGCAGAGCCGCCCAGCCGGGCAGCACCGGGCCGGGCCGCTCGACCAGCCGGGGGTCCGGCGGTGGTGCGGGCCGTCGGGCGGCCTGGCCGGCGCCCGGTGCGGACCGTCGTCCGGTGGCGGACGCCACCGGGGGCATGGCGATGGTGTCGGGGCCGCTGTCGCCGTCGACGTCCTTGGTCGGCCCGTTCACGCCGAAGGCGCTCCTGCGGTCCTTGAGCTGTGTGCCGCCGTCCGGCCCCTTGTGGGCGGACGTCCCGTTGAGCGGGCGGGTGGCGTCCGCACCGGTGGCCGGCTCCGTCCGCAGGGCCTCGGCCGTCCTTCCCGCCGCGCCCCGGGCGGTCGCTCCGGCGGACGCGACGGCGTCCCGGTAGAGCAGGTGGACGGGGATGGCGCCGGTCGTGTCGGTGCCGATGACGACCGTCCGGCGACCGCCGACGCCGCTGAACTGCCGCTCGCCGCGTTCGGTCGCGGGCGCGGTGTCGCGCACGCCGCCGGGCTTCGTCCCACCCGCCTCGGACGGGGCGGCCGGGTGGGAACGGGCGTCGGTGGCGTCGTTCGCAGTGCCGCCGGGCGCGGGCGGGAAGGCGGTCGCGGAACCCGCCCCGGACCCGCCGACCGAAGGGGGCTCCTGGGCGGGAGCGGGCAGTCCGGTCTCCGCGGGCACGCCGCCGCGCCCGGGGGTGGCGCCGTCCGGAGTGCCGGGCACGGCTGGGGCGTTGTGCGCGTCCGGGGTGCCGTGCACGTCCGCAATGCCGTGCAGCGCGGGTGTGCCGTCGAATGCCGTCGGCGCCTCCGGGCCGGTCGTGGTCTCGGGCGCGGGCCCGCCGGAGGGCGTGCTGCCCGCGACGGGGAGACCGGCGCTGTGGACGGCGACCGACGCGGAGGTCAGCCGGCCGAGCGGGAGGGACGGACCCGGAGGGTCCTCGGAGTTGGGGGTCGTCGGGGTCACCGCGGTCGCCTCCTCGCGGGGTCGGTGCACATCGGAGTTGTGGGTCATGAGAAAAGCCGCCGCCAGGTCTCTGGGCCGGGGTAGCCGTCGGCCGCCGCCCCGTGCCAGCCCTGCGCGCGCTGGAACGCCTCGACGCTGCGACGGTCCGCGTCGCCCCAGCGAGGGCCGGGGCGGGTGGAGTAGTGCCTGCCGAAGCCCCGCTTCACCAGCTGCCGGCGGAGAGTGTCCAGATGCCTTCCGGAGCCGCCGGGTCGGAAGTGTCCGTGACCCGGGAAACCCGGCGCGGAAGCGGCGGCTCCGGGCGCCGGCTTCCGGGATCCGGCCGGAGCCGCCGTCGCGGCGCCCGGCCGGCGGGAAGCGGCCGTGGCGGACGGTGGCCTGCGGGGCCCGGCAGGGCCGGATCGGACGGCGGAACCGTGCCGGACCGGAGCGGCCGCGGCACGACCGCCGGACGCAGCCCCGGTCACCGGGGGCGGCGCGGGCGAGGCCGCCGCCTGCCGGGCTCCCGCGGAAGCGGATCCCGCCGCCGTGGACGCCGACGCGGCGGGGGCCCGCGCGGCGGACGACGGCGCCTGTTCCGGACCGGTCGAGCTCGGGCCGGCTGCCGGCGCGGGTGCCCCCGTCACCGAACCCGCCTCCCGGCCGGGCCCGTTCGGCGCGTCCGCGCCGGGCGCCGCCTTCCTTCCCGTGCCGTTCACCAGCAGGCGCCAGGTGTCCGGACCGGGGACCCCGTCCGCCTCCGCACCCCTCCAGCCCTGGGCGTACTGGAACGCCTGGGTGGCACGCCGGTGCGCCTCCCCCCAGCGCGCCCCCGGACCGGCCGTGCCGTTGCCTGCGAAACCCTGCTCCGCCAGCAGCCTCGCGAGCCGGGTGACGTACGCGTTGCCCGCGCCGGGCGCGAAGACCCCCACACCGGGGAACCCGATCCCCCCGATCTCCCCGACGGTCCCGTCCGCCGCGCCCACGCCCTTCAGCGCTTTGTAGCGGTAGGCCACGTACTGGTCGGAGTTGCTCCAGTAGGCCAGGGGCGT
Organism: Streptomyces sp. HNM0645; assembly: GCF_030056615.1. NCBI lineage: Bacteria > Bacillati > Actinomycetota > Actinomycetes > Kitasatosporales > Streptomycetaceae > Streptomyces > Streptomyces sp. HNM0645. The sequence goes on along the minus strand of NZ_JASHLT010000068.1, from coordinate 5,543 downwards.
GGTCTGTCTGCGGGTGTTCGGCCTGGCCTGCTCGTACGCGACGTACTTCGTGCGGGCACCGTCCGCCCAGCCGCCGAAGATCGTGACGTGGGAGCCCTTGGCCGGATTGCTCACGTTGTGGAAGAGCAGGATGTCGCCGGGCTGCAGGTCCTTGCGCTCGATGCGCGTGCCGAACTGGGCCAGGCTGCCTGTCCATTCGTTGCCCGGGAGGTGCCAGGCCATGGAGACGTAGCCGGAGCAGTCCTGCCGGTAGCCGTCCACCCAGTACCTGCTCATGGAGTACGGGACCTTGGCGTTCACCCAGCGCTTCGCCCGGCTCATGATGTCGGCACGAGCCATCTTGCGCAGACCGGCCGTCCCGGCGGGGCCGGCCACCGGGCCGCCGTGCAGCTGTTCCTGGCCGCCCTGCGGGGTCTCCGGGTCGGGGCGGGGGTCACGCCCGGGCCCGGCGGGGCCCACCGCACGGACACGATCGCCACGGGAGGGGTCCGTGGCACCGGGGCCCGCCGGGGCGGGGTCCGTTCCGGCGCGCCCGGGCCCGGCGGGGTGCGCACCGGCCGCCCGTTCCCCGGCCGGTCGCCGTGGTGGAGCCGCCACGTCCGCCTCGGCGGCGGGCGCCCCGGACCGCGCGGTCCGGGGTGCCGCAGCCTCCGGCTCGGGCACCGGAGGGCGCTCCGCTCCGGGAGCGGCCAGGGCCCCAGCGCTCCCGCCGCTCAGTACCGCTCCCGCCGCGGTGACCAGTACGAGAGCGCGGCGGGCGCCGTGCGCGGCCGGGTGGCCGCCGGCACGCACCGGCAGGGCACGGGCCCGTTCCCGCCGCTGCCGGGCGCAGCCGGGGCAGACGCAGTCGCCGGCCGGCTCGTACTCCTCGAACACCGGAACGGTCATCCCTTACCCCTCCAGATCCACCACGCTCTTCCGTCATGACAAATCGCATTTTGACGGAGCAAAGCGAAAAAACGACCATCCGACAGGCCGGAACGCGCAAGGAAATGGTCAGGAGCATCCCAGGGGGTCCGGTAGAGTTCTCCGGGTCAGCAGGCGCCGCTAGCTCAGTTGGTTAGAGCGGCTGACTCTTAATCAGCGGGTCCGGGGTTCGAGTCCCTGGCGGCGCACAAGCGATCAGTTCGCTGACCTGGGCGTCCTCGGCCTCCGAGGGCGCCCTTTCATGTGCGCGCGAAAGCCCGCCCGGGGCCGGGCGGCCGCCCCCGCGAGATCCCCCGGACGGCGGGCGGCGAGGGAAGGACGCACCGCCTGCCGCATACACTCGGACTCACCCGTACGCGTCACTCCGTCCCACGGCANGGACTCCGTCCGCAGGGCCGCGGCCGAAGCCTGCGGAATCCACCTGTACTTCGAGGAGACCCCCGGCACACCCGCCGACCCCGAGGTCGCCACCCTCATCGCCAGCGTCCAGCAGCTCTCCCCGGCCGACCGCCGGCACGTCACCGCACTCGTCGAATCCCTCCTGCGCAACACCCACCCGCCCCACACCCACACCGGCACCCACACAGCCCCCGGCACGGAACCCCCCACGGGCCACGACACCGACACCCACCCCGCCACGGACCCCCACCCCGCCACCGACTGAACCGGACCCCGGCGACATCCGTCCCGACCGCAGGCTCAGCGCTCGCTCAGCGTTCGCAGCCAGCCGATCACTGCGTTCACCGTGTGGAAGTCGAGTTCGGCGATCCGGGCGACGGCACGGGTGTCGGTCAGCCGCACGGGGACGCATGCCGCGTCCAGGGCGCAGTGCAGCATCACCTGGTGGGCCTGGGTCGCCGGCAGGTCCTCCCCCACCCGCAGATGGGGACGCAGATACGCGGAGATGGGCAGCGGCGGTGTCGGGAACGACGGGTACTCCATGCTCATGGTCGGATCGCTCTCTCGTTCAGGCCGGAAACCCCTTCGGAGTCGGCCGGGTGCGGCGCCGTTCGCCGGCGGAGAGACCCTGGAGGCCGGCGCGGCGCATCAGGAGCTGCACCGTGCCGTGGCTGACCGCGATGCCGTGGCGCGAGGTCAGTTCCTCGTGGATGCGCCGGTATCCATAGGTCCCGTGCGAAGCGGCATGGATGGCGGAGATGACTTCGGTGAGCCAGGAGTGGCGGACGGAACGTGCGGAGGGAGGACGGGAACGCCAGGTGAAGTACCCGGACTCGGTCACCCCCAGGACGCTCGTGGCGATCCGCACGGGCAAGCCCTCGTGAGCCATCACGCGTACTGCCTCGAATCGTCTTTTGGGGACATCGCGTCCCGCAGCAGTTCGGTCGCACGCCGGAGGACGGCGACCTCGGTCTCCAGTTCCGAGATGCGTCTGCGCGCGGCCGTGAGTTCCGTCCCTGCGTCGGGGAAGTACCGCTGGTGCCGCAGTTGCGGCAGGTATCTCCGCCGCCACTGGTAGAGCGTCCGCTCGCTGAGGCCGAGGTCGACCGCGACCTTCTTCACGGGCTCGCCCACGGCCAGCAGGTCGAGGGCCTGACGACGCACCTCGGGTGGGTAACTCATTGGTTGGTGGTCCTCCGGAGGACTGGAGTCAGGCCCGCCTGCCGGCCCGGGGAGGGTTCCCCGAGCCGGGAGGCGGGTGGGGTTCGGTGCGGAGCGGCGGGCGGACCCCACCCGCCGCAGCGCTGGGGCGTGTCTCGAAAGTCCCGTCTGGGCGGGGCCGCTACTTGCGAGACACGCCCTAGTCGATGTGGCGCCGCAGGGTGACGGTGGGCCGGAAGCTCTGCAGCGGGGTGACGGCCTCGCCCCGGGGTGCGGACGCCACCGCGGCCCTGAGCAGGTTCACGACCTCGGCGGCCAGGGAGTCGGCGCGGCTCCTGACGGTGCCGATCGGCTCGCGGCTGCGCTCCAGTTCGCCCAGTCGCCTTTCGAGCCGGGCGAGTTCGCTCCTGACCGGGCGGCTCAGCGTGAACGAGTACGGGGTGGAGACGATGAACTGGTATGCGCCGGCGAACGTCTGGCAGCCGTCGCAGTGGTCGTTGACCGCACGGCTGGTGTTCGCGGCGTTGAGTCGCGTGATCGTTCCGGTGACGGTGACGACCTGGAAGGACAGGGCGACCGAACGGCACGGGTTGAAGAGCGTGCAGCCCGCGGAACGGGCGACCGCCCTGTTGCGCGCGCCGACGCCGAGACGCGTTCCGAGCTCGTGGACCGCGAACTCGTCGTCGTAGTCGAAGCGGTGCCCGGGTCCGGCGTTCGCGTGGGCTTCGTCCACCGCGATGCCGACGTAGCGGTTGCCGGCCGACACGGACGATGCCGCCCCGGCCGGGCTCGCCGTGGCGAAGCCGGCCGTACAGGCGGCGACGAGCATGCCGAACCGTGCGGCTCTGCGGCCACCGTCGCCGGTGCGTGGTTTTCGGTGCGTCATCGGTTGCTCCTTTGCGGATGTTCGAGAATCGGGAGGGGCGATCGGGCCGGGGAGGCGGAAGGTGCGATCGGGCCTACGGCTCCTCCGTCGCGCTCTGCGACTCCGAAGGGGTCACCGAGGGCGAAGGGGATCCGGACGGCGTGGTGCTCGGCGTCGGCGAGGCGCTGGGGTCGGCCGAAGGCGACGCCGAGGTAGAGCTCGGACTCGGCGTAGGGCTCGTCGGCCCTGGTGTCGGCACGTTCGCGACGGGGCTCGCGGACGGGGAGCCGCTCGTGGTGGCGCTCGGGCCGGCGGGGCCGGCGCCGGAACTCGCCGTGGGCGCGGGGGCCTCGGGCGGTGGGCCGGTGAGGAGGGTCGGGTCCGGGGTGGCGGGGGCGGGCCGCTCCGCGGCGGGGACCGCAGCCGTCGGGCGGACCGTGGGGACACCGGGCTGGAGGATGGGGGCGATGGGCGGCTGCCGCGGCAGCGGCTCCGGGGTCATACCGGTAAGCCACGCCGCGCAGAGCGCGCCCGATCCCACCAGTACCCCGCCCCAGACGGCCACCCGGAGCCGGGTGTTGCCCTCCGTGGCCCGGGCGATGACCTTCATGAGCCGCCCCACCAGCCGTACGGCGAGGTAGGTCGCACCGGCCAGGGGGCAGATGAGCATGAAGCTTCCGACGACCCCGACGAGGCCGGCGGGGATCTGACCGTCGGCGAAGGCGGACCAGGTCCCCGCCACCTGTTCGGCCAGTGAGCGCAGGCTCGTGGTGAGCAGGCGTGGGAGGTTCCACAGGACGTAGCCGAGCTCGGCGACGATCAGCGGCACCATGGTCGCGACCCACGCGGTGACCATGATCCTCGCTGGCCGCTTCAGCCCGGCCACCTCCGGCGACGGCGAACGTCCCGGCAGCATGGACCGCAGGATGGGCTTGATCTTCCCGAAGAGGTCGGGGATTCCCGCGAGGTCCCCGAGAATGTAGTAGCCGTCCAGCCGGACCACCGGCAGCAACTGCTCCAGGATCTCGAAGTGCACGAGGTAGATCGCGGCGAGGAAGAGGGGCTGGCCCGTGAGGACGTACGCCAGGGCGAGCCCCAGCACGAAGACCACGTTGAAGTAGATCCCGCCCAGGTCGGTGCGGATCCGGCCGGCCCGCCCGATGCGGTAGACGTCGGTGACTTCGGTGTACATCGAGGGCCAGATCAGGAAGAGGCCGCAGCCGATGCTCCCGGGGCGCGCACCGCCGTATCTGCACGCCGAAGCGTGGCCGAACTCGTGGAAGACCAGCGATGCCACGATCAGTGCGAAGACGGCGAGCATCAGGACGGGCTGTTCCAGCACCTGCAGCACCGGCGCGATCGCTCCGTGGACGGCGAACAGCCAGATGTCCACGCAGAGCGCCGCGGACAGCACCAGGACCACGACCGGTGGACGGTGGAGCCAGGCGAGCGCCGCGGCGATGCGGGCCACCTGCCGCTCACGGAAGATCACCCGATGGCCCTTGAGGACCAGGAGGAGGTCGGTGGTGGGGCCGGCGACCTGGTCGCCCTCCTGCCCGAAGGGGACGGTGATGCCGAGCGGCTCGAGTTTCTGCTCGATGAGGTACTCGATGTTGTCGGCGCTGACCTCCCGTCCGTAGCGCCCGCTGACCCGGTGCGAGACGGTCTCGGTGTCGCGTACGCCGTCGATGGCTTCGGCCACCAGGTAGAGCAACCGGGAGAGCTGGACCACCTGCCCGTCACCTCGGCGGACCAGGTACTTGCGCTCCGTGAAGCCGGATCCCTGGTACTCGCCGAGGAACTGGAGTCCCGCACCGAGGCGCGGAACGGGAAACAGGGTCTCCGTGTATTCGTACGGGTGAGCCACGTCGCCCGTGTCGCAGGCCGCCGCCCCCACGGGACCGGGGTGGACCTTCTGGCTTTCGGTCACCGTCCTGCTCTTCCTCCCGGTGCGGGCCGCGCCCCCAAGAACGCGGCCCGCACACGACCGGGCTCGTTACTGGCTGATCGAGATGGACTGGGTCGCCTCGGAGGCCGCGACGGCGTCCGGCGAGTCGACGTTGGCGGCGAGCGACTCGTTGTGGGCGCTGACGTAGGCGATGCGCTCGCTCACGTTCGTGGTCCTGACGAAGTTGAACCGCAGCCGGCCCAGGGCCTCACGCCCGGGCAGCAGTTCGGCGGCGGCCTCGGC
>NZ_JASHLT010000067.1:0-32072 GCF_030056615.1 Streptomyces sp. HNM0645 | reverse complement strand
CCGAGGAGATGAACGCCGCGTTCACCGCCTGGGTCCCGCTGCGGCGGGCGAAGGTCCACGGCACTCACGGCGAGGTCATCGGCCTGCGGGCGGTCATCATCCCCAGCCAGCGGTCGTCCCCGCCCAGCCGCCATGTGCCGGCGGCCGGTTCGGTCGCCGAGACGGGCAGAAGTTCGGGCAGATAACGCGGGTCGGTCATTAGCAGGCAGTAATCCCGCTGGGCGCGAGGGGCCGCGAGATGCTCCAACTGGTTCAGCAGCACGGCGCTGTGCGGCCGCCCAAAGGATCGTGCCTCTTCGAGCAGGGACACGGCCTCCTCGTGCCGTCCGCTCAGGGCGAGCAGACGGGCCTTCTCAACCTGGGCGTCCTGGGCGCGTGTGGTCGCGCTCTCGAAGTCGGGACGCTCCGTACGGTCGGCGTGGAAGCTGCGGTACATAGCCTCCATGTACGTACGAAACGATGGGTATCGGTCGGGGAACTCACCGCTCCAGCCCTTGTAGACATACAACGCCCACTCGCCGTTCTCGTCGCGGTCGCCCGGGTCCAGCAGAGCGAGCGTCATGTCGGAGTCCGTTTCCAGCCGCAGCGACCGCCGCCACATGCCGGCGAGCAGGACCTCCTGCTCGCTCGGGTCGTCGCCCAGATTCTCCTCGTACAGGTCGCTCAGCCCGAACGGGTCCCCGGACCAGTCGATGTCCGCCACGCCGCCGAGCTGATATACGCCGGCGGTCTGCTCCACGCGCCACCCGTCGCTCACGGCGAGGAACTCCCGGTACGAGGGCGGCAGTCGCTGTCCGAGGCGCCGCTCGAGCGCGGTGATCGCGACTTCGTCCGCCCCGGGGCTGCCCAGCGGGACGACGCGCGGACCACCGTCCTCCTCATCGTCGGACGGAACCCACTCCTCCTGCCAACGGCCGAGGAAGACCTGCCATTCGAAAGACTCGTCGCTCATGACCGTGATCATGTCAGCCGCCGCTGACAACGGAACAAGGCCGCGGGCCGAGCGGGCCGCTCTGACTCGGACGGCGGCCCGCCGCCCGGCCCTCCTCGGCGAGATGAGCCGAAATGCCTCAAGACGCGTCTCCGCTGCAAGGCAGACCAGCAGGCCGGGGTGGTCCTCGGGCTCGGCGGGCCGGACAACAGCGAGTTGGCTCAGGCCGGCGGGGATGGGCGGTGATGAACGGGCAGGCACGGTCTTCCGCTGTGGTGATCAGGTACTCGACATCTCATGATCACCCGGGGGCCGTGCGTGCCTCCGTTCCGGCCCCGCGAACTCCGCAGCCATGTCCGCGCCTGAACCGGCATCAAGTCGGACAGAATCATCTGAACTACGCCGCCCTGGCCTCGTGGGGGTTGTTCGGCGATTCTTCCACTGCCAGAAGCAGGTGCACGTCATCCGCAGGCACTTTCAGGGTCGGCACGTCGATACGCCACCCGCCCAAGGGGAGATCGTGTTCCTGGTGGATTTCGAGGAGGCGGACGTATTTCGCCGAGCTGTCGAGGCTCGACTGCTGAATCAGCCGTTCAAGGCATTGGACAGCAATCCTCCGACCACCAGGAAGACGACGACCGCCGCGAGACCGACCCCTAGCATGGCTGCCACCTTGCCGGCAGTCGGCAGCTGCGTCTTGGCAATCTTCACGTTGGCGACCATGCCCAGAGCGCCCAGCCCACCGCCGATCGCGCCGCCCATGAAGAGCAGTCCCAGCGGGAGCAGGGAGAGGACCAGCTGCCACGGGGCGAGTCCGTCAAAGAGCTTCTTCTTGGTGAGCGGCGTAAGGGGGCCGACCTGCGGCGACTTTGACATGGCTGGTCCTTCCGATGCGCCAAACGTGCGCAGTCGATTCAAAGCGGGCGGGCGCGAGATGGTGCGCCCGAGCACAGGGTGCCCGCAAGACGTATCGCACGAGTGTTCGTGATCCTATCTGCTGGATGCCGTGCGGGCATGCGTCGCGGCGGCCTCCATTCGGGCACGATCTGCGCACTCCTGGCCGATCTGGCGCTTGAATCGCCATCAATCCGGACGGATCCGTTGAACGACGTCACCTTGGGCGTCAGGGGTGTCTGCGACGGAAAGTCTTCTGCAGTTCTGGTCCAAGTTCTGTGGCGCGGTTACGCACTGTTCCTTGGCGAGCGGCGGTGAGATGATCGTTTTTCATGCGTCGATGAGGAGCTGGGCCCAGAATGAGTAGCTGGTTGCCAGAGGTGCGTGAGGTCCTGGAAGCCTCAAGGTGGTTCCCCGAGTGCGTGGTAGACACGAGCATCTGGCGGTCCGCATCCGAACGCGCCGGGCTTGCGTGGCACGACGCGGCGGAGGGCTTCCTCAAGGAGTTCGGCGGCCTGACCGTGAACATCAGCGGCCCAGGAATCAGTTGTGCGCGCACGCCGTTTGAGCTGGATCCCGAACTGGCGCGAGGTGAAGAGGACCGGTTCACCGAGTGGGGCGAGACCATCGGTCGCAGCCTCGTTCCCCTCGGTGAACTTGATCATGGCCGGTTCTTCCTGGCCATCGACGAGTCCGGTGAGATCTACCTCGTCGAGACGTGGGTTGCCAGCTTCGGACCGATGCCGCAAGCGCTGGAGAACCTGGTCCTCGACGTCGCTCCCCTCACGATCGACGACGGATACCGACCTGCGAGACAAGCGCCCTGACGCACTGGTCGGCGTAGGCGTCGAGCGCGGTCTTGAGTGCGACGTCGGCACTGATGTCCTGTGTGGTGCCGCTCTGCGAGGCGAGTGCCTGCGTGGCGGCTTCGCGGGCCTTCAGGAAGCGGGGGTCTGTCGCCAGCAATTTCGGGAGCATGACAACTTCTTGGCAGGGGTGGGTGGATGGTTGGTTGAGGGCGGCGTGTCCAGCCGACCCTGCACTGCCGACACGCGGCCCAGGCAGCGCCCCGAAGTCCGTCCCTCAACCGACCAGCCCCAGCCCTCTCCATGCCGACAGATCGCCGAGGCGCGTCCCACGGTGCGCGCCCCGCCACGCAGTCTGACGGCGGCCCTGGTCCGAGTGAGCAGGGCCAGCCAGGTGTCCTACGGACACGACGAGCGAACACTCCTCCCCTCCGGCAGGGCCCACGGCAACGAGACCGGCACCTACCGCCCGTGTCCGCGTCGGACGCGCCACCGCCTCGTGGTCCGCCGGCTGAGGGGGTGGAACGAGTCCGCCAGGTGCTGTTGGAGCCGGACGTGGCGGAACTGGTAGACGGCACCGGTCCGGCGCAGTACACCGCGGCGATGGGCGTCCTCGACGAAGGCGACCACGTTCCAGGGCAGCCTGCGGGTCAGCGTCAACCACACCCGGGTCAGCGTCGCCCAGCGCCCCCACGCGGTGAAGGCGAGCACGTAGGCGGTGGCGCCGCCCAGGCCACCGACCGATCCGATCAGGAGCGCGCCCGTCGGCTGCCAGCTCAGCGGCCCGAGGGATTCCTGGAGCACGAGGACGACGAGATGCCCGCAGAGGGCGATCCCGAGGGCGAGGACGGGGACCAGCACGAGCAGTTGCCGACCCGCTTCGGCACGGTTCGCGGACAGCAGACGGATCGGCGTGGCCGCGGCGGTGATGTCCATGGGCGCTTCGAACGCGGCGAGCAGCCCGAAGACCAGCCCTGCTGTCAGGCCGAAGATCAGCCCGAAGGCCAACATGTTGATGAGCGCGCTCCGGACAACCTCCGGGTCAGAGAGGGGGAGCCCGCCCGACAGGGCACGCAGCAGGGCGAGGGCCCAGGCGTACCCGACGCCCAGCGTGGCCCCGCCCAGCAGCATGGATCCGAATCGGGCGGTGAACGAGCGGAGCGGCCGACGTTCCACCCGGCGGTCCGCGGCCGGCAGTCGGAGTCGTACGCGGAAGGGTTGGAGAGCGCCCCGCTGGAACGTCTCCATGACGGCGGAGACCAGGCCGAAGGCCACCCCGGCCAGCAGCCCGATCAACGTCCCCTGCAAGAGCAGCAGACGCGGGCCGAACAGGTCGGTGGTGCCCCAGAGCTGCGCGAGGAGCCCCACGAGCCAGGTGGCCATGGACATGCACAGCGTGGAGATCAGTGCGACGTGCAGGACCCGGGTCGCGGGACGCAGGCTGCCGCTGAGGCGCCACCAGGCGAGATCCTGCCCGCCGCAGTCGCTCCGGGACAGGCCGTGGGCCAGACAGGCGAGCCAGTGGCGGGCGCGGTCCGGATCCCAGTCCGGCTGCCGCCGTCCGTCGTCGGTCCGCTGGGTGGCCCGACGCCTGTAGACGGTGGGGACGAAGCTCGCCAGCAGATGGTCTTCCAGGTGGTCCGCGGTGGGGAAGCGGTCGGCGTCGAGGAGTTCCGAGGGGTCCTTCCCCGGCGCCTCGCTGTACGTCGTCCGGGCAAGGACGACCATGAAGGGGGTTCTCAGCACCCGGGCGAGGTTGGCGCAGGCCACGGCGTCGCCGCTTCCTGGTCCCTCCTCGCTCTGCCCAAGCCTGTCGAGGACGGCGTCCCACACGCCCCGGTTCTCTCCACCTCTGCCGTGGGAGACGCGCCGGGAGGTCCGGGGCAGATAGGCCATGAGGTCCTTGTGGGTGAGATCCGTGAGTTCGACGCACGCAGCCCACACCAGAGGTGCCTCGATCGCCTTGACCGCCCCGGCGTACTCCTCCTGGCGGCTGGTCAGTACCAGGGGTAACGAGGTGGTGTTGAGCTCGTCCAGTGCGGTGCCGCGCAGCTCCGCCGCCATCTCGTCGAACCCGTCCAGGATGGGGAGGATCAGGTCGGCGTCGACCAGCGAGGCCGCCTGCGTCGATCCGCCGGGGACCCTGCGGGCGAGGTGCGGGTGGTCCCGCAGGAGCCGCCCCACCAGCAGACCCCGGAAGGTGGTGGTGGTCGGGTCCCATGAGCCGAGACTCACGATCACGGGAACCCGGCCGAGGGGGGCCCTGGACGCGACAAGGTCGAGGGCGAGGCGAACGGCGAGTACCGACTTCCCCGAGCCCGCGCGGCCGAGTATCACCAGCCGCCCGGACTCGATGCGCCGGTAGGTCTCGGCCACGCTCCGCACATCACCACTCAGGTCCATATCGCCTGCCGTGGCACCGGGTTGCAGACGTTGCACGTTCTCCGGATGGTCCCCCAGCTCGCGTGCCGTCGGCCGCCAGCGGACGGGCAGCGGAAACGGGTCGTGGACCCGTCGCTGCTCCTCCTCCCGTCGCCAGCGGCGCCGGACCTCACCGGCAAGCAGGTCGGCGGCCTCGATGAGCGAGGCTGCGAGCGGAGACTGCTCCGCGGCAGGCGCGGCAGGGCCCGGCGCGGTGTCCACGACGGCCGGGGGACGGACCGGCGGGGGTCCGGGCTCGGGCTCGGGGTCGGGCCCCGGTCGTGGCTCGGTGTGCGGCGGCGCGGTGAACGGCTCCTCCCCGCTGCCGTCCCGGCCCAGCAGGTCCGTGAGCCGTCGCCCTTCCTCCCGCCCGATGTCCAGGGCCTGGGCGAGGAGCCTCACCGTCTGCAGCTGATGATTGCCGGACTTCCCGGTCTCCAGTCTGCGGATGGTGCGCACACTCACCCCGGACCGCTCCTCCAACTGTTCCTGTGTGAGGCCCGCGCGCTGGCGCAACCGGCGCAGCAGCGGACCCAGTTGGTCCGTCAATCGGACTCCTACGTCGCATTGGGTACGGCGTGCCAGAGGGTAACGTGACGACCGGTCACGCGTGGCCGGTCGTCTGGCCTGTTCGCTGAGCTGCGTGAACTGCATCGTTGTCGGGTCGGTGGCCCTGCCGGGCGCAAGCGGCCGCCGTGCCTGTCACGCCTCACGAAGGAGTACCCCTTCCCCATGCGGATACCTCATCTCCGCGCCCTCCGCGGCGCCGGCGCGGCCCTGGTCGCCGCCCTCGTGCTCACCGCCCTCGGCGGGCCGGTCGCCCAGGCTGACCCGCCTGCCGTCCCCGTCTTCACCGACGGCTTCGGCATCACCCAGGTCCCCGACGCCACCGAGATCCACTCCGCCTCGGACTTCACGATCACGGTCACCACCCCCCAGGTGTCCGGCCCGCACAAGATCCGCGTCCTCCTGCCCCACGGTTACGCCGGGGATCCGGAGAAGCGGTGGCCGGTGACGTACTTCCTGCACGGGGGCGGGGGTTCCGTCGACGACGTGGCAGCCGCCCCCGCCCTGCACTCCGACGAGATGATCACTGTCGTTCCGGACGGCGGTCTCAAGGGCTGGTACGCCGACTGGCTCATGCAGAACACCGCCGAGGGCGCCGCGAACTGGGAGACCTTCCACCTCACCCAGGTCGTACCGTTCATCGACGCCAATCTCCGCACCCTCCCCCAGCGCGACCACCGTGCCGTCGTCGGCCTGTCCATGGGCGGCTTCGGGGCCCTTCACTACGCCCAGGCCCGCCCCGACCTGTTCGGGCACGCGGCAGCCCTGTCCGGCGGTATCGACTTCGGCATGTGGCAGATCCGCGCGGCCGTCCTTGCCACGGAACTCAACCTCACGGGCGCCTGGTGCGCTGTGAGCAGCTCGTCCAGCACGTCCGGATCCGGCAGGTGCACCGGGTACGGCCCGTACGTCGACAGCGACGCGATCTTCGGCTCCCCGTACCCCGTGTTCAACGCCGACCGCGTCTGGAAGGCGGTAGACCCGGCCGCGCCCGCCAACCTCGCCAAGCTCGCCGACACCGGCGTCACCCTGTACACGGGCGACAACGACGTCGTGGACGTCCACACCGCCGCCGCCTCCAGGACTGTCAGGACACGCCTGGGCCAGCTCGGCATCGCCAGTCGCCTCGTCGACTACGGCAACGGCGCCTCCCTGGCTCCGACGTGCAACGGCGGCCACAACTACGGCTGCTGGGCTCCTGCACTCGCTGACTACATTCCGCGTCTGGAGACTGCGTTCGCGACGGCCAGGACCGACTGAGTGCTCTCTGGCGTTCCCTGATGAGGAGCCGCCATGGCCCCGCGGTCAGGCAGTGTGAGGGACCACGCCGTCACAGGTGCCGTCTGCGCGGTGTTGCCGCTGTCGGGACCGGTGGCACAGGACCGGCCCCGAACACGACCACCCGGGCACACTCGTGGCGCTCGGCACGTTCCCGTCGACCGCCGGCCCGGGTGCGGCCGACGCCGCCGGCAACGGTGACCGCCCCGGAAGCCGGCTGCCGCCGAGGACGCCGGGCAGTTGAGCGCGCTGCTTGATACCGCCCCCTGCGGGGGCGCGTCTGAGCAGTCCCTCCGACGCGGTGAAGGCCTCACGCACCGCCTCCCCTCTGCTCGTGAGCTGCTTCGGGCACCGTGCGGCGGCCCCCGGCCTGCGCTCCTCGTGGGGACGTCTGGTCGTCTGCGGTCGGCAACACGACCGTCGGTCCCTCGGCCGGGATCCCACCGCCACGGCCGCCCGTCCGTCCCCGCAGTGCGACATCCAGGAGTTCACATGGCATACCGCCACCGATGCGGCGCATGCGGATTCACCACGCGGTGGACCTCCCGTTCCGAGGCCGAGGACCTCTCGGTCGCCCACTACGCCGACCGCCATCCCGGCCTGGTCCCCGGCGGCATCGTCGAGATGAACAGGAGGAATCCCCGAACAATCGGCTACGCCGCCCCGCTCGGACTGGTGTTCCTCGTCCTGTTCCTGATCGTCGCCTCCTGTCTGCGATAGCCCATCAGCTCCGGGGGGATCGTCCGGCCTCCTCGCCGGCACCGGTCTCACCGTCCACGGATCACCCTGACCGCCCCACTCACTCCCAGTAACCATTCGTCACGCGACGTCGGGACCGAGTCCCGGAACGCGTCTCCCCAGGAGATCACCTTGACCGCACATCACCCCACCCGCAGAAACATCCTCAAGTCCGCCGGCGGGCTCACCGCCGCCATGGCCCTGGGGGCCGGAGGCGTGCTCGCGGCGGCGCCGGCGGCCGCGGCCGCCGGCAACGGCTTCGGACTGAGCATCGTCGACCGGAACGAGAGCGACTACCGGATGTGGTACTACAGGTTCCGGACCGAAGCCATCGGCTGGAACCCCGCAGTCAACGTCCTGCTGCCCGACGGCTACCACACCGGCGAACGCAGGTACCCCGTCCTGTACCTGCTGCACGGCGGGCTCGAGGACTTCATCACCTTCGACGCGCACCACGACATCCGCGGCCTGACGGCCTGGAAGAACCTCATCGTCGTGATGCCCGACGGAGGGCGTGCGGGCTGGTACTCCAACCCGGTCACCAGCAACGTGGGCCCCCGCAACTGGGAGCACTTTCACATGGCGCAGCTGCTGCCGTGGGTCGATGCCAACTTCCGTACGTACGCCGAGTACGACGGGCGTGCCGTCTCCGGGTTCTCCATGGGCGGCTTCGGCGCGCTGAAGTACGCGGCCAAGTACTACGGTCATTTCGCCTCGGTCAGCGCCCACTCCGGCCCGGCCAGCCTGCGCGGGCGCGGTGACACGGTCACCCACTGGGCCAACCTGTCCTCCGCCGCGGTGGAGCTGGGCGGCGGCACCGTCTACGGCGTGCCGTGGGACCAGGCCCGGGTCAGCGCCGACAACCCCGTCGAGCGGATCGAGAGCTACCGGAACAAGCGCGTCTTCCTGGTCGCCGGCACCAGCCCCGAGGACATCCAGGGGTACGCCAACGAGTCCGTGGTGCTCGACACCCAGCGGGAGTTCCGCTCCCACCTTCACCGCGTGGGCATCCCGCACGAGGCTCACGAGGTGGGCGGCGGCCACTACGTCCGTCGGGAACAGCTGGAGGCCGACATCAACGGTGTCATCGCGCGCCTCCGCAAGGCCTGACACCGGAACACGTGGTGCCACGGGACCAGCGCAGGCGCCGTGGCCGGTGACGGAACGGGCCCGCCGGGCCGCTGACACCAGGGGGCCAGGGGGGGCGTGAGCCGGGTGACGTCCTTTCGGCTTCCCCTGGTCAGCCACACAGCGAGGGACGTTCCGCGGGAGACGCTGATCAGGGGGTGCCTGCTCGCCCGACCTCCGTGGTCGACCGGCGAGGATCCGGTGTGTGTCCCCTTTCCGAGCCGGGACGTGCGCGCCGTCGATCACGGCGGCACGCACGTCCGGCAGGCCGGCTCCGCGGCGTTCTCCCGGGGAGGGAACCGTTCGGCGCGGCCACAGTCGGCCACTCCCACTTGCGCCGTCGGCACGTCACCCCGCCGGAACCTGATCGTCTCGGTCAGTACGACCGCACCCTGCACACCCCTGAGCAGGGCGCAGACGACTCCGTGTGCCGCAAGGTCATCCACCCGAGCGGCCCGCGCCCGTGCTTGCGAGCTCCCTGTGTCCGTGTCCGTCAGAACATCGCGAACCTCAGCGCACAGTGCCGACCCGGGCATGCACCCCGCGGCCCCGCGTCCTGCCTCAGTGGTGCGTCCGACCACCGCATCACGGCTCCTGACGTCAGGGCGGACCACCGCGTGCACGAGGCCACTCCGTACCACCTGCCCGATTCACCGACGACCTGAACGCGAGCATCGGCCGTCTCCACAGGGCGTGAGAGGCGGCCCGTCCTTGACGGAGGAGATTCCCCAGATCATGACCAGACGGCTCACACAGCGCACCGTCGCGCTGCTGTTCCTCGCCCTCTCAATGGCGCTTTCCGGCATGGTTCTCACCGCGGGGAGGGCTGCCGCGGCATCGGACGTGGACGGTCCCATCACCCGCGCCGAGATCCTCAGCCGCGCGCAGTACTGGGTGGACCGCAGGGTCCCCTACGACCAGGGCGGCTACTACCCCGACGTCCAGGGGAAGACCTACCGGACCGACTGCTCCGGTTTCGTGTCGATGGCACTGCATCTGTCCTCATCTCCCAGCACTGTGACCCTGCCGAACTACCTCGTCCCGATCGGCTGGGAGGACCTGCGGCCCGGGGACGTCGTCGGCACCCTCGGCCCCGGAACCGCCGGGGACGCGGGACACGTGGTGATCTTCACGGGCTGGGCCAACGCGGAGCACACCCGCTTCTCGAGCGTGGAGGAGATGGGCGGCGCAGGCGCCGTCCACTATGAACGGTCCATCAACTACCCCACCAACGGTGGCCAGTTCAGGGCCAAGCCCTACCGCTACAGGAAGGTCATCGAGGACGCCGGCTCTGTCGGTGCTGCCCCGGAGGAGTCGGGGCGTGTGGTGTCGGCGCGTTCGTCGGACGGGCGCCTGGAGGCGTTCGCCGCAGGCCCGGACGGCGTCTACCACGCCTGGCAGACAGCGGCAAACGGAGCCTGGTCGCCATGGCAGTCCCTGGGCGGCCCCCACAACGCCCAACTGGCGATCGGCCCGAACGCGGACGGACGCCTCGAGCTGTTCGCCATCAACGACAACACGTTCCAGCACCGCTACCAGACGGCACCATCCGGTGGCTGGTCCTCCTGGGAGACCTTCGGCGGCGCAGGCCGTGACATTGCCGTGGGCGCGAACGCCGACGGCCGACTCGAAGTCTTCGCCTCAGGACCGGTCGGCGTCTTCCACAAGTACCAGACCGCGCCCAACAGCGGTTGGTCCGCCTGGGAATCCACCGGCGGCGGACCCCCGAACAGCCGCATCGAGATGGAGAAGGCCCCGGACGGACGCCTTGAGGTCTTCGCACTCAACAACGAGACCTTCCAACACCTCTACCAGACCGCACCCAACAGCGGCTGGTCCGCATGGAACGACTTCGGCGGCGGCGGACACGACGTCACCGTCGACCACAACCAGGACGGCCGACTCGAAGTCTTCGCCTCAGGACCGGTCGGCGTATTCCACAAGTACCAGACCGGACCGGCAAGCTGGTCGCACTGGGAACCCACCGGCGGCCCCGCCAACTCCCAACTCACCACCACACGGACACAGGACGGCCGAGTAGAAGCCTTCGCCATCAACAACGACATCGCCCAACACCTCTGGCAGACCCACGCCAACGGCCCCTACAGCCAATGGACCGACTTCGGCACCGGCGGAACAGAGATCACCGCCACCACCAACGCCGACGGCCGCATCGAAGTCTTCGGAACCAGCCACGCCGGCGTCCACCACAAATGGCAGACCGGCTTCTCCACCTGGTCCGACTGGACCTGGCTCAACACCACACCAGGCCCCGCCCTCGACTGACACACCCCTGTGTTCTCGGGAGGGCCATGCATCGGATCAGCAGGGGCCCTGCCGCGGACCTCGGCCCGGCCTCCCCTATCGCTGGTCCATCACTGCTCGTGCTGACCTGCGATTCTTCCGGGACGGCGTAGGCGGCCGTTCTCCCCGCTTCGCGATGCCACGTCACGAGGTCGGAGAGAACGGCCGCTGCGTAACAGGTCCCGCGCCGGGTAGGCGGAATGACGGCGAATTCACCAGGGTGCGGATCCCTCCAGGGGAAGGTCGTTGTGTCAACCCCCTGGAAGCGTAGAGACCTCTCTATGCGGCCTTGCCCCTGTAGGGGGGCTGGGCACGCTGCTGACTGATCATCTGCTCGAACTCCACCGGCGGTAGTCCGCCGGCCCGGCTGTGCCTGCGCTTGGTGTTGTAGAAGTCGGCGATCCATGTCGCGATCTTCAGCCTGGCCCCGGTAGGGTAGCGAAGTGGTGCCGGTGGATGTACTCGACCTTGAGCAGACTGTTGAACGCCTCGGCGGCGGCGATGTCGAAGCATGACCCGACCCGTCCCATGGACTGGACCACGCCCAGCCGGTCGCACAGGCTGTTGTACGACGCAGGCGTGTAGTCACCGGATTCAAGACTCCGTTGGCCGATTCGCTGAATCGCCTTTCTGATCTTGGACGGTGGGCCAGTCTGGTGAGGACCGGCTCCAACTCGCGGGGAAGCAAGGAGGACTCGGCGATGTCGCTGCGTCCGGTTGCTGTCCCGCCTGTTCCCGAGACGACCGCGCGGGTGGCGCGTGCCGTGTTCCGCAAGAGTTGTCTGGCCATGCGGGTACGCGATGAGCTGGGGCCGCTGTTCTGCGACGAGCAGTTCGCTTCTGCCTTCCCTCGGCGGGGTGGTCCGGCGCTCTCGCCGGGACAGCTGGCGATGGTCTCGGTGCTCCAGTTCGCCGAGGGACTCACCGATCGGCAGGCCGCGGACGCGGTACGGGCGCGCATCGACTTCAAGTACTGCCTGGGTCTGGAGCTGGATGATCCGGGTTTCGACTTCTCGGTGCTCAGCGAGTTCCGTGACCGGCTGATTGCCCATGGCCTGGAGGAACAGGTGCTGGACACCGTGCTGGAACGGCTGTCCGGACTGGGGCTGCTGCGGGCCGGCGGACGGCAGCGCACCGACGCGACCCACGTGCTGGCGGCCGTGCGTGCTGGCGGCCGGATGGAGTTCGTCGGAGAGACGATGCGGGCCTCCCTGGAGGCGCTGGCGGCCAGCGCTCCGAGCTGGCTCGCCGACATCGCCCGGCGGCATCCGGCCTGGGAGAAGCGTTACGGGGCCCGCTGTGACTCCTACCGGATGCCCAAGGGTGACAGTGCCCGCGAGGAGTGGGCACGGACGGTCGGTGAGGACGGGTTCGCCCTGCTGGAAGCGGTGCATGCGCCGGGAGCACCACAGTGGCTGCGGGAGATTCCGGCGGTGCAGGTCCTGCGGATGGCATGGGTCCAGCAGTACCACCGCGATGGTGAGGGGTGCGCTGGCGGGAGGGCAAGGACCTCCCGCCGGGCAGGATTCGGATGGTGAGTCCGTATGACGTGCAGGCCCGCTACAGCGTCAAACGCGGTGCCGGCTGGGTCGGCTACAAGGTTCACCTCTCCGAGGTCTGCGAGCCCGGTACTCCTCATGTGATCACCAATGTCGCCACCACCGACGCGACGGTACAGGACACCGAGATGACCGATCAGGTCCACCAATCCCTGCAAGCACGTGAGCTGCTCCCTGCCGAGCACCTGGTGGACTGCGGCTACACCTCCGCGTCTTTGCTGGTCCAAGCCCGGAATAACTACGACGTGAACCTCCTTGGCCCCCTCCGCACGGACACCTCCCCGCAGAAGCGGCAGGCACCCGAAGTCGCCCAGGAGGCATTCACCATCGACTGGGACACCCCGCGGGTCACCTGCCCACAAGGGCATACCAACGCGGTCTGGTCCGCGCAGCGGCGCAACATTCGTGGTGTCCCCATCGTTCAGGTGTTCTTCCGGCGCGAGGACTGCGATGTGTGTCCCTTGCGTGAGGCATCTACGGCGCCGTAAGCGCACCACGGTCCCGGACCGGCTCGCCCCGCCCGCCCCGGACCTCGTGCGCCGTGACTTCTCCGCCGGGCGCTTGGACGAGAAGTGGTGCGGCGATATCACGTACGTGCAGGTCGGTGGCTCGTGGCTGTATCTGGCCTGCGTCCTGGACATCTGCTCGCGCCGGGTGCTCGGCTACTCGATGGCCTCGCACATGCGCGCCGAGCTGGTCATCGACGCCATGACGATGGCGGTGGCGACCCGTGGCGGCCACGTGGACGGGGTGATCTTCCACGCGGACAGGGGTTCGCGGTACACGTCGGCCGCATTCACGCAGGTCTGCGACGGGTTCGGGATCCGCAGGAGCATGGGCCGCGTCGGCTCGAGCTATGACAACGCCCTCGCCGAGTCGTTCTGGCAGGGACTCAAGAGGGAGACGATGCACGAGAGGCTGTTCTCGACGATGCGTCAGGCAAGGCTGGAGATCTTCGAGTGGCTCACCTACTACAACGCCCGCAGGCGCCACAGCGCACTCGACTACCTCTCGCCAGTGGAGTTTGAACAGCAGCATCTGCGAGCAGCTAAACTCTCAATCGCGGCATGAGCCCTGTGTCCACACTCCGGGGGACGCCTCAATAGTCCGGCCGCCGCCCTCGATGCGGACACGCGGGTACGACCCGATACGCTTCTTCACCTGGAGAGTGCTTCTTCCCGTGCAGCCAACAGGACCCTAGACAAGTCCCATCGTTGCAGGTCAGGAGCACTCTCCGCTTATTTGATCAAGCCTCGGACACCCCACCTTGTGAAAGCGCGAGGTTAAGTTGACACACCCTCGCAGCCCAAACTCGGGCCTCCAGGCCGCTGAATTGTGTCGAACCCGTGGTTCGCATAGCGCCGGTTCGCTCCGTGGCCGGGGCCGGGGATGGCCGGGCGGGTGGGGGTCGCCGGCAGGAAGGGGGCAGAGCGCTTCGCCGAGTCCGCCGGGCAGTCGGCGGCGGCCGGGCTCAGGACCCGGTGAGGGAGATCGCCAGGTCCGCGATGTTCAGCGGGAAATGGCCGACGGAGGTGGCCTGGCCGGTGAGGACGTTGATGCTGTACAGCGAGGGGGTAGCGGCGCCGTACGGCGTGAGGGTGGCGAAGGCGGCGTTGTCGACCGTCTTCCCGCCGGACAGGGTGCTGTAGATGTCCATGCCGGCGTTGATCCCGGCGTCGATGCCGAGGCTGCCAGTGGGGGCGAGCGTACCGTTGTTCGCCGGGGACTGGAGGACGATCTGGTCGCTGCTCGTGTTGATGTCGACCAGTGTGGTCCCGGTCGCCGCGTTGAGGTCGTTGTTGGTGTAGGCGGCGGCCGAGACGCCCTTGGTCGTGCCCTCGACGGGCGGGGTGGTGAGGTTCAGGTCCTGGATGGTGCTGTGGTCGTTGAGATTGTGCCGCAGGTTCTGGCCGCTGTCGCTGATCACGCGCAGGCGGTCCGCCGCCGGGTTGAAGTCGACGCCGAAGTTGGCGCCGTGCAGCGCGTACTGGAGCTGGGACACCTTGGTGACCACGACGTCCGCGGTGGTCGGCGGGGTCTTGATCGTGTAAATGCCGCCCTTGTTACCGACGCCGTACATCAGACCGTTCTGCACCCGGAAGTCGATACCGATCAGGCTGGTGTCGCCGCTGAGGCCGGTGACGACCCGGACCCAGTCGAGCACCTGCGGCCGGTCGGTCGTGAACGTGGCCATCAGGGTGCCGTCGCCGCTGATCCCGAACGCGCGCAGGCCGGGCCCGACAGTGGGGGCGGGGGTGGAGGCGGCCGAGCTGGCGCCCGCCGTGCCGAGGACAAGGGCCGTCGACGTGAGCACGACCGCGACCGACACCATGACGCGCTTTCCCGCGCCTGTTTTCATCGGAGTTTCCCTCCCATTGAGGAGAGCGCCGTTCGAGGCGCCCGACTGATAGTCCCGTGTCCACTGCACGCGCTGATCACCGCAGCCATTCCGGGAGTCGCCCGGAACGGCTCGTGAGGTGTTCCTCCCGAGCCGTTCACGCGGTTCCCATTAAGGCTGCTACACGACTCCTCCACAAGCAGAACCATTGACGACAACGCCCGGACCCAGGAACTTTGCGCACTGTCACAAAGCCCCGCCGAGCACTCGCCGCCGCTTTGCGCGAAGTGATGAACGCCGTCCGGATCCCACCTGTCGGGCCTTCGCCCCGCATGACATGCTGGCTCCCATGGGGAGCCTCTTCGCCCATCTGGCCCGGCGGGCGCCGGCCAACGCCCGCCGTGAGGTTGAGACATACACACGGGAGATCCCGGAGCTCCGGTTCCTGGACAGGGCCCCCCGGGCGCGGGCCAGGACGCTGGAGCACGCGATGTGGCTCCGCCGCCGGACCATCGAACTATCGCCATACAACGAGGAGTTGAACGAAGACGATCTCAGCCGCATCGCATCGATGGGAGAGCTGCGGGCAAGTGCCGGGATGTCGCTGGACGCGCAGCAGAGGGTGCTGCACGTGCACACCGCTCTCATGCTGCGTGAGATCACCGAGGCCACCGAGGCCGAGAGCGGCGGAGATGTCGACGAGCTCATACGCATGATGGCCTGGTTCGCCCCGCAGAGCGAACGCGGTATCGACGCCTACCGCCAGGGATTCCTACGCGTACTGCGCCGCCAGCATTCGTACACCGAACAGGTCGCCCTGCTGACCCGGTCGCTACTGAACGGGGACCCGACTTCGGCGGAACTCGCCGCAGCAGTCGGTATGGAACTGCCGGAACGCTGCGCGGTGACGGTGTTCCGCCTTCCGGAACGGCCCACCGCAGGTCATTTCCTGGAAAGCGAGATCGGGGTGCTGGTGAAGAGCCACCGAGTGCCCGTCATGTGGGGACCGGAGGGCGGCGACGGGAGCGGGGAGCTGATCGCCCTGTTTCCCCTGTTCTCCGGCGCCGCGGCGGCGGAGAACGCACCGCTGCATCCGGTCCCCGGCCTCCTGCCCGACGCCGCCCCCGACCACCTGCCGGATCTCGCCCAGGACTTCGCCCGGGCCCTCGGCCGCCCCTGCGCCGTCGGCACGGCCACCGCACCACTGCCGGAGCTGTCCGGCGCTCTGGACCGCGCCCGGCGGATCAGCCGGGCAGCCCCGCTGCACCGGGCGCCCTCCCGGCTGCGGCCGCACACCCTGGCGGATGTGTTCGTCGAACTCGCCGTCGCCGACGTGCCGTTCGTCGACGACTGGATCCGCACGGTGGCCCGCCGCCTGGAGACCGGTCCCGACCTCCTCGGCACCCTCGACGCGTACTACCGCCACGACATGCACCGCGGTGCCACAGCGAGCGCGCTCAACGTCCACACCCGTACCCTGGACTACCGCCTGCGCCGGGTCCGCGAACTCACGGGCATCGACCCCGGCTCGACGCGTGGCGTTCGCACGCTCAGCGCTGTCGTCACCCGGCGCGTGTCGGGAGCGTGGCGCTGATCTCGCCCGGCGCACCGGACCTGTGGCGGCCTGCCGCGGCGTCGTCGATACGGTGGCGCAGCCGCCGCATCCCGCGCAGCCGGCGGTCGGTGTCGGCCGCGCGGTGGGCGTAGTGGTCGCGTACCTCGGTGTGGGGAAGGATCAGAAAGCGCCCGTCCGCGAGCCCCTTCATCACCTCGTCGGCCACGTCCTGCGGGTCGAGCACCGAGGCGCCGACCACCTCCTTCGCGGCGGCGTCCGACCGCTCGTACATCTCGGTGCGCACACCCAGCGGGCACACGACCTGGACCGTGACGCCCCCGTCGCAGTAGTTGGCCGACAGCCACTCGGCGAAGGCCAGCGCGCCGTGCTTGGACACGGAGCAGGGCGCCGACTCGAGGTGGGTGAGCAGGCCGGCCCCGGAGACGGTGGCGACCAGCCGGCCGCGGCCGCGTTCCAGCCAAGGTCCGATCAGATGGCGGGTGGCACGGACGTGGCCCATGACGTTGACCTGCCAGACGCTGTCCCACACCTCCTCCGGTGCGTGCTCCGAGCCGCCGGGTTCGATCCCGGCGTTCGCGCAGTACAGGTCGATCTAGCCGAGGTGTTCGCGCGCCGCGGCGCTGAGCGCGGCCACGCCCTCCTCGGCCCCCGCGCCGCCCGGTACGGCGAGCCCGCCGATCTCGTGGGCGACCCGGGCCGCCACACCGGCGTCCACGTCGTTGATCACGAGCCGGGCGCCCTCGGCGGCGAAGCGGCGGGCGGGTGCCGTCCCGATACCCGACCCCGCCCCGGTGACCACGACACCGGCGTCCTCGAGGTCCATGGCCGCCATCGGGCTCACTGGCCTGCGACGGCGAGCACGAGCTTGCCGTGGTTCTCGCCGCGGAAAAGCCTGAGCAGCGTGTCCGGGAAGGCGCTGCCCCCGCCGTCCACCACGTCCTCCACGGAGATGAGCCTGCCCTCGGCACGCCACTCGACCAGCTGAGCGACGACCTCGGCGTAGCGGTCGGCGTAGTCGAAGACGACCATGCCGGTCATGGTCGCGCGGTTCACGAGCAGCGACAGGTAGTTGCTCGGGCCCTTGACCGGTTCGGTGTTGTTGTACTGCCAGATCGCGCCGCAGACGATCGCCGGTACCTGGTGGCGCAGGCAGTTCCACACCCATGCAGGTCGACGTCGACGGTCTGCTCGTACGTCCTGTCGTCGATCTCGTGGAGCGGGGTACCGGCGGTTACGAAGCCGGCGTTGTTGAACGCCGCATCCAGCTTGCCGAACGTGTCGACCGCGGCCGACACGGCCCGGGCGTCGACGGCATGCAGCAGTGCCTCGTCGACCGCGTGCAGCGAGTCCACCAGGTGCCGGACCCCGGCCTGCGCCATCAACTGCCGCTGGAAACTGTGCTCGAAAGGGCTGGGATGGCCGATGAACGGCATACCGAGCAGCCGTGCGGACTCCGCGACCCTGGCCACGTCGTCGATGACCAGCACCCGGTCGTGCTCGAGGCCGAAGTACTCGGTGGCGATCTCGTGGAGGCCGGGGCGGAAGCCGTCGGTGCAGATGTAGCCGGTCCCGTCGAACAGTTCGGCGTGCTCGCCGAGGAACGTATCGAAGTGGTCCTTGGCCAGTCCGCCGTAGCAGACGGTCTCAAGGCCCAACTCCCTCAGCCGCAGCACGAGTTCGAGAGCGCCCTCGTTGACGTGCACCGGGTGCGTGGCCACGTACCGCGCCCGCTCCTCGAAGTACGCGTCGAGCGCCTCCTCACCGCTCATGGTGCCGCCGACCGCCTCGGCGAGCAGCCGGCCGGCGACCGCGCGGGGCTGGGAGAAGATGCTGCGTTCCAGCTCGACCGTGTACGAGCAGCCCCGGCTCACCAGGAAGTGGTGAATGACCGGGCTGAAGGTGTCGCTGAGCATGACACCGTCGATGTTGACCGCGCCCAGGCGCAGGTGTGCAAGACCGTGACCCATGTGAACCCCCTGTCGGTGCCGCAGCCACCACCGCGGCCCATGTCGCGCGGCCTCAGTCGACCACGTCGGCGTTCCGTCCGACTTCGCTGTCGGCGGCCTCGGCCGCCGTCCCCCGCGACGCGCCGACGGCCTGGATGACCGTCTGCACGCGTGCCGGGTTCACTTCGGTGCGGGCGATGACGGCCGGAACCGCGATGCCCGGCAGGAGCAGCCGCCACATCCGCACCGCGCGGTCGGCGAGGTCCGCCCGGGCCTCGCTGGCGACCGACGAGTACATCTGCATGCCCGTGCACGCCTCCACCACGAACTCCGCGAGTTCGGCAGGCTCGACACCGGCCTGCAACTCCCCCTTGGCCACGGCCGCTTCGAGGCACTCGGTCATGATCTGGGTCCACTCCTGGTACGGAGTGACGTCCTTGACGCCGAACGTGCCCTGCTCACCGGTGAGGCGCACGCCCGCCCGCAGGAGCGGGTCCGCCCGGAGCTGGTACGCCCACACCATGGTGATGTCGACAAGCCGCTGCAGTCCCTCGGACTTCAGCCACGGGATGATCGACTCGGACTGGGCGTTCATGACCGCGCGGGCGAGGTCCTCCTTCGACGCGAAGTGGAAGTAGAGGGCCCCGGCGGTGACCCCCGCTCTCTTCAGGATGCGGTTGATGCTCGCGCCGGCGAAGCCGACCTCGTCGAAGACGTCTGCTGCCGCTCGAAGAATCGACTCGCGGGTCTGGATCGCACGCGCCTGCTGCGGCTGCTGCCGAGTCACCGCATCTCCCAATAAAAAAGAACGTTCCGTATGTTACTCGGCCCCTCCCCCGGCCGCCAATCGACCCGGACTCCTCACTCCACTTACCGGACCATCCGTAGGTTTCACCATTCACATCGGTCACCTTGGTAAATCATTGAGGGGCACTTCGCTAATCCATGCCACAAAACAAAACGAGCACTCTTTATTTTCTCCTCAAGAACGTCTGCAACACGCGTCACAACCGTGCTGGGCCCTGTGAGCCCAGAGGAAGCAGTGCCAGGTGGGAGGCAAGTACACGAAGCGGTGCTCGGAGGAGAGTACAAGCGGGACGCGGTCGCGCTCGTGGCGTCCTCGGGCCGAACGGTGACCGAAATCGCCCGGGAACTCGGCGTCAGCTCGGAGAGCCTGCGGGGCTGGGTGAAGAAACCGAACGGCAGCGGGCAGGCCGCCGCGGAGACGCCCGTGGCCGCCGGTAGCGGGCTGGATGCGGCCGAGCGGGAGGAGCTCAAGCGGCTGCGCAAGCTCGCCGCCGACCAGGCCAAGACGATCGAGATCCTGAAAAAAGCGACGGCCTTCTTCGCGAAGGAGAGCGACCGGTGAGCGAGGTGTACCGGTTGATCCGTGCGGAGAAGGCCCATTTCACCGTCGTCTTGCTGTGTGCCGTCCTCGGCGTGGCCCGCTCCTCGTACTATGCCTGGGAAGCCGGGGAGCAGGCCCGCTTGGTGCGCGAGCGTGATGACCTCGCCCTGGTCCACGAGATCACCGTCATCCACGTCGCGTCGAAGAAGACGTACGACGTTCCGCGCGTCACCGCCGAACTGCGCCGCCGGGGACACGTGGCGAACCGCAAGCGCGTCGAGCGGCTGATGCGCGAACACCGCGTCGTCGGTCACAGCCGTCGCACCGGGCGTCACAGCCTCACCCGTGCCGACCGCAAGGCCGCGCCGGCACCGGACCTGATCGGGCGTGACTTCACCGCCCCGGCCCCTGTCCTGCGCGTGGTCGGCGACATCACCCACATACCCAGCGCCGAAGGCTGGCTCTACCTGGCGACCTGGCTCGATCTGGCGACCCGAGAGGTGATCGGCTACTCGATGGCCGACCACCACCGCGCCGGCCTGGTCGTCGATGCCCTCGACATGGCCGCCGGCCTGGGCCATCTGGAAGACGGCTCAAGGCCCGTTGACACCTACCCCGACCTTCCCACCAGAGCTCCACTCGGCATCGGAATGAGGGATCCCCTTCGAGGCCGTCGCGACTGGGCAGCAGCGGTCAGCACGTCGCATCCGGGAAGTGTTCAGCGATCACCCTGTGTGATCAGGGTGGGTATCGCGCGAGCGGTTGTCGTCCGTCCTGCGGCACGGGATGCTGGGGAGCACGAAGGGAAGCGGTGTCATGAATCGTTTTCCGCATGCGGCGAACGTCGACTTCCATAGTCCCCTGGACCCCTCCAGGGCGGCCGCCGCGGTGCTGGACGACCAAGGCCGCATTGTCGGGTGGGGATCCTCTGCCCAGGGCCTCCTCGGGCACTCTCCCGAGGAGGCACTCGGCCAGTCGGCCGCCCGGCTCCTGGCGACGTCCTCCGGCCAGCGCCTGTCCGCCGCCCTCTGCAAGGCGCACCAGTCCCGCAGCCTCGTCCTGGACCTCCGCCACCGGGACGGACGCACGGTGCGCGCGGCTGTGGCGTTCAGCCCGCTGTCGCACCGGAGCGGAGCGGCGGCCGTCGTGATGGCTGCCGAGCTGGAGGAGCTCCGCAGCTGGGAAGCGCAGCTGGCGATGCTCCAGGGCCTGGCGACCGAGTCGCCCGTGGGCTTGACGATCTTCGATACCGACATGCGCGTCGTCTGGGGGAACGTCTCCACCGATCTGGAGCTCGGGGGGATCGCCCAGTACACCGGTCGGTCGGCCGCGGATCTCTTTCCGGAAGGCGAATTCATCTCCCGCCACCACCCCCCGGACGAGGACCAGGTGATGTACCACGTGCTGACGACCGGGGAACCGGTCGTCGGCATGCACTACCGCGGGCACGCCCCCGCCGACCCGGTGCGCGAGCACGTCTGGTCCTGCTCGTACCACCGGCTGCTGGACGCCCGGGGCGAGCCGCTGGGGCTGTTCGAGGAGTCCCTGGACATCACCGATCGCTACCGCGCGCAGGAACGGCTGTCGCTCCTGGTGCGGGCGGGAAAGCGCGTCGGCGCCTCGCTAGACGTGCGTCGTACGGCTGCGGAACTCGCCGACGTGGCCGTACCGCAACTGGCCGACGAAGTGCTGGTGGATCTGCCTCCGGCGGTCATCGAGGGACGACAGCCGCCGACGCGCTCGGCGCCGGGACACGGACTGCTGCGGATGCACGGCCGGACTCCGGAGGAGTTCCGGACCAGCCCCGTCTCCTACCCACCCTCGTCACTGCAGGCTCTGAGCCTTGCCACAGGCCGCTGCGTCGTCGGCGCCTCCCCTCCCGACGCAGCGGGCGAGGAGGAGTCGACCGCCTCGCACTCCTGCCTGTTCGTCCCTCTGCTCACCCGCGAGGCCGTGCTGGGCCTCGCCACCTTCCGGCGCAACAGCAACCCCGACCCCTTCGGCCCCGAGGAGCAGACACTCGCCGTGGAGCTGGCCGAGCGGGCCGCCGTCGGCATCGACAACGCCCGCCAGTACACCAGCCAGCATGCGGCAGCCCTGGTACTGCAGCGAAGTCTGCTGCCACGGCACCTGCCCCAACAGAGCGCGGTCGACGTTGCGTACCGCTACCTGCCTGCCGACAGCCGCGTGGGCGTGGGCGGCGACTGGTTCGACGTGATCCCGCTGTCCGGGGCGAGGGTGGGACTGACGGTGGGCGACGTGGTGGGCCACGGCATGCACGCCGCAGCGACCATGGGCCGGCTGCGCGCCACCGTACGGACCCTTGCGCTGCTGGACTTGGACCCGGCCGAGCTGCTCACGCGACTAGACGACCTGGTCGCGCAGGAATCGGAGCCCGACGCGGATGACGGACTGAGCGGTGAGGCGATGGTAGTGACCTGTCTGTATGCGATTTACGACCCGGTCAGCGGCCGGTGCGTCTGGGCCAGTGCGGGCCATCTCCCGCCGATGGTTGCCGATGCGAGCGGCTCGGTGGCCATGTCCCCGCTGACTCCGGGACCGCCCCTGGGGCTGGGCGTTCTGCCGTACGAGAACGTCGACCTGGACCTGTCCAGCGGCAGCGTGCTGGCCTTCTTCACCGACGGCGTCGTGGAGAACCGGGGCCAGGACATCGACAGCGGAATCGACCGCCTGGCCGAGGTGCTCACCTGGCAGCGATGCCCGCTGGAGGAATTGTGCGACCGGGCGCTGTCGGCCCTGCCACCCGGGCCGCAGGTGGACGACGCCACACTGCTGCTAGTCCGCACCCGGCAACTCGACGCCGATCAGGTGTCGGACCTGGAGCTGCCGTCCGATCCGGCCGTGGTGGCCCGCGCTCGTACGCTCACTGAACGCCAACTGAGCACCTGGGGCCTGTCCGAGCTGTCGTTCGCTGCCGAGCTCGTGGTGAGCGAACTCGTCACCAACGGCATCCGGTACGCCACCGGACCGGTCGTGCTGAGGTTGATCAGGGATCGCTGCCTTCTGTGCGAGGTCTCCGACAGCGCACACACCGCACCGCACCTGCGACGAGCGCGCCAGGACGACGAGGGCGGCCGCGGCCTGTTCCTCGTCGCCCAGATGTCCCAGCGCTGGGGCACGCGGTACACCGCATCCGGGAAGACGATCTGGGCCGAGCTCGCCATCCCCGAGGACTTCTGCCGGAATCAGAGGCAGGACGCCCCCCAGGGGCTGGATGCCCCGTTGAGCGCAGCCCGCGGCAATCAGCGCCTCGCCGGTCACGCGTGATCCCGCTGGCCGAGGGCGGCATCGCGGCTGCAGACCAGGCGTATTTCGCCGGGGAGACGCGCTGGTGAATTGCTTCCGGTTCGTCGCCGACCATCAGCGCCGTTACGGCGGGAAGCGGCTGTGCACCATCCTGGGCATCGCCCGCTCCAGCTTCTATTACTGGCGTCGGACGGTCGCGGACCGGGCCGCCCGGATACGGGCCGTGCACCGCGAGTCGGAGGGGACCTATGGCGTCCCCAGGATCACGGCCGAGCTCCGCGAGGCGGGCGAGCGCGTCAACCACAAGCGGATCGCGCGGCTGATGTGGGCCGTCGGCCCGGCGGGCGTGCGCTTCTCGCGTGGATGGCCGGAGGGGGCTTTACAGCCGTTTCGCAGAGGGGCCGGGAGAGTGACAGGGCTGCCGGCGGAGGTGAGGCGAGCGAGAGCTCGCGGTGGCGAATGGCGGAGATCTAGCGGTTCTGGGGAGCGGGCGTGGTTTGTATAATTCCGAACTGCCGCGTGCTGACCGCGGCTTCCGTATCTGGACAACCGTCTCTCTACGGGACTCTTCGTCCCGGTGAGCAGCGCATCGTCGAACTCTCCCCGGGATTCCCGACGTCACTGCCGCCGACCTCGCCGCAGACCATTTTCCTGGGGTGAGGAGAATGCTGCCGCTCCGTATCCGGAGCTGGGCGGGCTCGGAGCAGTGACCGAATACTGCCCTATATGACGGCGTGGCCGAATGTGGAGCCACTGTGTTGTCGGGGAGTTGGCACCGGGACATGATCTGTTCTCGTACAACCTGACTATTCACGCGGGAGTCGAGACGTGATGAACCAACCCCTCCGCAGGATGGACTGGACAACCTGCGGGCTGGCTTCCGACCTCTGTGTCCCCGGGGCCGCTGTGCAGGGGGCCGGTCCCTGAACCGTGGGCACCTTCGCACAGAGGAAGCCAAGGACGCTCCCCAGCCTGGGGCCCAACGCAGGCCATCTCGGTTTCCTCCGCGCTACGGACAACCGTGCACGCGCATGTTCACCCCGGTCGGGAGCGCCTGACGGCGTCGGCTTCATGGGCTCCGCCTCGCGCGCCGGGGTCCGCTACTGCAGCCCAGGCCACCCGGTCCGGGACGCGTCGTAGTCTCGGGGGCCCGAGGTAGCGGGCCGGCGGCCCTGCCCGATCGGGCCGGCTGGACCGGGCCCTGATCGTGGTGGCCTCCGGTCGGCTGAGACGACGTGGCCGTCTGTCCGGCGACTCACCACCACCGTCCCGCGCACCCTCCACGTGTCTCCCTCTGCCGGCGCCTTGCCGCCTCCGGTGCAGCG
Organism: Streptomyces sp. HNM0645; assembly: GCF_030056615.1. Taxonomy (NCBI): domain Bacteria; kingdom Bacillati; phylum Actinomycetota; class Actinomycetes; order Kitasatosporales; family Streptomycetaceae; genus Streptomyces; species Streptomyces sp. HNM0645. The sequence goes on along the minus strand of NZ_JASHLT010000067.1, from coordinate 7,646 downwards.
ACGCAGGGGCGCGCTGCCGGGCCCCATGACTGCGTTGTCCCTCTGGCATGCCATCGCTTCATGACGCTTCATTGCAAAGGAGTTCGTGATCTTCATGCACAAACGCTCGAGATTCCTCGCCTTCACCACTGTGGGGGTAGTGGTGTGCACCGCTGGTTTCTTACCGTCGGTCAGCCAGGCCGCCGACAGGGTCGAGGGGGAGAAGAGGGGGTCATTCGCCAAGGAGCACGGCCTGACCGCAGATGATGTCAGGCGCATCAACGCACTGAACGAGAAGGCTCTGAGTCTGGGTCAGCCCGGCAAGCCCTCAGGGGCGTCACTGCCGAGTGCCATGGAATCCCTCAGGGCCTCCGCGGCGGCAAGCGGCAGGGTGACGCCTCCAGCCGAGCCGCTGGACAGCATGCCTGACGCGTACCGGGTGTACGGGGGCAGGGCGACTACGGGCATCAGCAACTACATACGCAAGTGGCAGCAGGTATACAGCCACCGCGATGGTCAGGCACGACAGATGACCGAAGAGCAGCGAGAACAGCTGTCCTACGGTTGCGTGGGCATCACCTGGGTCAACTCAGGCCCCTACCCGACGAACAAACTGGCGTTCGCCTCCTTCGACGAGAACAAGTACAAGAACGCTCTGGAGAACACCACTCCCCGGCCAGGCGAGACGCGGGCCGAGCTTGAAGGGCGCATCGCCAAGGAGAGCTTCGACGAGGGAAAGGGATTCAAACGGGCTCGTGATGTGGCATCCATCATGAACAAGGCCCTGGAGAACGCACACGACGAAGGGGCTTATCTCAATAACCTCAAGGCGGAACTCACAAGGAAAGACGACGCTCTGCGCAACGAAGACGCCCGCTCGAATTTCTACTCGGCTCTAAGGAACACCCCTTCCTTCAAGGACAAGGATGGGGGCAACTACGACCCGTCCAGGATGAAGGCGGTCATCTACTCCAAGCACTTCTGGAGCGGACAGGACCCGCGGAGCTCCTCCAGCAAGAGGAAGTACGGCGACCCGGAGGCCTTCCGCCCCAACCAGAGCACAGGCCTGGTCGACATGTCGAAGGACAGGAACACCTCGCGCAGCCCCGGCAACCCCGGCGAAAGCTATGTGAATTTCGACTACGGATGGTTCGGTGACCAACACGAAGCAGATCACAACCAGACTGTGTGGACCCACGCCAACCACTATCACTCGCCCAACGGAGGCATGGGCCCGATGAAGGTATACGAGAGCAAGTTCCGGAACTGGTCCGCCGGATACGCAGACTTCGACCGCGGAACCTATATGGTTACGTTCATACCCAAGAGTTGGAACACGGCCCCCGCCAAGGTGACGCAAGGCTGGCCGTAACGCCTGCCCCTTACAGGAACACGGAGCCTTTCCCGGTAACCGGTGCTCACCGACCGTGACGGTTCGGCTCGCGGTGCCACTCTCTCCGCACTCAAGTCCGGCCTGGCGCAAGGCCCCTGGTAGGAATGATCTTGCGACGGAAGGATCCGACCGAGGGGCCTCACATGTCGACCGGTGTCATATGGACCGCCGTGTTCGATGGGCGACTGTCCACCGCCGAGCATCTGGCCCGGCTGCTGCGAGACCGTCGGGCTGAGATCGGCACCCGCCGGGGACGGCGTCCGCTGGGCTGCTCCCGGCAGGCCGTGCTCGTCCTGTGCTGGTTCAACGACGGGCCTGGCCCAACTTGACTGTGACAACGGCCTGTCGACCTCCGCCGCCTACCGTACCTGCGCGAAGGGCTGGCCGTCCTGGCAGCCGGGGCACCAGATCTCGACACCGCACTGCGGCGCGCGCAGGAGGCCGGACTGACGCATCTGAATCCGGACGGCACCACAGGTCCGCACCGATCGCGTCGCCGCCGTCGGGACCGACGGCGGCGACGCGATCGGCCCCGACGGCGCGGACCTGTGGTGGTCCGGGAAGCACCGGCATCATGGCGGGAAGGTGCAGGTCATCTCCACCCCCGACGGCTGGCCGCTCTGGATCTCGCCGGTCCTTCCGGGTTGCGAGCACGACACCACCTGTGCCCGCCACCACGGCCTGGTCGGCACCTGAACGCCCTCGCCGCCGAGATGGGCGTCCCGACCCTGGTCGACCTCGGCTACGAGAACGCCGACGACGGCTTTCGCCGCCCGATCAAGATGCCCGCGGGCGGCATGCCGACGAGGCCCAGCAGACCTAGAACAAGGTCATTCGGGGTGTCCACGGCGTGTGCGAACGCGCCGACTCTCTGCTCAAGACCACCTTCAGGGCTCTGCGCCAGGTCGGCCTCGACCCCAGCCGCATCACGAAGGTCGCCGCTGCGGCCCTCGTTCTGCTCCAACTCGAGTACGGCCGAACTGTCCGACCGATCACGCAACGTCATGGTCCAATACCGGCAAGGCTCACTGCCCGCCGAGTCCGAGCACAACAGCCACGTACAGGCTCACGGACACCGTCAGAAGCAGAAAGCTGAGAAGCGTGTGGACGACGAGACCTCGCCCCGGGGCAAGGCCCAGATGGGCCCGGGCCGCACGGCTCACCCGGGGCCCGGGGACACCCCGCGCGGCGTTCGCATCCGCTTTCTCGATCGCTCGGCGCAGCTTCCTGCGGCTTCTCTCGGTCGTGATGCCAAGGCGTACACCATGGGTGTCGCGCACCACGAGGGCGCGGTATGCGCTGCCGTACGAGAAGGTCGTCAGCAGCCGAACCGTGGCGATTCGGTTCAGGTCGACGGACCGTTCGCCGGTCAGGGTGCGAGCGGTCAGGCTCGACGACGAATGCCGGAACGGGGCCTGCTCCTCGCACAGTGTGGGGAGGAGGACGGAGCCGACGATCACGCACAGCAGGCCGAGCACGATGGGTGTGCCTTCGGGAACCGCCCCCGTCCGGGCCAGTCCATAGCCGCCGAAGGGCAGCAGAAGGACCGTCACCGCCAGGCCCGACCCCATACGCGCACGGGCCACGCTGCGGGCCGCGGCTGCTTCCGTTGTTGCTTCCACCGAACATCCCCCGCTTCTGCCGGCAGGCACCGGCATGCATGCGCGGCAGATCTTGCCGCGAGGCCGGGGTGGGTGGGTGCGACCGGGCGCGCTTCGGCCTCGCCGGGCCGCACCCATGGTTACAGAGTGCGGTTCAGGTGGTCGGTGAGCAGCCGGGTGAAGCGGGCAGGGTCGGGCAGGTCGCCGCCTTCGGCGAGCAGCGCGCTGCCGTATATCAGCTCGGCGATCTCCGCCAGTGCGGGGTCGTCGGCATTGGCGTTGTGTGCTGTGCGCAGGGAGGTGATCAGCGGGTGTGCGGGGTTGAGTTCCAGGATCCTCTTGACGGTGGGCAGTTGCTGTCCCGTCGCCCGGTACATCTTCTCCAGGGTCGGGGTCATGTCGTGGGCGTCGCCGACGATGCATGCCGCCGAGGTCGTCAGGCGTGACGACAGGCGGACCTGCTTGACCTGCTTGGACAGGGTGGTGGTCAGCCACGGGAGGAGGGCGGCGTAGTCCTGCTCGCGCTGGGCCTTCTCGGCGTCGGTTTCCCGGCCGTTGTCGGCGGACTCGTTGAGGTCGACCTGGCCCTTGGCGATGGACTGCAGTCGGTGGCCTTCGAAGGCCGGAACCCGGTCCACCCATACCTCGTCGATGGGGTCGGTGAGGATCAGGACCTCGTACCCCTTGGCGGCGAAGGCCTCCATGTGCGGGGAGTTCTCCACCATCGCGCGAGTCTCGCCGGTCAGGTAGTAGATGGCGTCCTGGCCGTCTTTCATGCGCTCGACGTACTCGCGCAGGGTGGTGGTCTTCTCCGGGTCGTGTGTGGAGGCGGCCGACACCAGCTCGAGCAGTGCCTCGGTGTTGTCCGTGTCCTCGACCAGGCCTTCCTTCAGCGCCCGGCCGAACTGCGTCCAGAGCTTCGTGTAGCGCTCGGCGTCCTTGGACTGCATGTCCTTGATGGCGCCGAGGACCTTCTTGACCAGGCGGCGACGCACGCCGCGGATCTGGCGGTCGTGCTGGAGGATCTCGCGGGAAACGTTCAACGACAGGTCGTGGGCGTCCACGACACCCTTGACGAAGCGCAGGTAGTTGGGCATGAGGGCTTCGCAGTCGTCCATGATGAACACCCGCTTGACGTACAGCTGCACGCCGCGCTTGGTCTCGCGGGAGAACAGGTCGAAGGGTGCCTGCGAGGGGATGAACAGCAGCGCCTCGTACTCGAAGGTGCCTTCGGCGCGCATATGGATCGTCTCGGCCGGGGGCAGCCAGTCGTGGCTGATCTGCTGGTAGAACTCGTTGTACTCGTCCTCGGTCACCTCGGTGCGCGGCCGGGCCCACAGCGCCTTCATCGAGTTGAGCGTGTCGACCTCGATGGTGGTCTCACCCTCGGTGTCGGTGCGCTCGGTGGCCATCCGGATGGGCCAGCGGATGAAGTCCGAGTACCGTTTGACGATCTGACGGATCTTCGACGCGGACAGGTAGTCGGCGAGCCCGTCCTCGCGGTCGGCGGGCTTGAGGTGCAGGGTGACCGAGGTGCCCACGGGCAGGCCGTCGACGGTCTGGAGGTCGTAGGTGCCCTCGCCGTCGGACTCCCACTGGGTGCCGGAGTCGGTCCCGGCTCGCCGGGTGCGCAGGGTGACCTTGTCGGCAACCATGAACGCCGAGTAGAAGCCGACGCCGAACTGCCCGATCAGGCTCTCGGCGGTGGCGGCGTCCTTGGACTCCTTGATCTTCTCCAGCAGGCCGGCGGTGCCGGACTTGGCGATCGTGCCGATCAGCTCCACGAGATCGTCCCGGCTCATGCCGATTCCGTTGTCGCGGACGGTCAGTGTGCGGGCGTCCCTGTCGACCTCCAACGAGATGTGCAGGTCTGTGGTGTCGAGCTTGACGAGGCTGGAGTCGGTCAGCGATTCCAGTCGTAGCTTGTCCAGTGCGTCGGAGGCGTTCGAAATCAGCTCGCGCAGGAAGATGTCCTTGTTCGAGTAGATCGAGTGAATCACCAGTCGGAGCAACTGGCGTGTCTCGGCCTGGAATTCCAGCGTCTCGACACTGCTACCCATGTGGGGTCCTTTCTGTGGGAACGTCATTGAACGGTTTGGACTCGGGCCGGGACGAATCGTTGCCCGCCGTCGGCGCGGTTCGGCCAGGCCGGACTGCACGGTGGGAGTCAGGCATCGTCAGCTGCTGTCGCCGTGAGCCGGTCGGCGAGTGCGTCCAGGCATTCGGCGAGGTCGGTGTGTTGGGCATCGAGGTAGGGGCGCATGCCGGTCAGAGGGGCGATGAGCTCGGCAGCGTCGGTGGCGCCGAGGGCGGCATGCAGGGCGGCCTGGGCTGAGCGTGCTTCGGGCGCGAGGTGGTCGAGCGAGGTGATCTGTCCGGCGAGGCGGCGCAGGTCGGCGGCGTTGGCGCGGGCCCAGGTGGCGGCGGCGCGTTCGGCGGCCCTGGCCTGGCGGGTGGCCGTCACGCGCTGCTCGCCGGTTGTGCCGACGGCGCCGGGGCGGCCGCGCAGGTACCGGCGTTCGGCGGCCTGGCGGCTGGCGACGCCGAGAGGGCCGGCGAGGTCTGCCCAGCTGGCGCCCGCGGCGCGGGCGGTTTCGATCAGGCCGGTCTCCCATCCGGCGAGCTGCTCGCGCACCTGCCGCAGCAGCATCAGGGAGGCCAGTGCCTGCTCGGGACCGGGGCCGGCGGTGTCGGGGGTCTCGTGCCGGGCATCGCGCAGGGCGTCGTCTATGGCGGCAAGGGCCGCCGCGGCGGCGAGGAACGACGCCGGGTTGTGGGCGTCGGTGCTGGTCGTGGGCGGCTGGTCGGCTGCGGTCATGGGCACCTCCCTCGGTTGGTCATCGCATCGACGACACCGTGTTTGTCATCCATCGGATGACATGTTACAACGGTGTCAGTGAAGCGCATTGGCAGCAACCGCCTGAACCTGCTGGAGGTGTTCTCACGATGTTGATGCGTACTGACCCCTTCCGTGAGCTGGACCGGCTGGCACAGCAGATGATGGGCCCGGGCACCTGGGCGAGGCCGTCGGCGATGCCGATGGACGCCTACCGCGAGGGCGACGAGTACGTGGTGGCCTTCGACCTCCCCGGCGTCACCGCGGACGCGATCGACATCGACGTCGAGCGGAACATGCTCACCGTCAAGGCCGAGCGCCGGCCGCCGGCCAAGACCGACGACGTGCAGATGGAACTGTCCGAGCGGCCCCTGGGCGTCTTCTCCCGCCAGATCGTGCTCGCCGACACCCTCGACACCCAGCACATCCAGGCCGACTACGACGCGGGCGTGCTCACCCTGCGCATCCCGATCGCCGAGCGCGCCAAGCCCCGCAAGATCTCCGTCGGCGTCGGCACCGGACACAAGGAGATCTCCGGCTGACACCAGCCCGGAGACGGTGCGGAGGACGGGCACCTGATCTCCCCCTCCCCCGCCCTCCGCACCCCCGTGGAAGGCCCGAAGAGGAAGGGGCGGCCGATGACCCTGCGACACCAGACGTTCCTCGACCGCGTGACGGAGCGCGGCGAGTACGACACTCCGGAGGAAGCCGATCGTGCGGCCCGCGTGGTGCTCGCCCTGCTCGGCGCACACCTGGTCGGCGAGGTCCGCGCCCAGCTCGCGGCACGCCTGCCGGAGGGCTTCGCGCTGATCCTGCTCAACCCGCTGACCAGCGCCGAGCCGCTGTCCCCAGAGCGGTTCGTCCGTGCGACCGCCGCCTGGATCGAGGGCGCCACCGAGCAGACCGCGACCTGGGACGTCAGCGCCGTGCTGTCCACCGTCGCCGACACGGCAGGAGAGGACCTGATGGGGCAGATCCTGCTCCAACTCCCCGCCGGCTACGACCTCCTCTTCGGCCGCCCCCAGCCCACCTGACCACGACCGGGCGTGCCGCACCCGGCACTCCCATGGCTCCCTGAAAGGCACACACCACAGTGACCTCCGACGCGCGCCTACCACTTGAGCACCAACAGCCGTACGGCACGGCGTACGAGCAGATGCTGGAGAAGGTCCGCTACGAGGGCGCCTACCCCACCCGCGAGCGGGCCGACGAAGCCGTCCGCCTGGTCCTCGCAGGGCTCGGGCGTCAGCTCACCGGCGACGAACGCGTCGACCTGGCCGCCTGCCTGCCCCCGGAGGCCGCACGCGTGATGACCGCACAGATCCCCGACACCCAGCCGCTGACCGGCTGGGCCTTCGTCAAGGACCTCGCCGCCCGCTCCGGCGCCTCCCCGGCCACCACCCGCTGGGACACCGGCTCCGTCTTCGCCGCCGTCGCAGCCCACGCCGGCCCCGACCTGATCACCCGAATCCTCCTTCATCTCCCCACCGGCTACGGCATGCTGTTCGGCCACGCCGAACTCAACCCTGCTGCGTAGACGGAGAGATGGGCGCTCGGGTCCCGAGGTCCCCGAGGCGACCACTACCGCTTGCCGGCCGCCCGCAACGACGTGCTGGCGTGTGCCGTCGAGCACATCAGGTGCCACGGCCATGAAGGCCGTTTCCAGCCGATGAGGGGTCTGTACGGTGAGTGGTGCAGCTCCCCGGCTGGAAGCGGCAGTTGACTCCTGACGTGACTAGATGAGTGAGTCCGATGTGTGCGCTGGTCGCAACCATGGCGAAGGGCGCCCGTTGGTCAGTGTGTGAAGACAAACCTGGACGCCCTTCTGGCGGCACTG
>NZ_JASHLT010000066.1:0-34084 GCF_030056615.1 Streptomyces sp. HNM0645 | reverse complement strand
GTGGTCGGCCGGGTTCGACATCTTCATAGTGTTTCGGTGGTCATAGCGTTAGGGAAACGCCCGGTTACATTCCGAACCCGGAAGCTAAGCCTTTCAGCGCCGATGGTACTGCAGGGGGGACCCTGTGGGAGAGTAGGACACCGCCGAACAATTCTTCTGGGAAAGCCCTGGGCCGTGATGGTCCGGGGCTTTCTCGCGTTCTGGGGGGGCATTCCGCTCCGTTCCCGGACTTCGGTCGAGGAACCGGGACAGCGACTGTTACGGAACTGGATTCGGTGGTGTCGGTGTCGCCGGGCTGGAGCGGGCGATGGAGCGCGGCCCTCTGGCCCACGGCTGGGTTCATCAACGGTGGCCCCTGCTCCGGGTGAGGACGCTGATCGGCCGGCTGTTCCACGTGCCGTACACGGTCGAGCGGACGTGGCGGCAGATGGAAGCGGCACGGCTGGTCGTGGCACCTCGGTCCGCGAGTGCACCGGGGCACAAGGACCGCCCAAGGGCTTCGGGCTGGCGCGACTTCCGCGACCTGGTGATTCGCGCGTGTATCCAACTCGGCGGTCTGATCGTCGTTTGCCCGTCAAGGAGCCGCCTCCGGCGGATGGGGTCTCCCCTGGCGCTCCGGGCCGTGGGGAAGCCGAGGGGAAGGATCGCAAGGCGCCGGATCGACCTCGTGGTGGGCCCACTCGGTTGATCCGCCAACGCCGCGAGTCGCCGTGCCGGGCGCCGCGACGGGGCGAACGTCGCCTGGTGCGGCGCTACAGACGTCCCGCTGCCTTGAGCGCCAGGTAGGCATCGGCCAGAGCCGGCGCGAGGTTCTCGGGAGTGGCGTCGACCACGGTCACGCCATGGCGTTGGAGTTGTTCCGCCGTGCGGCGGCGCTGTAGCTGGGCCTGGGTGCCGGCCGCGGCCTCGTACACCGCGTCCAGGCTGCCGCGGGCGCCGGACATCTTCTCGACGTGCGGATCGGCAACCGAGGCGACCATCACCGAGTGGCGCTGCGTGAGCTGCGGCAGCACCGGCAGGAGGCCCTCTTCGATGGGGGCGGCGTCCAGGCCGGTCAGCAGCACGACGAGAGAGCGCCGGGGGGCGTGCTTGAGCGTCGCCGCGCTGAGGCCACGAGCGTCCGTCTCCACCAACTCCGGTTCCAGAGGCGCCATGGCGTCGACCATGGCCGGCAGGATCTCCCCGGCCGCTCGACCCTGTACCTGGGCGCGGACGCGGCGGTCGTAGGCCAGCAGGTCCACCCGGTCACCGGCACGGGTGGCGAGTGCGGTGAGGAGGAGAGCGGCGTCCATGGCCGCGTCAAGACGTGGGACGTCGCCCACTCTTCCGGCCGCGGTACGGCCCGTGTCCAGCACGATCAGGATGTGACGATCCCGCTCCGGCCGCCAGGTGCGGACGGCGACAGTGGTCTGCCGAGCGGTGGCGCGCCAGTCGATGGAGCGGGTGTCGTCCCCCGGCACGTACTCGCGGAGGCTGTCGAACTCGGTGCCCTCCCCACGGGTCAGCACACTGGTCCTCCCGTCGAGTTCGCGGAGGCGGGCCAGCCGGGACGGCAGGTGTTTGCGGCTCGTGAAGGGCGGCAGGACGCGGACCGTCCAGGGAACCCGGTGGTTCCCCTGGCGGGCGGCGAGGCCGAGCGGTCCGTAGGAACGGACCGTGACGAGCTCGGCGTGGCGGTCACCGCGGCGGGTGGGGCGAAGGACCGTCCTGAGACGGCGGCGCTCGCCGGCCGGCACCGTCACCGTGTGTCGTGAGGCGGCCTGCTCGGTTCCCGGGAGCCAACTGCTTGGTGGCCAGGCGTCGCGCAGGCGGGCGCGCAGCCGTCGGGAGGAGGCGTTGGTGATCGTGAGCTGTACTTCCGCGCTCTTGCCGAGTCGGACGGACGAATCACCGGTTCGGGTGAACTGGAGAGTTCGGACTGGTGCGGCCAGGGCGTAGTCGCACAGAATTGCTACTGAGAGTGGTGCGTTGACGGCCAGGATCCCCGTCCAGCTGGGTGCGAGGAGCCCGACGGGAATGGAGCCGAGAGCGGCGAGGAGAGCCGCTCGTCCGGTGAGGACCATGGCGCACCGCCTCAGCGGGGGACGGGGACGTGGGCGAGGATGGCGGTGATGAGCGAGTCCGCCGTGACGCCTTCCATCTCGGCTTCAGGCCGGAGCTGGATGCGATGACGGAGGGTGGGCAGGGCGAGGGCCTTCACGTCGTCGGGGATGACGTAGTCGCGTCCCGTGAGCCAGGCCCAGGCCCGCGCAGTGGAGAGCAGGGCGGTGGCGCCTCGGGGAGAGACCCCGAGGGTGAGTGAGGGGGAGTCACGGGTGGCACGGCAGATATCGACGACATAGCCCGCGATCTCGGCGGAGACCGAGGTCTTGGCGACGGCCGTCCGGGCGGCTTCCAGGTCGGCGGGTGTGGCGACGGGGCGGAGCCCGGCGGCCTGCAGGTCCCGAGGGTTGAAGCCTTCGGCGTGCCTGGCGACGACGTTGATCTCGTCGTCGCGAGACGGCAGCGGCACGGTCAGCTTCAGCAGGAAGCGGTCGAGCTGTGCCTCGGGCAGGGGGTATGTGCCCTCGTACTCGACCGGGTTCTGAGTCGCGGCCACCAGGAAGGGCTCGGGGAGAGGGCGAGGTGTGCCGTCGACGGTGACCTGGCGTTCCTCCATGGCTTCCAGAAGCGATGACTGGGTTTTCGGCGGTGTCCTGTTGATCTCGTCGGCCAGCAGGAGGTTGGTGAAGACCGGGCCCGGCTGGAAGGAGAACTCCGCGGTCCGCGCGTCATAGACCAGAGAGCCGGTGACGTCGCTGGGCATGAGGTCCGGGGTGAACTGGACCCGCTTGGTGTCCAGTTCGAGCGAAGCGGCCAGCGCCCGCACGAGGAGGGTCTTGGCGACGCCGGGGACTCCTTCGAGGAGGACATGGCCACGACAGAGCAGGGCCACGACCAGCCCGGTGACCGCGGAGTCCTGACCGACCACGGCCTTCGCGATCTCGGTGCGCAGGGCCTCCAGCGAGGCGCGTGCGTCGTCCGAGTGCTCGGCGGTCTCGGGGGTCGGGGCGCTCATGAAGTGCTTACCTCTCGTTCGAGGGCGTCCAGTTGGTCAGCCAGGCGGATGAGTGCGGCGTCGTCGGCAGGGGCCGGTCCGAAGAGCAGAGTCCGGAGGTCGCGGTCGCTGTTGCGCAGATGTGCCGAGACGGCCGGGAGGAGGAGGTCGGGTGAATGGACGTCCGCGAGGGTGACGCCCAGGAGGGGGGCGAGCCGGGTCCGTGTGGCCTGGCGGAGGGCGGAGGCGGCGCGGTCGCGGGCGTTCGCCTTGCGGTAGAGGCGTGCCCGGCCCTCGGTGGACTCGGAGGCACGCACGGCCACGGGTAGCCGTTCGCTGACGAGCGGCCCGAGCCGGCGGGCGCGCCATACGGCGGCGAGCACGGCGGCGACGGCGAGCTGAAGGGTGGCCCAGAGCCATCCGGAAGGGATGAGCCGGCCGATGCCGGTATCGCCCTCCCCGCGCCCGTCGCGGGTGCCGTCGTCCCCGGCGACCGATCCGTCGGAGAGGGAAGGGAGGTACCAGACCAGATGAGGGCGGGAACCGAGCAGTTGGAGGGCGAGCGACGCGTTGCCCTCCTTGTCGAGGCGTTCGTTGTAGAGGATGTCGGGGGAGCCGAGGAGGACGGTGTCGCCGGCTCCGGGAGCGTCGGTCCGGAGCAGCGTGGGGAGTCCGTCGACGAGATAGCAGGAGTCGCTGCCGAGGGTGTTGTCGGTGGTGTAGCGCTCGCCGCCCAGATCGGCGCTCCCGGCTCGCCGGGCTGGCGGGAAGGTGCACTGCGGCTCACGCGCGGAGACCGGGGCGGGTGTGTCGGCCGAGGTTCCGGGGGCGAGGGTGCCGACGGAGTCAGGGCCGGGGGCGACGAGGACGGAGCGGCCGCCGGAGGAGGCCATCGCCTTGTGCAGGGCGTCCCGTTGCCTGCCGCTCAGCAGGTCGGGCCCGGCGACCAGCAGAGTGGTGTCGGGGCCCGTCGCGGTGGTGGCTTCGCTCAGGGTGGTGACCACGCGAGTGGTGACGCCTCGGTCCTTGAGCAGTTCGGCGACGGCGCGGCTGCCGGAGGGGTCGGTGGAGCGCGGGTCGAGGCGGCCGTGGCCGCCGCCGGAGCGGATGACCGCGATGACGAAGCCGGCCACGACGAGGACCACGAGCACGAGCAGGATTCCCCGGCTTCGGATCCAGACCTGGTGGGTGGTCGGAGACACCGCGGTGGTGCCGGTCGTGTCCCCGGTCATCCGGCGGCCCCCGGGGCCGTGGCTGTCAGATCCGGCTTGGTGCGCCCCAGTTCGGTGTCGAGGTCCCGCAGACGTGTGTACGCGTGCTGGTCGGCGGTGCGTCCGCCGTATGTGACGTCGTCGAAGGTACGGGCCGCCGTGCGCAGTGCGTCGGTGTGGCCGGGCAGGGGGCGCCCCGCTTCCGCGGCGGCCTCGTCGGCGGTGCGGCCGGGGCGGGGCTCGAGCAGGGCGCGCTCCTCGAGTGAGCGGACGATGGCGCGCATCCGTTCCTGGACCGCCTGGTTCCAGCGTCCCGCGGCGGCGTGCGTCTCGGCGGTCGCCCGGTGCTCGGCGGCGCTGCGGGCGCGGTCGTCGAAGAGCGCGTCCCCTGTGGTGAGCGTGCGGTGCGGGGTCCCCATCCGCCACCACAGTGCGGCGACCAGCGCGGCGACGAGCAGGGCGATCACGGCGAGCCCGAGCGGACCGCCGGGTGAGGCTCCCGCCGCCGTGTCGAGCACGTCGGTGAGCCACTCCCAGAAGCGGTTGAGGGCGCGCTCGACCAGGTTGGGATCGTTCTCGTGGTACATCGGCTTGGACAGCTCGCGTTCGGCCGCCTCCCTCGCGGGGACACGAGGGAGGTCCACGGGCACGTCGTCGTCGGCGTGGACCCGCAGCCACGCCCTGGTCGCTCCCCCCGTGACGGACACGGCATCAGCTCCTGGAGGTGTCGTCGCCCGGTGCCGCGCCGTGGTCGTTGACGCCCGCCGCCCTGGCCAGTTCGAGGTCGAGAGCCTCGCGGCGGATGCGCTGGTCGACGTAGAGGAGCACGGTGACACCCGCCGAGATCGGATAGGTGATGGACGAGGCGACCACCGCGCCGATGCCGGTGATGATCAGGAAGGGCCAGCCGAACTCCGGTGTACGGCCCGAGACCAGTCCGCTGAGGCCATCGCCGTCGACGATGTAGGCGATCACGCCGAACGGGATGGTGATGATCAGGGAGACCAGGAAGATCAGCAGCATCGTGAGCAGCAGGATGCCGAAGACCCGCCACCATGCTCCGCGCACCAGCTTCGCCGAGCGCCGCATCGACTGGACGACGCCCTGCCGTTCCAGCATGAGGGCGGGCGAGGCGAGTGCGAACCGGACCATCAGCCAGACGGTGACGACCGCGCCGGCGATCCCGCCGAGTGCGGCGAGGGCGGCGCCGCCCTCGGAGCCGAGGAGCAGGCCCGGCAGCAGTCCGCTGGCGAGCACCGTGGTGGCGATCAGCGGCAGCAGCAGGGTGAGGCCGAGGAGTTGGGGCAGTCGCGGTCGCGCCTCGCGCCATGCGTCGGACAGCGTGACGTCGCGGCCCAGTACCGAGCGGCTGATGACCACGGTCAGCAGGGCGGTGGTGAAGAGCGTGGCGATCAGAGTGATCGCCATGACCGGTGCCGTGCCCACGAGCGTCGCGTTGAGCTGGTCCCCCAGCTGGCTCAGGGTTTCCTCAGGAGTGGCGTTCGGATCCACCCTGGGCGGCTGTGGGACGAGATAGCGCTGGACGAGGATGTCGCAGATCTGGGTGATGACGGAGACCGTGATCGTGATGCCCAGGACCGTGCGCCAGTGGACGCGCAGGGTGGACACCGCGCCGTCGAGGATCTCGCCGACTCCGAGCGGGCGCAGCGGGATCACTCCGGGCTTCGCGGCCGGCGGCTGCCCCCACCCGCCTCGCTGCGGTCCGCCACCCCAGCCCGGTCCGCCGGTCTGCGGGGGCACGGGTCCGCCGCCGGGTCCGGTCGGCGGGGCCCACCGGCCCCCGGGCGGCTGCTCCTTGGACCACTTCGAGGAGGTGTCGGGAGCGTCGGCGGGGCCGGGCGCTCCGGCATTCCGGTCGTCGGACGGGGAGGATCCGGGCGAGGCCCAGCCCGGAGTGTCGTTCACGGTCGTCCACCTCGTGGATGTGTCGCGGTGCCGGCTCGGCGAGCCGGCTGGGTCACGGCGCCTGTCCGCACGTCAGGGCGGGAGGCTGGCAGCCATCGTGCCACGCACCGGCCGCGGGCGGGCCGGGCCGTGGATCTCGTTCTCTCCTTCATTGTGCGTGCGTCAGCGGGCAGACTGGGCGGATGGCTGATCAGTACGTACAAACCCTCGACGGCGAACAGCCCCCCGGGCTCGACTCGCTGCGTTGGGACGAGCTCCCGGAAGGCCCGGTGCTGGTTCTGCTGGACCAGCGCAGATTGCCGGCCGAAGAGGCGGAGCTGGTGTGCACCGATGTTCCGGCCCTCGTGGAGGCGATCCGGACGTTGGCCGTGCGCGGTGCGCCGCTGCTGGGGATCGCCGGGGCATACGGGGTCGCGTTGGCCGCGGCACGGGGCTACGACGTGGCGGAAGCGGCGTCGCTGTTGGAGGCGGCGCGGCCCACCGCCGTGAACCTCGGCTACGGGGTGCGGCGGGCAGCAGGTGCGTACGAGACGGCGGCCGGCAGGGGCGCGGACGCGGAGCAGGCGGCCGCCGCCGTGCTGGCCGAGGCGCGGCAGCTGCACCGCGAGGACGCCGAGGCGAGCGAACGGATGGCGCGGCACGGGCTCGCGCTGCTGGACGAGCTGCTGCCCGGCGGCAGCCACCGGGTCCTCACGCACTGCAACACCGGGAGGCTGGTCTCCGGCGGTGAGGGCACGGCGTTCGCGGTGGCGCTGGCGGCGCACAGGGCGGGCCGGCTGCGCAGACTGTGGGTGGACGAGACCCGGCCGCTGCTCCAGGGCGCGCGACTGACCGCGTACGAGGCGGCCCGGAACGGGATGGCGTACACCCTGCTCACGGACAATGCGGCCGGATCGCTGTTCGCGGCGGGAGAGGTCGACGCCGTGCTGGTCGGTGCCGACCGGATCGCGGTGGACGGCTCCGTGGCCAACAAGGTGGGCAGCTATCCGCTCGCCGTCCTCGCCCGGTACCACCATGTGCCGTTCATCGTGGTGGCGCCGACCACGACCGTGGATCTATCGACGCCCGACGGCGCGTCGATAGAGGTGGAGCAGCGGCCCGGGCAGGAGGTGACGGAGCTGCCTGTGCCGGAGATGGTGACCGGTGTCACAACTCTCCCCGTGCCGGGCTCATCGGAGGCTGCCTCCGGTGCCCCCGGGGCGCTGGTCGCGCCGGTGGGGACCCAGGCGTACAACCCCGCGTTCGATGTGACGCCGCCGGAACTCGTGACCGCGATCGTCACGGAGGAAGGGGTCGTCTCCCCGGTCACCGGGGCCGGGATCGCCGAGCTGTGTTCCAGGTCACGCCAGGTAACGATTAGCTAATGGGATGATGTCGATTATGAAGGGACGCGTCCTTGTCGTCGACGACGACACCGCACTGGCCGAGATGCTCGGCATCGTGCTGCGTGGTGAAGGGTTCGAGCCGTCGTTCGTAGCGGACGGCGACAAGGCACTCGCCGCTTTCCGGGAGACCAAGCCGGACCTCGTGCTGCTCGATCTCATGTTGCCCGGCCGGGACGGCATCGAGGTGTGCCGGCTCATCCGGGCGGAGTCGGGTGTGCCGATCGTCATGCTCACGGCCAAGAGCGACACCGTCGACGTGGTGGTCGGGCTGGAGTCCGGTGCCGACGACTACATCGTCAAGCCGTTCAAGCCGAAGGAGCTGGTGGCCCGTATCCGGGCCAGGCTGCGGAGGTCCGAGGAGCCCGCGCCGGAGCAGCTCGCGATCGGCGACCTGGTCATCGACGTGGCCGGGCACTCCGTGAAGCGCGACGGTCAGTCGATCGCTCTCACCCCGCTCGAGTTCGATCTGCTCGTGGCGCTCGCCCGCAAGCCGTGGCAGGTGTTCACGCGCGAGGTGCTGCTCGAGCAGGTGTGGGGTTACCGGCACGCGGCGGACACCCGTCTGGTGAACGTGCATGTGCAGCGGCTGCGCTCCAAGGTCGAGAAGGACCCGGAGCGGCCGGAGATCGTCGTGACCGTCCGCGGCGTCGGTTACAAGGCCGGACCGAGCTGACATGGCCGTGGGCAGCGCTGCTCCGAAGCCCGGGGGGCCGGGAGTCCGTACGGGGCGGGCTGCCGGGCCCGGGCGCGGGTCATCACGTTTCGGCCGTCTCCTCCCCGGTGGGCGGCTGCTGCCGGACGGTGCTCCGGGCGGGCCGGTGCTCCGGCTCGTCGTGCGCTGGTTCAGGCGCCCGCTGCTGCCGGCCGTTCGGCTGTGGCGACGCAACATCCAACTCCGCGTGGTCGCCGGCACCCTGCTGATGTCGCTGGGCGTCGTGCTGCTGCTCGGCCTCGTCGTCATCGGCCAGGTCCGCAACGGACTCCTGGACGCCAAGGAACAGGCCGCCCTGAGCCAGGCCACGGGTGGTTTCGCGGCCGCGCAGGAGAAGGCGAGCGGGGCCTCGGGGCTCGACGGCCAGGACGGTGACGCGACTGACGGCAGGCCCAGCCGCAGCTCCGTGAACTGGCGGTCCGAGCTGGTGAAGCAGCTGGCCAGTGGCGGTCAGGGCGCGTACCACGTGGTGGCGCTGAGTCCGGACTCCGACGACGCCGGGACGAGCCGGGCGCCGAGGGCGTCCGGGGACGTGGACGTGACCAGCGTTCCCCAGGCGCTGCGCAGCTCGGTCGCGCAGGGGACGGGCACGTTCCAGACCTACGTCAAGATCAAGTACTCGGTTCCGAAGGAGCCCGAGGCCGGTCTGGTCGTCGGCAAGCGGCTCAACGACGTCGCGGGCTACTCGTACGAGCTCTACTACCTCTTCCCGCTCACGCAGGAGGAGGAGTCGCTGAGCCTGGTCAAGGGCACGCTGGCGACGGCGGGTCTGTTCGTGGTGGTCCTGCTCGGGGCGATCGCGTGGCTGGTGGTGCGGCAGGTCGTCACGCCCGTCCGGATGGCCGCGGGCATCGCCGAGCGTCTGTCCGCCGGACGGCTCCAGGAGCGTATGAAGGTCACCGGCGAGGACGACATCGCCCGGCTCGGCGAGGCCTTCAACAGGATGGCGCAGAACCTGCAGCACAAGATCCAGCAGCTGGAGGAGCTGTCGCGGATGCAGCGCCGCTTCGTCTCGGACGTGTCGCACGAGCTGCGCACGCCGCTGACGACGGTGCGGATGGCCGCGGACCTCATCCACGAGGCACGGAGCGACTTCGATCCGGCGACGGCGCGCTCCGCGGAGCTGCTGGCCGACCAGCTGGACCGGTTCGAGTCGCTGCTGGCGGACCTGCTGGAGATCAGCAGGTTCGACGCGGGTGCGGCGGCCCTCGAAGCCGAGGCGATAGACCTGCGCGAGGTGGTCCAAAGGGTGATCGGCGGCGCCGAGCCGCTGGCGGAGCGCAAGGGCAGCCGGATCCGGGTCGTCGGGGACGAGCAGCCGGTGGTGGCGGAGGCCGACGCCCGGCGCATCGAGCGTGTGCTGCGCAACCTCGTCGTCAACGCCGTCGAGCACGGCGAGGGCCGCGACGTGGTCGTGCGGATGGCGTCCGCCGGCGGAGCGGTCGCCGTGGCCGTACGGGACTACGGGGTGGGACTCAAGCCCGGCGAGGCGACCCGGGTCTTCAACCGCTTCTGGCGGGCCGATCCGGCACGGGCGCGCACGACGGGCGGCACCGGCCTGGGCCTGTCCATCGCCGTGGAGGACGCACGGCTGCACGGCGGCTGGCTGCAGGCGTGGGGCGAGCCCGGAGGCGGCTCGCAGTTCCGGCTTACCCTGCCGCGTACGGCGGACGAGCCGCTGCGGGGGTCGCCGATACCGCTGGAGCCCGAGGACTCCCGGCGTGCCCGTGAGCGTGCCGCCGCCGACGCGGCGAACGACCGGGCGCTGCGGCTGTCGACGGTGCCGTCGCAGCCCGGTGCGCACCGTCCGGGCCTGGCGATACCCGGCCGGTCCGCGGTGCCGCCGCACACGCCGCCGCCGTCGGCGGCGGTGGACCCGGCGGCGCTGCCCGGCAGCGGCGCCCGGGTGGTGGCCCGCCCGGTGCCGGAGCGGACGGGTGACGGAGGGACGGCGGAAGCAGTCCCGGGACAGGTTTCCGAGCGGGAGGACACCACTCGTGGGCGCTGAGGGGCGTCGGTACGGCCGCGGACGCGTCACACGGGGCACGGCGCTGCTCGTATGCGCCGGATTCGTGCTGGCCGGCTGCGCATCGATGCCGGACAGCGGCGACGTGGAGCAGGTGAGGGCCACCCAGGGGCCGGACTCACAGGTACGGGTGTACGCCGTCCCGCCCCGCGACGGCGCCAGGCCCCAGGAGATCGTCGACGGCTTCCTGGAGGCCATGACCAGTGACGATCCGAGCTACGCGACCGCCCGGAAGTACCTCACCAAGAGGTGGACCAAGAAGTGGCGGCCCGAGTCGCTCACGACCGTGCTGACCGAGGCCCCCGAGTCGTCGGCCCCACCCGGTCGTGAGGAGGGCGAAGAGCTGACCTACGCGCTGTCGGGCGAACTGATCGCGACGGTCGACCGCCACGAGTACAAGTCGGTCGTGCCCACGCAGTACGGCGGCGCGCTGCGGCTGGTGCGGCAGAACACCCCGGACGGCAAGGGCAAGGAGTGGCGCATCGACGCCGCTCCCCAGGGCCTCGTGCTCGGGGAGAGCGACTTCCTGCGCAACCACCTGTCGGTGAACAAGTACTACTGGGTGTCGGGGCAGAACACGGTGGTCGCGGACCCGGTGTACATCCGTCAGCGGCAGGATCCGGTGACCCGGATGGATCCGGTGACCCAGACGATCTCGGCGCTCTTCGAGGGCCCCGCGAACTGGCTGACGCCGGTCGTGGACTCCCCGTTCCCCAAGGGTGCGGGCCTGAAGAAGGGCGTCACGTCCCTGACCCCCGACGACCAGGGCGAGCTGAAGGTGCCGCTCAACGACAAGGCGTCGAACGTCGGCGGAGCGGTGTGCAAGCGGATTGCGACGCAGATGCTGCTCACCTTGCGGGAACTGGCGGCACCCCGCGTCGAGCAGGTGCAGCTCCAGCGGACCGACGGCTCCCCGCTCTGCGTGCTGACCGCCGACCAGGCGGACGCGTACTCGCTGGAGAGGCTCTCGCCCAGCCCCCACGTGTACTTCGTCGACAGCGACCATCGGATGGCCGTGGTGGGGACGAAGCCGAAGAACATAGACAAGACGCTGGTCCGAGGGCCGTTCGGCGACGGGCAGCTGGAGATCGGCACGGTAGCCGTGGCACGCAGTCTGCACCGGGCGGCGGCGGTCTCGCAGGACGGCAAGTCCCTGTACGCGGCGTCGATCGTCTCGGACGAGCCCCTGGCCGCTCCGTTGGCCCAGAGCGCCGCTCCCCGGGCCGCGGACCGGCTCTCGGCGCCCAGCTGGGACCGCAACGACCTGTGGGTCGCCGATCGGAACCCGGCCGACCCGCGGCTGCTGCGCTTCGCGGGCGGCAAGGGGCCTGCGCAGGTGGTCGCGGTCGACGGACTCGACGGCGCGCGTATCGAGTCGCTGCGGGTGTCGGCCGATGGTGTGCGCATGGCGCTGCTGCTGTCCAAGGACGGGAAGAGCACCCTGCAGATCGGCCGGATCGAGCGGAGCACGGACGCAGCGGGGGCGACCTCGGTGTCCGTGGTGGAGCTGCGGGCGGCGGCACCGCGCCTGGAGTCGGTGACCGCCCTGTCCTGGGCCGGGCCGAGCCGTCTCGTGGTGGTCGGCAAGGAGACCGGCGGTGTGCAGCAGGTGCGCTACATCGAGACGGACGGCTCCCTCACACCGGCAGGCGGTCTTCCGGGCCTCAACAAGGTGTCGGCGGTGGCGGCCACGGAGGACGAGGAGCAACTCCTGGTGGCGGTCTCGGACGACGGGCTGGTGCGGCTGATGCCGAACGCCAACTGGCAGACGATGGTCGAGAAGGGGACGTGGCCGGTCTACCCGGGCTGAACGCCTGAGCTCGTCGGTGTCCTGCGGCGACCGGGCGCGGGCTTCGTCACGCTGTCCGGACGGGCCGCGGCCATCGGCCGGTGGTCCGGACCGAACGGAACCTGGGTCCGCCGGTCCCAATCGGGACGCTCCCCGGGTTCGTCGTGGTTGGGCGGGACCGGACTCCCGGCTCGGCCCGTCCCTCGGCGAGCCGACCGCCTCCCACTCCTCGCGGAGGATCTCCACAGGCCGCCCGGGTTGTCCACAGCCCTGGCCCGCGCTTGTCCGCGGCCGGGCACAGTGGAGGCCATGAGGTGGTGGTGGCGCGAGGTCTCGGGGCTGGTGCTGCCCGCGCTGTGCGCGGGCTGCGGCCATGCCCGCACGTCGCTGTGCGAGGAGTGTGCGGAGCGGCTGGCGGGGCCGCCGGCGCGGGCGCGGCCGTGCCCGGAGCCCGCAGGGCTGCCGGTGGTGTTCGCCGCAGCACGGTACGAGGGCGCGGTGCGGTCCGTGCTGCTGGCCCACAAGGAGCGGGGCGCGCTGGGTCTGGCCGGTCCGCTCGGTGCCGCGCTCGCGAGGGCCGTCCGCGCCGCGTCGCCGCACGGCGGCGGTGCACCGGGGCCGCTGCTGCTGGTACCGGTGCCTTCGGCGCGCCGGACGGTACGGGCACGTGGGCACGACCCGGCACGGCGGATCGCCGTCGCTGCGGCAGTGGCACTGCGGCGCGCGGGGACGTACGCCCGGGCCCTCCCGGCGCTGCGCCAGAGCCGGCGGGTGTCAGACCAGTCGGGTCTCACGGCCCCGGAGCGGCTCGAGAACATCACCGGGGCGCTGGAGGCGGCCCCGTGGGCCGGGCCGGTTCTCGAGGCCCGCAGAGCCGTACTGGTGGACGATGTGATGACCACCGGAGCCTCGCTGGCCGAAGCTGCGAGGGCACTGCGTGCCGCGTCCTACGGACACCTTTCCGAGTACACCCGAATGAGTGCCGCCGTCATCGCCACTCCACCACTGTCGTTCGAAACGAGCCGGAACTGACATGGGCGTTGCAACGTTGCAGGTAGTGAGAGCAGGAACGGCCACGAATGGACGTACGCGCTGGTAGCGGGTGCCGACAGGGGGCCCGGCGAGCTATGTTCGGTGGTGAGGCACGGTGAACGCTCTCCTTCATCGAATACATGGCCGAGTTGCGGTCAGGTGTTCCTGAAGTAACCCAGATCTTTGACATCGGTGGGGTGGCGATCTTGCCCATGGGGGAGGAGGAGGTGAAAGTCGCCAAGTCCGAGGCTCTGGTGCTCACCGGAGCCTGGTGCAAAAGGGAGATGCTCCGCAATTGAACAGCGGAGTGATCCGGGAACGGAGTTCTGCGTGGACATCGTCGTCAAGGGCCGCAAGACCGAGGTGCCCGAGCGGTTCCGCAAGCACGTGGCCGAGAAGCTGAAGCTGGACAAGATCCAGAAGCTCGACGGCAAGGTGATCAGCCTCGACGTCGAGGTGTCCAAGGAGCACAACCCGCGGCAGGCCGACCGTTCCGACCGCGTGGAGATCACACTTCTTTCACGCGGCCCGGTGATCCGGGCGGAAGCAGCGGCAGGCGACCCGTACGCAGCGCTCGACCTGGCCACGGCGAAGCTGGAGGCTCGGCTGCGCAAGCAGCACGACAAGCGCCACACACGCAGGGGCAACGGCCGGCTGTCGGCGGCGGAGGTCGCCGATGTCGTTCCGGGCGTGGCCCAGTTGAACGGGAGCGGCGAACCCGTGACCGCGGAATCGCCGGAACCCATTCCCACCACCCGGATGGGCTCGCTCGAGGTGCAGGGCGAAGGACCCCTGGTGGTCCGGGAGAAGAACCACGTCGCTGCTCCGATGACGCTCGACCAGGCGCTCTACGAAATGGAGTTGGTCGGGCACGACTTCTATCTCTTCGTCGACTCCGAGACCAAGGAGCCCAGTGTCGTCTACCGGCGGCACGCCTACGACTACGGCGTCATCCACCTGAGGACCGACCCGCTCGCCGGAAGCGAGTCGAGCGGCGCCGGTGGTGCGCTCGGCGGCTGATCCCGTCATGCGACGGTGCCCCTGGGAGCGCCCCGTGCGCCCCCAGGGGCACCCTTGTGCCACCGCGAGATCGCCACACCGGCGCACGGGCATGGAATCATGGCGACCCGAGCCAACCGGTGCGCTGTGGACTGCGGTTGGCGGAACACAGACCAACGCAGGCCACGGCCTCAGGGGGAGGAACGATGGCGGACAGCTTCGGCCCGATGCACCGGGCGGGGGACGCCGGTGCCATGGGCGGCGCGGACGGCACACAGGACGTGTCCCGCAAGGAGCCGATCCGGGTGCTCGTCGTGGACGACCACGCCCTTTTCCGCCGCGGGCTGGAGATCGTCCTCGCCCAGGAGGAGGACATCCAGGTCGTCGGGGAGGCCGGGGACGGCGCGGAGGCCGTCGACAAGGCCGCCGATCTGCTGCCCGACATCGTCCTCATGGACGTGCGGATGCCGAAGCGTGGTGGCATCGAGGCCTGCACCTCCATCAAGGAGGTCGCCCCCAGTGCGAAGATCATCATGCTGACGATCAGCGACGAGGAGGCCGACCTCTACGAGGCGATCAAGGCCGGTGCCACCGGCTACCTCCTCAAGGAGATCTCCACCGACGAGGTGGCCACGGCGATCCGCGCGGTGGCCGACGGGCAGTCGCAGATCAGCCCGTCGATGGCGTCCAAGCTGCTCACCGAGTTCAAGTCGATGATCCAGCGCACGGACGAGCGCCGCCTGGTGCCCGCCCCCCGGCTGACCGACCGGGAGCTGGAGGTCCTCAAGCTGGTGGCGACGGGCATGAACAACCGCGACATCGCCAAGGAGTTGTTCATCTCCGAGAACACGGTGAAGAACCACGTCCGCAACATCCTGGAGAAGCTCCAGCTCCACTCCAGGATGGAAGCGGTGGTGTACGCCATGCGCGAGAAGATCCTCGAGATCCGCTAGGGCGATCCGCCGGCAGTGCCGGCTCAGCCGAGGGCGGCGGACAGGGGCGCCGCCAGCTCCGGGCGGTCGACCCGCTCCACCCGGACCGCGTCGCAGCCGACCCACTGAGCCGCCTCCAGCAGCGCCTGAGCCATCGGCCGGACCGCTTTCGGCGTCTCCAGCGAGACCTGCCTGGCGACCAGGGTCGTCCCCTCACGCGCGGGGTCGACCCGCCCCAGCAGCCGCCCGCCGGACAGCAGCGGCATCGCGAAGTACCCGTGCACCCGCTTCTGCTTCGGGACGTACGCCTCCAGGCGATGGGTGAAGCCGAAGATCCGCTCGGTGCGCGCCCGCTCCCAGATCAGTGAGTCGAACGGCGACAGCAGCGTCGTGCGGTGGCGGCCTCGGGGTTCCGTCGCGAGTGCCTCCGGATCGGCCCACGCCGGCTTGTCCCAGCCCTCGACGCGGACCGGTACGAGCCCGGAGTCCTCGACCACCGCGTCGAACTGCTCGCCCTTCAGCCGGTGGTAGTCCGCGATGTCCGCGCGGGTGCCCACCCCCAGCGACCGGCCCGCCAGCAGCACCAGCCGGCGCAGGCACTCCCGGTCGTCCAGATCGTCGTGGAGTACGGCATCGGGGACGGCCCGCTCGGCGAGGTCGTACACCCGCTTCCAGCCGCGCCGCTCCGTGCACACCACCTCTCCGTACATCAGCGCCCGCTCGACGGCGACCTTGGCCTCCGACCAGTCCCACCACGGACCGCCGTTCTTCGCCCCGCCCAGTTCGGTGGCGGTCAGCGGGCCCTCGTCGCGCAGCTGGCCGACCACCCGCTCGTACGCGCCGTCCGGCAGGTCGTGGTACCACTGCGGACGGGCACGGTAGGCACGGCGGCGGAACGCGAAGTGGGGCCACTCCTCGACGGGCAGTATGCAGGCCGCGTGGGACCAGTACTCGAAGGCATGGCCGTCGGTCCAGTAGGCACGCTCGACGGCCTTGCGGCCGACGGCGCCAAGCCGGGCGTACGGAATCAGTTCGTGCGAGCGCGCCAGCACGGAGATGGTGTCGAGCTGCACGGCGCCGAGGTGGCGCAGGACTCCCCGCACACCGCCCCTGCGGTCGGGGGCGCCCAGGAACCCCTGGGCCCGCAGTGCGATACGGCGGGCCTCGTCGGCGGACAGCTCGGCAACTGCGGGCGGCGCGGTGTTCATGCTCCCGCACCTTAGAGGGCGCCACCGACAGTCGCCGCGCGCCGCGGGATCCCCATCGGGCTTCCGCGGAGCCGGGGCCGGGGCGGCGCCCCGCGCACCTCGGCAGGCGGACGCCGGTGCGGCACCTCACGCCCTCGCCGGCAGATAGGGGAGCGGGCACGGCAGCCCGAGGTCCGAGGGGAGCAGCGAGGCGATCCAGCAGTCCCGCAGGATGCCCCGGCCGTGGAAACCCGCGCGCTGGACGCCCTCGACGGTGAACCCGGCCTTCTCGGCGACGGCGCGCGAGCCCGTGTTGCCCACCTCGGCGCGCCACTCCAGCCGGGTGCAGTCCAGTCGTGTGAAGGCCCAGCGGGCCATGGCGAGCGTCACTTCGGTCGCGTAGCCGCGGCCACGGTGTTCCTTGGCCGTCCAGAAGCCGATCTCCCAGGAGCCCGAGCGGGGGTGGTGCAGGCTCGTGGAGGCGATCAGGGCGCCGCCCTCGCGCGGACGCACGGAGAGGGTGTACTCGTTGTCGTCCCGCCAGCCCGCGGGCACGGTGACCTGGATGAACTCCTCGGCGTGCCGCAGTTCGTACGGCGCGGGGACCGGGATCCAGCGCTGGATGTCGGGGTCCTGACATGCGGCGCGGACCTCTTCGGCGTCTCCCGGGGTGAAGGGGCTCAGCCGCAGCCGGTCGGTGGTGAGGGTGATGGGCTCCATGGCCGAATTCTGGTCACTCTCCGTCGGCCGTGCGAACACTTTTCGAGATCAGCGGCACTTTCCGGCTCTCCCGCACGTTCTTCAGACACACGGCAGCCGTCCCCGGGGCACTGCGGCTCTCCCGGCGTGGCACCGTCCTCGCTTACGATGGCCGATGCGGTGGGGACCACCTGCCGTGCCCGCGCCAGTGTCCATACGACCCAGTGCCAGGCCCGACCGGCAAGGAGACCAACCTCAGTGTCCGTCTTCAACAAGCTCATGCGTGCAGGCGAAGGCAAGATCCTGCGCAAACTGCACCGCATCGCGGACCAGGTCAACTCCATCGAGGAAGACTTCGTCAACCTCTCCGACGCCGAGTTGCGGGCCCTCACCGACGAGTACAAGGAGCGCTTCGCCGACGGCGAGAGCCTGGACGACCTGCTGCCCGAGGCGTTCGCCACGGTCCGTGAGGCCGCCAAGCGCGTTCTCGGCCAGCGTCACTACGACGTCCAGCTGATGGGCGGCGCCGCGCTCCACCTGGGTTATGTCGCGGAGATGAAGACCGGTGAGGGCAAGACCCTCGTCGGTACGCTCCCGGCGTATCTGAACGCGCTGTCCGGCAAGGGCGTGCACCTGATCACGGTCAACGACTACCTGGCCGAGCGCGACTCCGAGATGATGGGCCGCGTGCACCGGTTCCTCGGTCTGAGCGTCGGTTGCATCCTCGCCAACATGACGCCCGCGCAGCGCCGCGAGCAGTACGGGTGCGACATCACGTACGGCACGAACAACGAGTTCGGCTTCGACTACCTCCGCGACAACATGGCCTGGTCCAAGGACGAGCTCGTCCAGCGCGGACACAACTTCGCGATCGTCGACGAGGTCGACTCCATCCTCGTAGACGAGGCCCGTACGCCGCTGATCATCTCCGGCCCGGCCGACCAGGCCACCAAGTGGTACGGCGACTTCGCCAAGCTGGTGAAGCGCCTGAACCGAGGCGAGCCGGGCAACCCGCTGAAGGGCATCGAGGAGACCGGCGACTACGAGGTCGACGAGAAGAAGCGGACCGTCGGCATCCACGAGTCCGGCGTCTCGAAGGTCGAGGACTGGCTGGGCATCGACAACCTCTACGAGTCGGTGAACACCCCGCTGGTCGGCTACCTGAACAACGCCATCAAGGCCAAGGAACTGTTCAAGAAGGACAAGGACTACGTCGTCATCGACGGCGAAGTCATGATCGTCGACGAGCACACCGGCCGTATCCTCGCCGGGCGCCGCTACAACGAGGGCATGCACCAGGCGATCGAGGCGAAGGAAGGGGTGGACATCAAGGACGAGAACCAGACGCTCGCCACGATCACCCTGCAGAACTTCTTCCTCCTCTACAACAAGCTCTCCGGCATGACCGGTACGGCCATGACCGAGGCCGCCGAGTTCCACCAGATCTACAAGCTGGGCGTCGTGCCGATCCCGACGAACCGGCCCATGGTCCGCAAGGACCAGTCGGACCTGATCTACCGCACCGAGGTGGCCAAGTTCGCCGCCGTGGTGGACGACATCGAGGAGAAGCACCGCAAGGGACAGCCGATCCTCGTCGGCACCACTTCCGTCGAGAAGTCGGAGTACCTCTCGCAGCAGCTGCTCAAGCGCGGGATCCAGCACGAGGTCCTCAACGCCAAGCACCACGAGCGCGAGGCCGTGATCGTGGCCCAGGCCGGCCGCAAGGGCGCCGTGACGGTCGCCACGAACATGGCCGGCCGCGGTACGGACATCAAGCTCGGCGGCAACCCCGACGACCTCGCCGAGGCGGAGCTGCGCGGGCAGGGCCTGGACCCGGTGGAGCACGTCGAGGAGTGGGCCGCGGCGCTCCCGTCCGCGCTGGAGAAGGCCGAGCTCGAGGTCAAGGAGGAGTTCGAGGAGGTCAAGTCCCTCGGCGGGCTGTACGTCCTCGGCACCGAGCGGCACGAGTCACGGCGCATCGACAACCAGCTGCGCGGTCGTTCCGGCCGTCAGGGAGACCCGGGCGAGTCCCGCTTCTACCTCTCCCTCGGTGACGACCTGATGCGCCTGTTCAAGGCGCAGATGGTCGAGCGCGTCATGGCCATGGCCAACGTTCCGGACGACGTCCCGATCGAGAACAAGATGGTGACGCGCGCCATCGCGTCCGCCCAGTCCCAGGTCGAGCAGCAGAACTTCGAGACGCGGAAGAACGTCCTGAAGTACGACGACGTGCTCAACCGCCAGCGCAAGGTCATCTACGCCGAGCGCCGCCGCGTCCTGGAGGGCGAGGACCTGCACGAGCAGATCCGCCACTTCATGGACGACACGATCGACGCCTACATCCAGGCCGAGACCGTCGAGGGCTTCGCGGAGGAGTGGGACCTGGACCGGCTGTGGGGCGCCTTCAAGCAGCTCTACCCGGTGAAGGTGACCGTCGAGGAGCTCGAGGACGCCGCGGGCGACCGGGCCGGTATCACCGCCGAGTTCATCGGCGAGACGATCAAGGACGACATCCACGAGCAGTACGACGAGCGCGAGAAGCAGCTCGGCTCGGACATCATGCGCGAGCTGGAGCGGCGCGTGGTGCTGTCCGTCCTGGACCGCAAGTGGCGTGAGCACCTCTACGAGATGGACTACCTCCAGGAGGGCATCGGCCTGCGCGCGATGGCGCAGAAGGACCCGCTCGTGGAGTACCAGCGCGAGGGCTTCGACATGTTCACCGCGATGATGGACGGCATCAAGGAGGAGTCCGTCGGCTACCTGTTCAACCTGGAGGTCCAGGTCGAGCAGCAGGTCGAGGAGATCCCCGTCCAGGACTCCGCCGAGAGGACCTCGCTGGCGAAGGAGGACGCGGTGCCCGCCGGCGCAGGCCGTCCCGAGATCCGGGCGAAGGGCCTGGACGCGCCGCAGCGTCCGGACCGGCTGCACTTCTCGGCGCCGACGGTCGACGGCGAGGGCGGCATCGTCGAGGGCGACTTCACCAACGGCGACGCGGCCCGCTCCGAGTCGGACGGCATGACGCGCGCGGAGCGCCGCAAGGCGCAGAAGAGCGCGGGACGCCGCCGCAAGAAGTGACACCGCGGGAGTGAAGCCGTGGGCCCGTGGGGCCGGACACCGGAGGGTGTCCGGCCCCACGGGCGTTGTCGGGCGTTGTCGGGCGTTGTCGGGCCCGGTGTGCGCGGAGGCGTGGCCCGGTGTCCGGTCTCCGGGCCGGGTGCGGCCTGAAGCCCGGGTTCTGCGCGTGGACCGGCGTTGCCCGCCGGCGGTCAGACCCCGGCCGTGAGGCGCTCGCCGCCGAGTTCCACGGCCGCGCAGCGCCAGCGGAGGTCGGGGCCCTGCTCGAGGCGGAAGGCCATGGCGCGCACCTGGTCGCCCGCGGTGATCCGGGCGAAGGCCTCGATGACGCCCGGCCGCGGGGCGTACTCGTCGCAGTGGCGCAGCACGGGCCGCAGTCCGTTGTTGCTGAGCGGGGTGCCGGGGGCGAGCCGGACGAGCTGTTCGTAGGCGCGGCCGATCGTGTGACCGAGCATCCAGTGGACCGGCCGATGGCCGCTGAGGACCGAGAGCAGCCGTTCTGCGAACCAGTAACGGGGAAGGCGGGAACGGCCACCCGCGGAGGTCCGCGGGTCGGCCGCCGCGGGTCGTCGCGGTGCACGGCCGGGCGCGCGGCTGTCGTGGCGGTTCCCGGGCCTCGTCCCCGTCCCCGGCGTCCTCGGCGAGATGTGCTGCATGGCGGTCGCCCCTTCGATACTCACAAGTAACTTCTTGGTGGGGATCTTGTACGGGGCGGTGGGCGGCGGCCGCAACGCCCTCCGCGCCCCCGAGGTGGGCCGCCGAGGTTCACCTATCAGGGTGATGGGTGGGCTCCGGGGCCCGGAACGGCGCGGTTCGGACGCCCTCCCGGTCATCCGAGGTCGACGACGGGGAGGGGCCGCGGGGCAGCCCGAAGGGGTACTCCGCACGTATCCTTGGGTGCTCACCCGACGACGAAAGCGGCCACGATGCGCGTCTACGTTCCCCTGACCCTCCCCGGTCTCGCACAGGCG
The DNA here is from genome assembly GCF_030056615.1 of Streptomyces sp. HNM0645. Taxonomy (NCBI): domain Bacteria; kingdom Bacillati; phylum Actinomycetota; class Actinomycetes; order Kitasatosporales; family Streptomycetaceae; genus Streptomyces; species Streptomyces sp. HNM0645. The sequence continues at coordinate 13,103 of NZ_JASHLT010000066.1, read as the reverse complement.
CACAAGGCGGGCGAGATCGGGCCCGGTCCGCTGACCGCCTACGCGGTGACGCCCGCCCTGCGCGAGTGGTACGTCTCCGACGACATCGAGGAACTCGAGTACGCCGCGCTGAACCGTGCCGCTGCGGCGTCGCTGCGGTCGCTGGCGGGCGACCTCGGGGCGCCGCGGCGCCGGGTGGTCGTGGCCGTCGACGTCCCGGACAATGCCGCGACCGCGGACCCCGCGGCGGGGATCGGTTCGGCCTCGCTGGGCGAGGTGCGCATCGCGACCGCGGTGCCGTTGGCGAAGGCGGCGTCGGTGCACGTCGACTCCCAGGAGGCGGAGAGGGACGTGGCCGCCGCGGCGGACGCGCTGGGGGCGGCGGACCACGGCGACGACGACGCTCAGTTCGTCGTGGACGGAGCGGAGGACCATGAGCTGCTCTGGTACGGAGTGCAGGAGATTCCCGGCCTCGTCCACTGAGACCGGGCGCGCTGCCGGCGGGGAAGCCGCCGCTCCGGTCCCCTGTGCGCCGGGCGCGTCCTGCCGCCCTGCCGCGGTGCTCGCCGCTGCTCCCGGCGCTCCGGCCCCTTCCGTGACCGCGCTCGTCGATGGCTGTCGGACCCGGCCGGTACCGTGGCCTGCCATGGGGAAGCACAGCGCGCACGTGGTCTGGGACTGGAACGGCACACTTCTCGACGACATCCACACGGTCATCGAGGCGACGAACGCCTCGTTCGCCGAGATAGGGCTCGGCCCGATCACGCTCGAGCGCTACCGGGAGCTGTACTGCGTGCCGGTGCCGCGGTTCTACGAGCGGCTGATGGGACGCCTGCCCACGGACGAGGAGTGGGCGGCCATGGACGCGGTCTTCCACAGGCACTACTGGCGGCTGGCCGAGACCTGCCTGCTCACCGTCGGAGCGGCGGAGCTGCTCGCCGCCCGACAGGCGGCGGGCCGTACGCAGTCTCTGCTGTCGCTGGCCCCGCACGAGCACCTGATACCGATCGTGCGGCGCCACGGGATCGAGGAGCGCTTCGTACGGGTCGACGGCCGCGTGGGCGCCTCCCACGCGGGCAAGGCGGAGCACATGGTGCGGCATCTGGCCGCGATGGAGAACGTGCCACCGGAGCGGATCGTGGTCGTCGGCGACGCGGCGGACGACGCGCTCGCGGCGGCGCATGTGGGGGCGAAGGCGGTGCTGTACACCGGGGGCTCGCACAGCAGGGCGAGCCTGCGGGCGGCGGGGGTGCCGGTCGTCGACAGCCTCGCGGAGGCGGTCGAGGTCGCCGAGGAACTGGTGGGGTAGCCGTGGGGTCCCTCGGGCCCTCCGCCGGCCGTCCACGCGGCCGCCCCGTACGGCGGCCGCACCGGTGGTCCGCACCGGTGGTCCCCACCGGTGGTCCGCACCGACTGTACCGCCGTCCGCACACCGGCCCTACCGCGGCATGCGCCGCCGCAGGCGCGCAGCCCCGCGCACGCTCCCGGCCCGGGGCACGGGGCCGCCCCGTGGCACCGCCGGGCAGCCGTGGGCCGGGGAGGTTCCGGAACAGGAACCCCGAACCCCCGCCTGGTGCCGCCGCGACAGGGGGTACTCCTAGCTCAGGGGTGCCTTCGCCCGCAGCACCTGGAGGAACTCGCGCATCCAGGCCGGGTGGTCGGGCCAGGCCCGGGAGGAGACCAGCGTGCCGTCCACGACCGCCTCGGTGTCCTGGAAGGAGGCGCCGGCCGCCTGCATGTCGAGTTCCAGTGCCGGGTAGGCCGTCACCCTGCGGCCCGTGAGGCTGCCCGTGGCCGCCGTCAGCAGCGGGCCGTGGCAGATCTGCGCCACGGGTTTGTCCGCGTCGAAGAAGGACTTGAGGATCTTGCGGAGCTCCGGATCGTTGCGGAGGTACTCGGGAGCCCGCCCGCCCGGGATGACGATCGCGGCGTAGTCTCCCGGATCGACCTCCGAGAACGCCAGGTCGGCCGGCCAGGTGTAGCCGGGCTTCTCGGTGTACGTGTCGAAACCGGGTTCGAAGTCATGGACGACGAACTGGAGCTTCTTGCGTGCGGGGGCCGCGATGTGGACCTCGTAGCCCTCCTCGCGCAGCCGCTGGTACGGGTAGAGGACCTCCAGGGACTCCGCCGCGTCGCCGGTGACGATCAGGATCTTCACGCTCATGGCTACTGCTCCCCTGTATGGATTTGTCGGCCTTGGGCCCTTCAGGGCCCAACCTGCCCCGCGCGCGGCAGTTTGCCAAGAGGCCACGTGTCGCTGTCCAGAGTGTCAAACTTCCGGCCCCGCTTTTGTACACATACGGCTCATGACGGGTCAGGGGTGAGGGGCGATAGCCTTGGACGCGTGATCAGCGCGATACGCCGGGGGGGCAGCGAAGCCCCCTGGAGGCACCGCCCAGCGGCAGCTGGGGGACCGCGCCCGGTACGCCACAGTGGCCGGGTGCGAGCTGATCTTCCCCGCGGACCCGGGTGCGACCGGGCCCCGCGTGGTCATCTCCCGGGCCCGACGCCCACATCGGCCGATCACGGTCCGGACTTCCCCGGCGCAGCGCCGACACCGAGCGGAGACCCCGCGTCGTGGCGTCGCGTCATCTTTTCCACCTACGTCACGCAACGGCGCGCGACAGGAGCCAGAGGACATGCAGACCAAGCTGGACGAAGCCAAGGCCGAGCTGCTCGAGAGGGCGGCCCGGGTAGCTGAGCACAGCCCGGGCGGGGGGCAACTTCCGACTGGGTCCGACAGCGGGGAGCGCCCTGACCGGGACCACATCCTCGCGTTCCTCCAGCGCTACTACCTGCACACCGCACCCGAGGACCTCACCGACCGCGACCCCGTCGACGTCTTCGGAGCAGCCGTCTCGCACTACCGCCTCGCGGAGAACCGTCCCCAGGGCACAGCCAACGTCCGGGTGCACACCCCGACCGTCGAGGAGAACGGCTGGACCTCGAGCCACTCGGTCGTCGAGGTCGTCACCGACGACATGCCCTTCCTCGTCGACTCGGTCACCAACGAGCTGTCCCGCCAGGGCCGCGGTATCCATGTGGTGATCCACCCGCAGATCGTGGTCCGCCGCGACGTCACCGGGAAGATGATCGAGGTCCTCAGCGGCGAGCCGAACGGCGCCGCACTGCCGCACGACGCCTTCGTCGAGTCCTGGATCCACGTGGAGATCGACCGGGAGACGGACCGGGCCGACCTGAAGCAGATCACCGCCGACCTGCTGCGCGTCCTGTCCGACGTCCGCGAGGCCGTCGAGGACTGGGAGAAGATGCGCGAGGCGGCGCTGCGGATCTCCGAGGAGCTGCCGCAGGAGCCCATCCCGGGCGATCTGCGCGAGGAGGAGGTCGACGAGGCTCGCGAACTGCTGCGCTGGCTCTCCGACGACCACTTCACGTTCCTCGGCTACCGCGAGTACAACCTGGTCGACGGCGATGCGCTGTCCGCCGTCCCCGGCACCGGCCTCGGCATTCTGCGCTCCGACCCGCACCACACCGGCGACGACGCCCACGGCCACCCCGTGAGTCCTTCGTTCAACCGGCTGCCCGCCGACGCCCGGGCCAAGGCCCGCGAGCACAAGCTGCTGATCCTGACCAAGGCCAACAGCCGGGCCACCGTGCACCGCCCCAGCTACCTCGACTACGTCGGCGTGAAGAAGTTCGACGCCGAGGGCAACGTCATCGGCGAGCGCCGCTTTCTCGGCCTCTTCTCGTCGGCCGCGTACACCGAGTCCGTTCGCCGGGTCCCGGTCATCCGCCGCAAGGTGGCCGAGGTCCTCGACGGCGCCGGCTTCTCCCCGCACAGCCACGACGGCCGCGACCTGCTGCAGATCCTGGAGACGTACCCGCGCGACGAGCTGTTCCAGACGCCCGTCGACGAGCTGCGCTCCATCGTGACCTCCGTCCTGTACCTGCAGGAGCGCCGCCGCCTGCGGCTGTACCTGCGCCAGGAGGAGTACGGCCGCTACTACTCGGCCCTCGTCTACCTGCCGCGTGACCGTTTCAACACCACCGTCCGCGAGCGGCTGACCGGGATCCTGAAGGAGGATCTCGGCGGCACCAGCGTCGACTTCACCCTGATGAGCACCGAGTCGGTGCTCACCCGACTCCACTTCGTCGTCCGCGTCCCGTCCGGCACCGAGCTGACCCACCTCACCGACGCCGACAAGGATCGACTGGAGGCCCGGCTGGCCGAGGCCGCGCGATCCTGGGCCGACGGCTTCACCGAGGCGCTCAACGCCGAACTGGGCGAGGAGCGCGCCGCCGAACTGGCGCGCAAGTACGCCAGCGCCTTCCCCGAGGGCTACAAGGCCGACCACTCGCCGCGCGCCGCCGTCGCCGACCTCGTGCACCTGGAGCAGCTCACGCGGTCCGGCAAGGACTTCTCACTGTCCCTGTACGAGCCGGTGGGGGCCGCGCCCGGCGAGCGCCGCTTCAAGATCTACCGCTTCGGCGAGCAGGTCTCGCTGTCGTCGGTGCTGCCGGTCCTCAACCGCCTCGGCGTCGAGGTCATCGACGAGCGCCCGTACGAGCTGCGCTGCGCGGACCGCACCCACGGCTGGGTCTACGACTTCGGTCTGCGGATGCCGACCGCGGGCAACGGCGGGGAGTACCTGGGCGACGACGCCCGCGAGCGGTTCCAGGACGCGTTCTCGGCCGTGTGGACCGGGGCCGCCGAGAACGACACGTTCAACTCGCTGGTGCTGCGGGCCGGGCTCACCTGGCGTGAGGCGATGGTGCTGCGCGCGTACGCCAAGTACCTGCGCCAGGCAGGGTCCACCTTCAGCCAGGACTACATGGAGGACACGCTCCTCAACAACGTCCACACCACGCGGCTGCTGATCAACCTGTTCGAGGCCCGGATGGCCCCGGACCGCCAGAGGGCCGGCACCGAGCTGACGGACGCCCTGCTGGAGGAGCTGGACGCCGCGCTGGACCAGGTCGCCTCGCTCGACGAGGACCGGATCCTGCGTTCCTTCCTCACTCTGATCAAGGCCACCCTGCGCACCAACTTCTTCCAGGAGGCGGGCGGCGGCACCTGGCACAGCTACGTGTCGATGAAGTTCGACCCGCAGGCCATCCCGGACCTGCCGGCGCCGCGTCCGGCGTACGAGATCTGGGTGTACTCGCCGCGCGTCGAGGGCGTGCACCTGCGCTACGGGAAGGTCGCCCGCGGCGGTCTGCGCTGGTCCGACCGGCGCGAGGACTTCCGCACCGAGATCCTCGGCCTGGTCAAGGCCCAGATGGTGAAGAACACCGTCATCGTGCCGGTGGGCGCCAAGGGAGGCTTCGTCGCCAAGCAGCTCCCGGACCCGTCCGCGGACCGCGAGGCGTGGCTGGCGGAGGGCATCGCCTCCTACCGCACGTTCATCTCGGCGCTGCTCGACATCACCGACAACATGGTGGGCGGCGAGGTCGTGCCGCCGGCCGACGTGGTGCGCCACGACGGCGACGACACGTATCTGGTCGTCGCGGCCGACAAGGGCACGGCGACGTTCTCCGACATCGCCAACGAGGTCGCGATCGCCTACAACTTCTGGCTCGGCGACGCCTTCGCCTCCGGCGGTTCGGCCGGTTACGACCACAAGGGCATGGGCATCACGGCCCGCGGTGCGTGGGAGTCCGTCAAGCGGCACTTCCGCGAACTCGGCCACGACACCCAGACCGAGGACTTCACCGTGGTCGGCGTCGGCGACATGTCGGGTGACGTGTTCGGCAACGGGATGCTCCTCTCGGAGCACATCCGGCTGGTCGCGGCCTTCGACCACCGCCACATCTTCATCGACCCCGACCCGGACGCGGCCGTCTCCTACGCCGAGCGCCGCCGGCTGTTCGAGCTGCCCCGCTCCTCGTGGGCGGACTACGACACCGGGCTGCTGTCGCCGGGTGGCGGCATCCACCCCAGGACAGCCAAGTCGATCCCGGTCAACGCGCAGGTCCGCGAGGCCCTCGGCATCGAGCCCGGGGTCACGAAGCTGACGCCGGCCGAGCTGATGAAGGCGATCCTGCAGGCGCCGGTGGACCTGCTGTGGAACGGCGGCATCGGCACGTACGTCAAGGCGTTGAGCGAGTCCAACGCCGACGTCGGCGACAAGGCGAACGACGCCATCCGCGTCAACGGCGAGGACCTGCGGGTCAAGGTCGTCGGTGAGGGCGGCAACCTGGGCCTGACCCAGCTGGGCCGCATCGAGTTCGCACGCGGCGGCGGCCGGGTCAACACCGACGCCATCGACAACAGTGCCGGCGTGGACACCTCCGACCACGAGGTGAACATCAAGATCCTGCTGAACGGCCTCGTCGCCGAGGGCGACATGACCGTGAAGCAGCGCAACAAGCTGCTCGCCGAGATGACCGACGAGGTCGGCGGGCTGGTCCTGCGCAACAACTACGCGCAGAACGTGGCCCTGGCCAACGCCGTCGCCCAGTCGCCGAGCCTGCTCCACGCCCACCAGCGCTTCATGCGCCGGCTGGGCCGGGAGGGCGCGCTGGACCGGGCGCTGGAGTTCCTGCCGAACGACCGGCAGATCCGCGAGCTGCTCAACAACCGGCACGGTCTGTCGCAGCCCGAGCTCGCCGTCCTGCTCGCCTACACCAAGATCACGGTGGCGGAGGAGCTGATCGGCACCTCGCTGCCGGACGACCCGTATCTGAGGGGACTGCTGCACGCGTACTTCCCGAAGCCGCTGCGGGAACAGTTCCCCGAGGCGGTCGACGGCCACGCGCTGCGTCGCGAGATCGTCACGACGGTCCTGGTCAACGACACCGTGAACACGGGTGGTTCGACCTTCCTGCACCGGCTGCGCGAGGAGACCGGGGCGTCGGTCGAGGAGATCGTCCGGGCGCAGACCGCGGCCCGTGCGATCTTCGGCCTCGGCGAGGTGTGGGACGCGGTGGAGGCACTGGACACCAAGGTCGCCGCCGACGTCCAGACCCGGATGCGGCTGCACTCGCGCCGTCTCGTCGAACGCGGCACCCGCTGGCTGCTCGGCAACCGGCCGCAGCCGCTGGAGCTGACGGAGACGATCGAGTTCTTCGCGTCCCGCGTCGAGCAGGTCTGGGCCGAGCTGCCGAAGATGCTCAGCGGCGCCGACCTGGAGTGGTACGAGGGGCTGCTGGAGGAGTTCACGGCCGCCGGTGTCCCGGAGAAGCTGGCCACGCGGGTGGCCGGATTCTCCTCCGCCTTCCCGACGCTCGACATCGTGGCCATCGCGGACCGCACGGGCAAGGAGCCGCTCGCCGTCGCCGAGGTCTACTACGACCTGGCCGACCGGCTGCGGATCACCGAGCTGATGGATCGGATCGTCGAGCTGCCGCGGGCCGACCGCTGGCAGTCCATGGCCCGTGCCTCCATCCGCGAGGACCTGTACGCCGCGCACGCCGCGCTCACCGCGGACGTGCTCGCCGTGGGCAACGGGGCCTCGACGCCGGAGCAGCGCTTCAAGGCGTGGGAGGAGAGGAACGCCTCGATCCTGGGCCGTGCCCGGATGACGCTGGAGGAGATCCAGGGGTCGGACACCTTCGACCTGGCGAACCTCTCGGTCGCCATGCGTACGATGCGGCAGTTGCTGCGAACTCCCAGCTGACCGGCTTCACCGAACGGGTGAAGGGGGCGTCCACCGTCGTGGTGGGCGCCCCTTTCCGCGTCAGGCCGTGGCCGCCCACGGCCTGCGGGCGGACAGCGCCGCGGCGGCGAGGAGCAGTTCTTGCTACTTCTTCCTGGTGAAGGCCTCGTACGCCGCGACGACCTCCTTCGCCGGGCCGTCCATCCGCAGCGTCCCGGACTCCAGCCACAGCGCCCGGTCGCAGGTGGTGGTGATCGCGGAGTTGCTGTGGCTGACGAGGAACACCGTGCCGGCCTCCTCGCGCAGCTCGGCGATCCGCTTCTGGCTCCGCCGCTGGAATCCGGCGTCGCCCGTGGCCAGCGCCTCGTCGATCAGCAGCACGTCATGGCTCTTGGCGGCGGCGATGGAGAAACGCAGCCGGGCGCCCATGCCCGAGGAGTACGTCCGCATCGGCAGCGAGATGAAGTCGCCCTTGTCGTTGATCCCCGAGAAGTCCACGATCTCGTCGTAGCGGGCGTGGACCTCGTCGCGCGTCATGCCCATCGCGAGGCCGCCGAGGACGACGTTGCGCTCACCGGTCAGATCACCCATCAGGGCCGCGTTGACCCCGAGCAGCGACGGCTGGCCGTGGGTGTAGATCCGGCCCCGGGCCGTGGGCAGCAGACCGGCGATCGCCTTCAGCAGGGTGGACTTGCCCGAGCCGTTGGAGCCGATCAGTCCGATCGCCTCGCCCTTGTGGGCGACGAAGGTGACGCCCTTGACGGCGTGGACCTCGCGGCCGCCGTCCCGGCGGGGGCGGCGGGAGAGGATGCGGCTCAGCGCGGCGGTGGCGGCACCGCGGCCGGTCTTCGCGCCGTTGACCTTGTACGTGATGTGGACGTCGTCCACGACGACGGTCGGGATGCTGCCGGTCCGGGTGTCCCCGGCCGGGGCGGTGTAGGCCGGTCCCGCCGGCCGGTCGATCGCTGCGTCAGCCACGGCCGTACTGCTCCTCCGCTTTCCAGAAGTACACGAAGCCGCCCACTCCGAGGAGCACGGCCCAGCCGAGGGCGAGTGCCCAGACGTGCGGCGGCAACTGGGCCTTGGTGTAGCTGTCGATGAGCGCGAAGCGTACGAGGTCGATGTAGACGGCCACGGGGTTGCACCGCAGCGCCAGGACCACCGCCTCGGGCAACTCCATGTGCTTGAGGACCGTGGGGATGCTCCACATCACGCCGGACACGTACATCCAGGTGCGCAGCAGGAACGGCATCAGCTGGGCGATGTCAGGGGTGCGGGCCGCGAGGCGGGCGACGACCATCGCGACACCGGTGCTGAAGACGGCCTGGAGGGCGAGGGCGGGCACGGCCAGCAGCCAGGACAACGTCGGGAACTCGCCGAAGCACATCAGGATCACGGCCAGGGCGCCCATGGAGAACATCAGCTGCTGGAGCTGCTGCAGGGCGAGCCCGATGGGGAGTGCGGCGCGGGGGAAGTGCAGGGCCCTCACGAGGCCGATGTTGCCCGAGACGGCGCGGGTGCCGACGGTGATGGAGTTGGCCGTGAAGGTCCAGATGAACACGCCCGTCACCAGGAACGGCACGAAGTCCGGGACGTGCTTCCCGGTGTTCATGAGGACGCCGAAGACGAAGTAGTAGACGGCCGCGTTGAGGAGCGGGGTCATCAGCTGCCAGACCTGACCGAGCTTCGCCTGGCTGTACTGGGCGGTGAGCCGCGCGGTGGCGAAGGCGGTGATGAAGTGCCGCCGGGACCACAGCTGGGCGATGTACGTGCCGAGCGGCGGTCGCGCGCCGCTCACGGTCAGCCCGTGCCGGGCGGCGAGTTCGCCGAGGCTGGGGGATTCCGCCGGTGGCGCTTGCGGCGGGGTGATCGTCTGGCTGCTCACGCTGGTCACTCGCTCGCTTTCGCCGGGGTCGGAGGGAGGGCGCGGCCGAAACGCAAACGTTGGGACGGACCCGTATCGTCGCTACGAGGAGACTAGGAGGATCGACGTCGCAACGCAACCGTCCCGTCGTCACGGGTATGCTCCTGGGCATGACCACGGACCCCCGCACCCGACGCGCCCCCGCGGGAGCCGCAGTGCTCCGGGAGGACGTGACCGAGGCGATTCGCGCCGCCGTCTTCGAGGAACTCGCCACGGTCGGCTTCGCCCGGATGTCGATCGAGGGCATCGCCCGCCGGGCGGGCGTCGGCAAGACCGCCGTCTACCGGCGCTGGAAGTCCAAGCTCTCCCTCGTCCTCGACCTGGTCTCGGCCTTCGCCGCGCAGGGCCTCCCCGCCCCGGCGACCGGCTCGCTCCACGGGGACGTCCGCGCGCTCCTCGAGGTGGCCGCGCACGCGCTGCGCCATCCCGTCGCCTCCCAGGTCATCCCGGACCTGCTGGTCGAGGCCGCCCGCAACCCGGAGATCGCCGGCACCATCAGGGCCGCCCTGTTCGACAGCCAGCGGGGCGTCGCCGCGGGCGTCGTCCGGGACGCGGTGGCCAGGGGCGAACTCCCGGAGGCGGCCGACGCCGACCGCGCCCTGGACCTGATCCTCGGCCCGTTGTACTGGCGGCTCGTGGTCGTGCGCGGCGATCTGCCCAAGGGGTACCTGGACGACCTGGCCGCGTCGGTGGTCGCGGCGCTCACCCGCGGTTGACCTGCGGGGGTGGGTGCGGCGTGTCGGGAGCCGGCCGGCTCCGGAGCGTCGGGTACGCGCCCGACGCGGCCGGCTCGGTGCACCGACGGCGTGGTCCGCAAGCCCGACGGCGCGCCCGCCCGCTCGGCGGGTTCGTCTCGTCCCCTAGCACGTCTGGCCTGGTGTGTACGGCGACCGCCACCGAGCGGCGGCGCGCAGACGTTGCCCCGGTCTGTTCGGCGCCCGACGGCGCGCCCGGTTCAGCACCTGCGGGGTTCGCGTTCATCACCCCGCCGCGCGCCGGAGCATGCGCTCCACCGGGTGGGTGATCGGCCCCCCGGCGCGTAGCCCCCGCCGGGAGAGGTTCGTTGCTGTGGCGGCGGGCGCGGAGTGCCCGCGGGTGTGGAGGACGCGCCATGAGCTCATCGAGCAACGCCGGCATCCCGGCCGTTCCCGAGGACCGGGACGGTACGGATGCACCCGACGTCACCGTCGTCGTCGCGGTCCGCGAGGAAGGCCGTCGGGGTCTCGGCCGGTGTCTGGAATCCCTCGCGGGCCAGACCATCGGTGCGACCCGGATCGAGGTACTGGTCGCGGACGGGGCGCCGTGCCCCACGGACGGTGGGGCACGGCCGTCGCCGGCCTGCGTGCGCCGGTTGCCGGCGGGCGTCGAGCCCGGCTTGCCGGCGGACGGTGCGCACCGGTTGCCGGCGGCGGAGCCGCCGCAGGACGCACCCGCGGCTCCGTCCTCGTCATGGCCGTCCTCGTCACGGCCGTGGGCGTCGCCGTACGGCGGAGGACCGACGCCGTCGAGCGGTCGGCTCCGGGCACCCTCCGGTGCCACCCGGTCGCGGGCGAAACCCCTCACCGTCGAGCGCACCGGCACCCTCAACCAGGCCCTGGCACGCGCGCGCGGCCGATATCTGTTCTTCCTCGACGCGGGCGACCTCCTCGGCCGGGAAGCCCTCTCCAGGCTGGTCGACGCGGCGGACGGCCACGGAGCCGACGTCGTCTGCGCCAGGGCCGCGGGCTCGGGCTCGGGCTCGGGAGTATTCGCCCGTACCCGGCACCGCGTTCCCCTCGACGAGCCCGGGCTGCCGTGGGAGCTGTCCACTGCCAAGTTGTTCCGCCGGGAGCCGCTGCTGCGTCACGGGCTGCGGTTCGCCGAGGACGTGCCGGCCGGGCTCGCCGAGCAGGCCTTCACCCTCGAAGCGCTCTTCCGGTCGCGCGGCGTCGCCGTGCTGGCCGACTACGACTTCCGCTTCGCCGGTCTCCCCGGCACGCGCCCCGGCCGCCGCCCCGGCCCCGAGGGGCGCAACTCCCAGGCGGCCCTGACCGCAGCCGCCGGGGAACCGGGCGGCCTGGAGGACCTGCTGCGCGGGACGGCCGCGGCGATGGCGGTCACGGCGCGCTTCACCGGGTCCGGCCCCCTCGGCGACGGCTTCCACCTGCGGCACTTCGCCCACGAGGGCGAGGTGCTGACCGGTCCCGCCCTCCTCAGGGCGCCGGAACCGGTGCGCCGCCGGGTGTTCGCCGGGGTCCGCCGGCTGGTCGCCGACCATCTCGGGGACGCCGTACTGGCCGGGCTTCGGCCGGGACTCCGGCTCCGGCTCTCGTACGTGCGCGCCGGTGACGAGGCCGGGCTGGTCTCGGTGCTCCGCTACGAAGCGGCGCACGGCGTCCCACCCCTGCGTACCGACCTCGTCTCCGCGGACTGGCGGCGCACCGGCGCCGCCCGTCACACCCTCGTCGTCACCGCCCGTACTCCGCTGCCGCACCTGGGGGCCCTCGGCGTGCGCCCGGTCCGGCTCACCGGCAGCCCGGAGGCCGGCCGCATCCTGTTGCGGGCGGCCTCCGACGGAGCCGGTACGGAGATCGAGGTGCGGATCCCCGCCGAGGCCTTCCCTCCGGGCCTTACCCGGATCGGGCTGAGCACGGTGCTGCCGGGAACCGGGCACACGGCCGCCGTGGCGCCCGGAACCGCGGCCCGGCAGGCCCACGGTCTGCGGGGGCTGCGTCCGTACCGGCTGGATGTGTGCCCCGACGATGCCGACGGACTCGTGGTCGCCGTGGTCCCGGTCGGGCCGCGCCGCGCCGGACGCTCCCGGGAGTCACCCTTCCGCCTCGTCAGCCGGTCTCCCGGACCTGCGCGGTACTCCTGACGCCTCCTGACGCCCCCGTCGCTCCGCCGTGACGGTCGTTCCCGTTCCGGACACTCGGACACTCGGAGGCTCGGACGCCGGGAAGCGTTCCGGACGCCCGGGAGGCGGCGCGGTCGCTCGGCCGGGCCGTCCGGCACGGGCCGCGACGCGCCCCTGCCCCCGTCCCGGGTTACGTGCTCCGGCGGAGGGTCCGCACCAGCGCGCGGGTCAGCAGGGGCGGAAGCAGGTCGCGGACCAGTCTGCGGACGCGCGGCGGCCCGGTCCGGCGGCGCGGCGGAGCGGGAGCCGGGCCCGCGGCCGGGGCGGGCGCCGACCGGTCCGCCCCCGCGCCGTCGGCGACCGGCTCCGCCCGGTGGCGCGAGCGCGGGTGCTCCGGGGCCTCGGCCCTGCGGCCGTCGACGCGGATCAGCGGAGCGCCGGCGACCTCCTCGACCCCGTGCCACAGGTCCGTACGGGTCTCCAGCCAGCCGAGCAGTTCCGCGCGTACCTGCGCGGGGTCCCCCCAGGTGCCGTACAGCTTGGTTCCGGTGATGCAGAGCGGTGTGAGCCCGGCGGTCACCACCGCACCCCAGACGGCGGCGGCGACCCCGGGACAGTGTTCGGCCCGGAAGTCGTCGAAGACGACGACGCCCTCTGAGCTTGGCGTTTAACCGCGTTGTGTTTGGTGTTCCTTGATCGATTCGGCGCGTTTGATGGTTTTGCCGACGTCGTGGCGCTTGGCACGTTGCTTGTTCTTCGAGCCGGGAGGCCGTCCAGGCCCGGGCCGGGTTGGTTTCGGTGCGGT
>NZ_JASHLT010000065.1:0-34762 GCF_030056615.1 Streptomyces sp. HNM0645 | reverse complement strand
CCCCGCACCATGGCCACCCTCCGCAACCTCGCCATCGGCACGCTCAAGCTCCTCGGAGCCGACAACATCGCCAAAACCACCCGAGCCATCCGCCACGAACCCGAACGAGCACCCCCGATCCTGGGCATCTTCAACAACCCGAACCCTCAGGGAACTTGATCAAGCCCTGCTTGTCGGGAGCGCTATGGATGCTGTCTGCGTTCAGGAGGATCGCGGCGCAAGCCCGCGCCACGGCGGGTCCCGTCTCCCGCTCCCCGGCCCGAACCGGGTGCGGGACCCGGCCTGCCGCGAACCACGCACCCCCGGAGGAGGTGGTGACGGACGTGGTCCCGGCCGGTGAGTTCCGGGAAACCGAGCCGGACCACCAGGACCGACCGGCTCGTTGTCCGGGCGGCCGCACGTGCCGCGTGCCGCGCCCCGGCCGACGGCCTGCCGAAGCGGTCCGGCTCCCGAGCCGGCCGGCGGCCATGGCGTCGACGCGCCGCAGGACATGCCGGAGACTTCTCCCATTCTGCTCCGGCCGGCACCGTCGACCACCTCGGGAACCTCCCTGAGCGGTGGACCGCGGGCCCTGGACGCCCGTCGCGACCGAGATCCGGACCGTTCGACCGGTACCGGAGTGCGTACGTTCGGGTGGTCTGTTCGCCTCAAGTGCCCATGACAGCTGACGACTACCGGGTCACCTCGTAACTTTGGCGGCAGTGACGGTGGTTCCGGTTCCCTCCCGTCGGCACCGTCCCCCGACATCCCTCCTGCGGCCGTCCGGCGGCAGCCGGACGGCCGCTCCCACTCCATGAGATGTGACCAAGTGAAAAGTTGGCGATTGTGGACAGGCCTCGGCGCATCGGCCGCGGTCGCCGCCGGGGCGGTCACCTGGGCGGTCATGTCCCACCCCGCGACCGCCCCGGACGGCAAGTCCGAAGAGGCACCCCTCACCCCGCTCACGGCGCACGCACTGCTGCAGGCCGGCCATGTGCAGGCGCAGCACAAGGACTTCGACGGAGCGGAGGCCACCTTCAAGCGGGTCCTGGAGATGGAACCGCGCAACAAGCTCGCCTGGTACAACGTGGGCGTCGTCTCCGCGCGGGACGGCAGGCCGGCCGACGCCCTCAGGGCCTACGACGCCGCGCTGAAGATCGACCCTTCGTTCGCCTCGGCCCTCTTCAACCAGGCCGTGTTGCTCAAGACGAGTGATCCCGACCGGGCGATCACGCTGCTGGAGCGGGCCGTCGCCAACGATCCGAAGGCGTCGGCGGCCCATCTCCAGCTCGGCGACACGCTGTCGCGGAAGGGCCGGGACGGCGAGGCGCGGGACGCCTACCGCCGTGCCGTCGCGGCCGATCCGTCGTTGCACTCCCAGGTACCGAAGAAGTTCCGGGACACCACGCGGCCGAGCCCCTCGTCCGATACGAGCGCGGACAGGTAGCCACCAGACGACGCCGGACGCGATACCGACGCCGGCCGGGCAGGGACCGGGCACCACCGGTCCGTTGATGGTACCGCCGGGTCCGGCGTCAGCGAGAGGTGCGTGCCGCGGCGGCCAGTGCGGCCAACGCGGGCGTGTTCAGGGCCTTCGGCAGTTGGTCGTCCCACCGGGGCTGGGAGGGAACGCCGGCGGCCGGCCAGCGGCCGTGCCCCAGCACCGCGTACGCCGGCCGGGCGGCCGGACGCGGGAAGGCGGCGGAGCCGACCGGGCGGATCCGCTCGGGGTCGAGACCGCTCAGCCGGAAGGTCTCCCGGGCGAGCCCGTACCACGTGGTGCGGCCGGCCGCCGTGCCGTGGTAGATGCCCGCCGGGGCCAGACCGGCGAGGGCCGCGCGGCCCAGCGCGGTCAGCTGGCGGGCGAGTGCGCGGGACCAGGTCGGCTGACCGTGCTGGTCCGCGATCACGTCCAGCGTCTCGCGCCGTCGGGCCAGTTCGAGCATCGTGGTCACGAAGTTGCGCCCGTGGGTTCCGTAGAGCCAGGCGGTGCGCACGGTGTAGCCGGTGCCGGGCAGGAGTTCGGCCACCGCACGCTCCCCGGCCAGTTTGCTCCGCCCGTAGGCGTTGACGGGGGCGGTCGGCGCCCCTTCGGCGTACGGATCGTGGGCGTCGCCGGGGAAGACGTAGTCGGTGGAGAGGTGCAGCAGGAGGGCCCCGCTGTCCGCGCACGCGCGCGCGAGATGGCGGACACCCGTGCCGTTGACGGCGGTTGCCGTCTCCTCTGCGGCCTCGGCGGCGTCGACGTCCGTCCACGCCGCGCAGTTGACGACCACGCGGTGCCCGTCAACGGCCGCGCACACGGCGGACGGGTCGGTGACGTCGAGCTGGTGCCGGGTCAGTCCGGTGACGTCGACGCCCCGGTCGGCGGCGAGTTCCGTGAGGACGTCGCGGCCGAGCAACCCTCCTGCGCCGGTCACCAGCCATCTCGTGGTCATCGCGGCGCCGCCCCGGCCTTGAGCGGCTCCCACCGGGCCCGGTTCTCCCGGTCCCGGGCGACGGTGGCTGTCGGCCGCTCCTGCACCGCGTAGGTGATCCGCAGGCCCAGTCGGCTGCCGTCGTCGAGCAGCCGACGGAACTGGTCCTGCTGATCCGGGGCCGTGACGACCAGGATTTCGCAGACGCCCGCCCTCACCAACGTGGAAAGCGGGCAGTAGACCATCGGTTCGTCGAACACCGGCAGTAGCTGCCTGGACACCGAGCGGGTCAACGACCACAGCCTCGCCCCACCGCTCCCCGGCCGGCAGAGCTCCACGCACGGGGAAAACGCAAGGGCCCCCGCCTCACAAGCGGGGACGCGGCACGCGGCGGTCGCGGGAACGGGTCCTCCACACGGAGGTCGGCGAGCCGCGGGGCCGGGGCGCGCCCGCCGCCCCCTCGCCCCTCCCCCTCGTCGAACGGCGCCGGAAGCGTCCGCGGCGGATGATGGGACAGGACGACGTGGCCGCAGGGCCGTCTCGTACGCTCCGGCGGCAGTATGGCGAGGGAGGTGTCCGTCATGGGCGACGCGTCGGGCGCGAGCGACGCCGACCGGGCCGTGAAGGCCAAACACCGGGCGATGTGGGCGCTGGGCGACTACGCCGCGGTGGCGGACCAGCTGATCCCGGCACTCGGCACGGCGCTGGTGGACGCCTGCGGCATCCGTGCCGGAACGCGGGTGCTGGACGTGGCGGCGGGCACCGGCAACGCCGCGATCCCGGCGGCGCTGGCCGGGGCCGAAGTCGTCGCCTCGGACCTGACGCCCGACCTCCTCCACGCCGGCAGACGGATCGCGGAGAAACTCGGCGCGGAGCTCGAATGGCGCGAGGCCGACGCGGAGGCGCTGCCCTTCGGCGACGGTGTCTTCGACACCGTCATGTCCTGCGTGGGAGTCATGTTCGCACCCCACCACCAGGCCGGCGCGGACGAGATGCTGCGCGTCTGCCGGCCCGGGGGCACGATCGGGCTGCTCAACTGGACCCCCGAAGGCTTCATCGGCCGCATGTTCGCGACGATGAAGCCCTACGCTCCCCCACCGCCGCCCGGTGCGCAGCCCCCGCCTCTGTGGGGTGACGAGGGACATGTGCGGGCACTGCTCGGAGAGCGCGTCACCTCGGTACAGGCCCGGCGGGGCACCGTCCGCGTGGACCGGTTCACGACCCCCGGGGAAGTGGGCGACTACTTCAAGGAGAACTACGGGCCCACGATCGCGGTCTACCGCAACATCGCCGACGCCCCCGAGCGCGTCGCGGCGCTGGACCAGGAGCTGGCCGCGCTGGCACGCGACCAGGCTTCCGCAACGGACGGCGCCGAAGGCGGTCTGGCCATGGACTGGGAGTATCTGCTCGTGACGGCACACCGCAGCTGACGCGAGGATCCCCGGCTCCGGGAACTCGGCGGACATGCGAACCCGGTACGGCGGGGGCCCGATGTCTTCGAGGCGACCAACGTCCGTGATCACAACGCCCTGTTCCGGTCCCCGCGTCGAAGCCGCGCCGAAAGGTGGTGCTGCAGCGGCCGGCCGGCCGCCGCGAGGTTGTGGACGAAGTCGAACGTCTCGGCGTCCCTCAGGGTGTAGCGGCGGCGGGTGGCGGTGACCTCCTTGGCCGTTGGCGCGAGTGCCATCTGATGGGTTGTGAGATCGACCACGCCCCGGTCCGCACGGCCGACCAGGATCTCCGCGACACCGGTGGGCTGGGTGATGAGCGCCTCCACGCGCCCATCGGGCTGGGCCCGCCACCAACCGCTCTCCCGGGCCGCCGGCCTCAGCGGGGTGTCGTCCGCGTCGAGGAGCCATGCGCGCGCCTCGTAGCGGAGGAAGGGCCGGCCGTCGTGGCTGAACGTGACCTCCTGCCCGTACGCGAAGTCGTCGGCGAGTGTCGGGTATCCGCCGTGCCCTCGCCCGAGCCAGGTGCCGAGGAACCCGACCAGCGGCGCCAGCAGCACGTGCGGCTCGGGCGCTTCCTCCGGTCGGAGGGCGTCGGGGTACGGGGGCTGCCGGACGGGCTCGAAGGCCATGCGTGCTCCTGGGTCGGGGCGGGGTGCCGGGGGAAGCCTAGGACGTCGCTCGTGTGGGCCCACAGTGTGGGCTACGACGGCCCTTCGCGGTTCAGCCGGGAGTACCGCCGCCTCTTCGGGGCGCTGCCCCGCCAGGACGCTGCCATAGGAGTGGCCGGTTCCGACCCAGGGGCCGTGCCGCGTCGCGACCCGGACACGGCCTGTCGGACGGAGGGCCGCCGCCCCGTGGCGCCGGGTGCGGTCATGGACGTCACGGCTGAAGTGAGTCCGTTTCAGCACCATCCGAGGGCACGCACCGCACGCACGGCGGTGAACGTCCGTGGAGCGCGGGGATGCCTCGGCAGGTCAGCGGGTGCGCACCGCCGTCACGGTGAAGCGTTCCACGGCGGCGACATGTCCACCGGTGGAGGCCACCACCGTGAGCACGGGGTCCCGGGCCCCGGAGAAGGGGACCGTGACGTTCCAGGGCTGGTCGTCGCCGCCCGCGGGGGTGCAGCACTTGGAGGTTCCCAATGGCGCGTCGGACGACGGCTGGCGTACCTGGACACGGATGCTCTCGTCGATTCCGGTGATCCTGCCGCCGGTCACCAGGGGGGAGCGTACGAGCGCCCCGTACGCCGGTGTGGTGAGGGAGAACGTCGTGTCGTCGGTGCCGACGACCTCCCAGGGGGCGTCCGCGCCGGTGCCGAAGCGCACCATGTGGATCACCGCGGCGGTGCCGCCCTCCGGCCCGGTGGGCGCAACACCGACACGGGCGTGCCTGCCGCTCACCTTGCTCGAGGTGACTCTGTCGATCTCCTCGAAGCCCAGGAAGTCACGGGTGAACGAGAGTGCGGTCTGATCGGGGTCGAGGTGCCACGGCTGGTGACCGCCCGAACGATAGGAACGTTCCCACGCCTCGGCCTGAGCGAGCGTGGTGAAGGGCCACACCGGCTGGAGGCTCCACGAGCCCAGCGGCGGCGCGACGTTGGGAGTCTGCGTCGGTGCGGCGGGAGTGCGCGACGAGGTCGGTGGGTCCGCCGTCGGCGGCGTGCGTACGGGCGTCGTGGGCGACGGCGCGGCAGTCCCCGGTGCGGCGGACGTCGATCCCGATGCGCTCGGGGACCCGCCGGCACCGCTGCAGCCGATCAGGGCCAGGGCGGCCGCTGTTGCCGCGGCGAAGTGCCGCAACGGAAGCCAGGTGTTCATACGTGCGCCCCAGGAGAGGTGGAGCCGGTCGCGGACCGGTGCGTACCGCCATGGTGCCACCAGTTCCGCCGGCGTCACAGAAGCCCGCTGACAACGAGCCGGAGTGGATCGTCGCCACGCGGCTCTCGGCGCTGCCGTGGTGGCCTGGTGGACACGTCCGGCGACGTGCACCCACCCGGCCGCCGTGTTCTGCTGGAACCGTGCGCGGCCCGGCCTTGCCTGCGGCCGCAGGAAGGTGCCTGACATGGGGAAGGACCGGAACACCGAGGAGTTCGGACGGCTGGGGGAGGACAGGCGTGGGACCCCGGGCCGCCCCGGCCGCGAGGACGTCAGCCTCCCTGGGCGCGAGGGGAACGCGGCGGGCCGGCATGCAGCCGAGGCGACCACGGCGGTCGAGGAAACCGAACGGGAGAGCGGGGGGTGATTCCGTGCCCGGCCCGCACCGATGCTCCCGGCGCGCCGGGAGCGCGGACGAGAAGGATGGCGTGCTCCGGGGCACGACCGGGAAGGCCATCTGCATGACCGTCTACGTCGTCACCATTCCCGGCACCTTCCTCAAGGAGCTCTCCGCGTCGGCCCGCGCTGAGCTCGTCCGGGCCCTCAGGCCGGCCGACCCCCGCACCACGGACTTCGGCGCGGCCGAGGACCTCGACATCCTCACGTTCTATCCGGACTCCCCCGCGTTCAGCCTCCGCCTCGAGGTCGAGGCCCATGACAACGCCTCCGCAGAGGCCAAGGCGCGAAAACTCGCCGCGGACGCGCTCAGGTCGGTGGGGGTCTCGGAGGAGGAAGTGCCCCTGGGGCAACCGGTGATCACCGGTATCGACGCGGAGTAGGGTCGGCCGCCCGTGGACGCGTGAGCCGGCGGACCGCCTTCCGTGCCCTGCCGGACTCCCTGGCGGCGGCGGGCTCACGGAAGGAACTCGCCGTACGGAGCCGAGCACGCGGAGGCCGGTCGCGTCGCGGGGCCGGGCGACGTCACGGCCCGGAGGGCGTACAGCACACCGGTTGCGGCACGCTGAGTCGTCCCGGTCCTCTCGCGGCGGGCGTGACGGGCGAGTGGGACGACGGCCGGACCCACCCGGTCGTCGATGTGGAGATCTCCTCGGAGAGCCACCCCTTCCACACGGGCAAGGCGCGGACGGTTGACTCCGAGGGCCGCATCGCCCGGTTCGAACGCCGCTGCGGCGGCGGGCGCGGCGACACTCCCGGTGCCGCCGGGGACCCCGGCTGACCGGCGCCCCGGGCGCCGCCTCGGTTCGCCGCCGCGGACGTTCAGCGCGGCACGAGAGTCGTTTCGGTCGCCTTCACGCTGGTCCACACCGTCGATCCGTCGGCGAGGCCGAGTTCGGCCGCGGCCTGCGGGGTGATCTCTGCCACCAGGTCGGGGGCGGTGTCCGAGACGATCAGGACCCGGAGCCTGCTGCCGCTGGCGGTGATCTCGCGTACGGTGCCGCGCCACACGTTGCGAGGGCTGCCGGACGGCCGCTCCGGATGAACGGAGACGGCCTCGGGGGCGATGACCGCCAGAGCGTCGGTGCCCGGCGGAAGAGGGTCGGCGACGACGAGGGTGCCTCCGTCGGAGAGCCGTAGCCCCTGGGGCGTGGTGGTGCCCGCCCAGGCGTTGCGGCCGAGCATGCGCGCGACCCATGGGGAACGGGGGTGGCGGCTGACCTCGGCGGGCGACGCGTCCTGAAGGGCCCGACCCTCGTCGAGTACGAGGACGCGGTCGGCGAGTGCGACCGCCTCGACGGGGTCGTGCGTGACGATCAGGCAGACGCCTCCGAAGCCGTCGAGATGGTGGCGGAGCGTGTGCCGGACGTGGGCGCGGGTGGTCTGGTCCAGAGCGGCGAGGGGTTCGTCGAGCAGCAGCGCGCGGGGGCGTGCGGCGAGGGCGCGGGCGAGGGCGACGCGCTGGGCCTGGCCGCCGGACAACTGGGCGGGTCTCCGGTGCGCGAGGTGCCCCACGCCGAGCCGGTCCAGCCACTGCCGGGCCTCGCGGCGCGCCTCGGCGCGGGGGGTGCCGTGGGCGCGGAGCCCGTAGGCGGTGTTGGCGAGGGCCGTGAGATGCGGGAACAGCGCGCCGTCCTGGGGCACCCAGGCAACTCCCCGTTGGTGGGGCGGGAGTCCGGTGACGTCCGTACCGCCCAGCGTCAGCCGGGCGTGCGCGCGGGGGGTGAGGCCGAGCAGCGCGCGCAGCAGCGTGGTCTTGCCGGCGCCGTTGGGGCCGACCACGGCGATGGTGGTGCCGGGGCCGGCGTCGAGGGTCAGTTGGTTGAAGCCGGTGACGTGGGCGTGCAGGGGCCAGACCTCCCGGGTGTCCGCCGGGGGCGGAACGGCGGCCTCCGGACCGTCCGTGGCGGCGGTCTCGGCCGCGTTCGTGACGGGCTTCGCGGCGCGGTCGTGGTCGGTGGGCGTTCCGCTCCAGCGTCCCCTGAGCGCGATGAGCACGAGCATCGCGATGGCGAGCAGCAGCAGGGAGACGGAGGTGGCGGCCTCGGGCGCTTCCTGCAGGAGCAGGTACACCTGGAGCGGCAGGGTCTGAGTGGTGCCGGGGAGATTGCCCGCGAAGGTGATGGTGGCGCCGAACTCGCCGAGGGCCCGGGCCCAGGTCAGGGCGGCTCCCGCGACGAGTCCCGGCGCGACCATGGGCAGGGTCACGGTGAGGAACACCCGCACGGGCGAGGCGCCGAGGGAGGCCGCGGTCTCCTCGTAGCGCGGACGCAGCCCGCCGAGAGCCCCCTCCAGACTGATCACCAGGAAGGGCATCGCGACGAAGGTTGCCGCGAGCACCGCGCCCGAGGTGTGGAAGGGCAGCGTGATGCCGAACCAGTCCTCCAGAGGCGGCCCCAGCAGACCCCGCCGGCCGAAGGCGAGCAGCAGCGCGACACCGCCGACGGTCGGCGGCAGCACCATGGGCAGCAGCACCAGGGAACGCACGAACGCCTTGCCGCGGAACGGGACGCGGGCAAGGAGCCAGGCCAGTGGCACCCCCAGCAGCAGGGACAGCCCCAGTGCCCAGAACGAGACGAGGAGGGAGAGGCGCAGCGCCTCCAGGGTGCCCGGGGTCGTCAGATGGTCCGCGAGTTCGCCCCATTGCGTACGGGCGAGGACGCCGACGAGGGGCAGCAGCAGGAACGCCACGGCGAGCAGGGCCGGGACCGTCAGGGCGAGCGGCGGGCGGGAGCGGTGGCCTGTGCGGCGACGGAGCTGTGGCATCGGCGTGGTCCAGGATCGAGGCGGCCGGGCGGGGTGGGGAGGAGGGGCGGGGGCAAGGGGCCTGCCCGTGGGCCCGTGACCGGGCGGACCCTCACGACGGCTCCGGGGCCAGGGCATGTTTCGAAAGCAGCGTCGTCCGCAGACAGGGCGGGAGCGGGCCGGGAGGGACTTTCGCAACACGCCCTAGGGCCGCTGGAAACCGGCGTCCCCCAGGATCCTCTGCGCCTCGGGCGAGGCGAGCCACGCCACGAACTCCGCGGCCGCCTCGGCGTTCTTCGAGGTCTTCAGGGTGGCGGCCGGGTACTCGGCGACGGCGTTCTGCGCGTCGGGGATCTCGACGGCGTCGACCTTGCCCGGTGCGGTGGCGGCGTCGGTCCTGTAGACGAGCCCGGCGTCGGCCTCGCCGAGCTCGACCTTGCTCAGCACGGCCCGCACGTTGGGCTCCTGCGAGACCGGCTTCACCGTGATCTTCTGGGCGTCAAGGATCTTCCGGCTGTAGCGCCCGACCGGGACCTCGGGTGCCGCGAGCACGACCTTCAGTCCGGGATCGGCCAGGTCCTCGAGGCCGTCGATCCTGTCCGGATTGCCCTCGGCCGTGGCGATCACGAGCCGGTTCCTGGCGATGATCTCCGGCGTACCGGTGTCGGCCCTGAGCCCGTCCATGGTCTTGGTGTCGGCGGTGACCAGGGCGTCGGCCGGTGCGCCCTGCCTCACCTGCGCGGCGAGTTCCTGCGACCCGGCGAAGGAGAAGGTGATCCGCGTGCCGGGGTGGGACTTCTCGTAGGCGGCGCCGGCGGCCCTGAACACGTCGGTGAGGGAGGCGGCGGCCAGCACCGTGAGGTCTGCCGCGGAGTCGCCGGGGGCAAGCGGTGTGGCCCGGGTGCCGCTCTCGGAGTTCGCCGCGTCGTTGCCGCATGCGGCGAGCGGCACGAGGAGGGCTGCCGTCAGGAGTGCGGCGGCCGCGCGGTGTCGGGCGAGGGTGAGGGACATGAGGCTGGGGCTCCTCGGGCGGAGGCGGCGCGTCGGCCGTCGGTACGGGTCCTGCTGAGCCGGGGCGGCGACGCCGCCGTGGTGCGCGCGGATCAGGCGCGGTCGATGTGCACGCTGGTCGACTTCACACGGGCGGTGGCCTGCATGCCGACCTCGAGTTCCAGTTCCTCGACGGCCTCCCTGGTGAGCAGCGAGACCAGCCGGTGCGGCCCCGCCTGGATCTCCACCTGTGCCGCGACGTCGCCGAGTTTCACGGCGGTGACGATGCCGGGGAAAGCGTTGCGCGCGGAGGTGTACGAGGTGTCCTCCTCCACTCCGCCGGACTGTGCGAGCTCGATGGAGAAGGCGGCCAGATCCCGGCCGTCGATGAGGCGTCGCCCGCCTTCGTCGCGATGGGTCGCGATCCGGCCGGCGTCCGCCCAGCGGCGCGCGGTGTCGGGGCTGACGCCGAGCAGCCGCGCCGCCTGTCCGATGGTGTAGGACTGCATACGCGCCACGGTAGAGCTCTCAGCCTCTTATCTGCAAACCATTCGTGCGATGCAGAAGGCATGTGCGAGATGCATTGGAGAAACGAACGACGCGGCAGAACACGGCTCTCGGGGCTCCCCGGGCAGGACCGCCGGGCACCCGGAAGCGGCGGTGGCCCGAGCGATGACGTCACCGTCGGGCGACGTGGAGACCGGCGGCACCGCGGGTACGCTCCGGCCGACCGCCGACCGCCGACCGCCGACCGCCGATCGCGGGCAGCAGCCGTGTCGCGGGCCGCTGCGGGCCGTGCGGCTGCCGGTCCCGGGTGGCTGCCGCAGAGCTGCGGACTCAGGGGCGCGCGGGACTCACGCAGCGAGAGGGGCGTGGCCGTCCGGCACCGCCTCCTCGGGCGCGACCGGCTCGGGCGGCGTGCCGTCACCGAAGGGGGTTCCGCCCAGGGCCGCACGGTCGTGCGGCTCGAGCCAGTTCGACAGGTCCGGTCCGACCGGAACGATTGCGGTCGGATTGATATCGCGGTGCACCACGTAGTAGTGCCGTTTGATGTGGTCGAAGTCGACCGTGTCACCAAAACCCGGCGTCTGGAACAGGTCCCGTGCGTACGCCCACAGCACCGGCATCTCCGAGAGCTTCCGCCGGTTGCACTTGAAGTGGCCGTGGTAGACGGCGTCGAAGCGCACCAGTGTGGTGAACAGCCGTACGTCGGCCTCCGTGACCGTGTCGCCGACGAGGTAGCGCGACCGCTCCAGCCGGTCCGCGAGCCGGTCGAGGCGCGTGAACAGGCGCTCGTACGCGGCGTCGTACGCCTTCTGCGAGCCCGCGAACCCGGCCCGGTAGACCCCGTTGTTCACATCCTTGTAGACGGCCTCGTTCACCGCGTCGATCTCCGGGCGCAACGCGGCCGGGTACAGCGCGGGAGCGCCCGCGCGATGGTGCGCCGCCCACTCGAGGGACATGTCGATCGTGATCTGCGCGAAGTCGTTGGTGACCACCTTGCCGGTCGTCACATCGACGATCGCCGGGACGGTGACACCCCGGTCGTAGCCGGGGTCCCGGGCCAGGTACGCGTCCTGGAGCCGCTCGATGCCGAGGACCGGGTCGCGTCCGCCCGGGTCGAGGTCGAAGGTCCAGCTGCGCTCATCGTGCGTGGGCCCGGCGACGGCCATCGGCAGCGCCCGCTCCAGGCCGAGAAGCCTGCGCACGATCACCGCGCGACCGGCCCACGGGCAGGCGCGACTGACCACCAGGCGGTAGCGGCCCGCCTCCACCGGGAAGCCGTCGCGTCCGTCGGCGGTGATCCTCGTGGTGATGTACCGACTGTCCCGCGCGTATTCCCCGCCGGGGTTCACGTAGCTCATCTGATCGCACTACCCGTCAGCGGCCTTGACGAACGTCTGCGCGGTCTTCGGAAGGACGTGGCCGACGCATTCGAGTCCGCACCGGCCCGACCCGACGACCTCACCGCCCCACTCGCCCCCTCGGCGCACACCGCTCCCCCGCACATCGGGGTCGTGATGCGTCGACGGGATCCCCTGTGACGCGCCTGTGACAGTCGACGGACATCACGGTGAAGACAGGCCCGCAACCTTTTTGGAAAGAGGGCAAAACGCACTCTTCGGGCATATGCCCACTCTGCTTCCGAGGGTGTGAGCAGTGAGGACCGAGCCGATCTCGCCGGAGGAAATCCCATGAGCCTCACCCTCACCACCCCGGACGTCGAAACCCCCGCCCTGGCCCCGCGTGAGCGCGAGACTCTGCGACATATCGCCGCAGGGCGTACCTACGTTCAGACCGCCCGGCACATGGGCCTCTCCAAGCACACCGTCGACGCTTACCTCCGGCGGATCCGCGCCAAGCTCAACATCAACACCACCGCGGAACTCACCCGACTGGCGATCTCCCTCGGCCTGTGACGCCCCGAGGACGGCGCCCGGCCGCGACGGGGACGACGAACCAGGGGGCCGCACCTCCGCACCTCAGAGCTCTGCGGAACCGGTCGGGCCGTCCACCGCCAGAAGGTGCGGGCGCTTGGCGGTACGCCCGTCACCGGACGAGTGGCCGCGCAGGCGTCTGCCCAGCCAGGGGCCGAGGTACCCGGCGGCCCAGCGGAACTCCGCGGCGGCCGCCCGCCATCCGGCAGGGAGGGGAGCGGCCGGAGGGGGCAGGGCGCGCGTCCAGGTGTCGTCGCTGCCGGGCAGCGCGAGGGCCTGCGCCATGGCGGCGGCGATCCGCTGATGACCGAGGGGACTGGCGTGGAGCCGGTCCGGGCTCCACAGCCGCGGGTCGGCGACGACGGGATGGCGGCCGGTCTCGGCGACCACCACACCGTGGCGCCGGGCCGCGCGGCGAACGCCGTCGTTCAGGGCGGTCACACGGGAACCGAGCGGCCGGGCGAGCGGGATGACGCGTGCGATGTCGGGGAAGGTGAGGGTGGCGACGCGGGCACCCTCCGCGGTGAGCGCCGCGAACATCGCCTCGAGGTGACCGGTGACCTCGTCGGCGTCGAACCGCGGCCGCAGCAGGTCGTTGACCCCGGCGACGACGGTGACGAGATCGGGGCGCAGGGCGAGGGCCGGAGCGAGCTGCCCGGCACGGACCTCACCGGCCAGACGTCCCCGTACGGCCAGGTTCGCGTACCGCAGACCGGGGTGGTGCCGGGCGAGCTCCTCGGCGAGCCGGTCGGCCCATCCCCGGAGCCCGGAGACGTCGTCGCCGTCCCCCAGCCCCTCGGTCTGGCTGTCACCCAGCGCGACGTAGCGGAGCAGGCGCGGTTCGGCACCGGACATGGGAATCCCCTCCTCGCAATGCCCGTCCCCACGGGCAGACGAACGAGCGGGCTCAGCATAGTCATGAATGTGACTACGCACATTCATGACTACCACGGTGTCCGCGGGGAACGGCGGGCGTTTCGCGGATCCACGGGCGGGGGCCCGTGTGCACGCTGTGGACCGACTCACGGACCGGAGCACTGCGACGGGGGCTCGTCGTCGCGGTCCTGTGACGCGGGACCGTGCTGCGGCGGTGTCCCGTCGCGCCGCTCGGCGTCGCGGGCGTCGGCCTTCTCGGTGATGCGCAGGACGGCCCAGCAGCCGAGGGTGACGGCGCTGAGGGTCCAGGCGTTCTGCCAGACGAAGGGCCACCAGGGCGCCGCCGGTTGAGCGATTGCCTCGACGGCACTCAGGAGCAGGGCCGTGGCGAGTACGCCGCACAGGGCCAACTCGGCGACGCGTGGACCGCGGGTGCGGCCGGGGACTCCGTCCGGCGGGCCGTCTGTCTGCATGCGGTGGTTCCCCCGGTTCGCGCCCGTGCGGGTCTCGCTGTCGGCCGTGCGGGACCCGGCGGCCACCTGCGTACGCGGCTCGTTCCGGAACCCATGTGACGGATTGCCCGACGGAGACGGTGCAAACGGCGTCGTCGATCGCATCCGGTGTGAACTCGTGCGCATGTGTGCGACGGACGCGGTGATCGGCGTTCGCGCGGCCCGTCGTGCGGTCGCCGAGGCGGCGGAGCCCGTCACGGTCGCCCTGCGTCCGCCCACCTGCGGACGAGGACCGGTGAACGGCCGCCGGCCGGAAGGGGCACCATCGCGCTGCGCCCTTCCCGCCCGTGCGGGCCCCTCGGTCGCGCAGGACCCGCAGGGGCGGTAGGGACCGGGGGTCGAATCGACCGGCCTGCCCATGAGCAGCACGGGTGGCGACGCACGGCGGCGGGCTCCGCGGGGCGCACGGGGCGCGGGGCGTCGGCCCCTCGCTCCACGAGCCGACTCGGCTCGGCGGCCTTCCGGTTCCACGGCCGGCGAACCAGCGGCGTTCCCGCAGCCCGGTGGTGTTCGGAAGCCGCTTGTGTCAGAGCGCCCGACGCGCCTCGTCGACGGCACGATCGCGGAAGGGCCTGCGCAGATCACGCAGGTGGGCAAGGTCGTCGGGCGGCGGGGTGTCGGGTCGGTGGAAGAGCGGCGCCTGGTCGACGGCCGCCGCCGGGGCGTCGGTCAGATCGAAGCGCTCACGCAGCCGGTGGTAGAACTCCAGGGGCGCAAGGCGCGCCAGGTGCAGCCGGTACGGCGCACGGTAGGCGGCGACCCAGTCCCCGGGGTCCAGCACGCCGCGGTGCTGTCCGTCGATACTGACGGCCACCCGCCCCGAATGCGGCAGCACGCGCATCGCGATCGCTTCGTCGGCGGCGGCGACGACCGTCCTGCCGAAAGTCATGTGGGGAGCGACCGGCGTGAAGACGATGGCGTCGGTGGCCGGGTCCACCACCGGCCCTCCCGCTGCGAAGCTGTAGGCGGTGGAACCGGTGGGGGTGGCCACGATTACCGCGTCGGCCGAGTAGGAGGCGAGCAGCTGCCCCGCCAGATAGACGGCCACGCTCGCCTGCCGGTCGCGGGCGAGCTTCTCCAGGACGACGTCGTTCACCGCGGTGACGTCCAGCGCGACGCCCCAGTCCACCGCTTCCACCGTTTCAGGGCGCACGGCCGGGGCCGGGAGCACGGGACCGCGTCCGTAGCACAGCAGCGTGTCCAGGCCCACCGGCGTGCGGAGCGGGCGTGACGCACGCAGGGTCAGCACCATGCGTTCCTCGATCACGGCCTCGTCGCCGTGCAGGACGTCCAGGGCCTCCTCGACCTGGTCGGTGGTGATCTCGGTGAGGAAGCCGACCCGGCCCACGTTCACCCCCAGGACGGACGCGCCGTCCTTGGCCGCGATACGGGCGCCCCGCAGGAAGGTGCCGTCGCCCCCGAACGTGATGATCAGCTCCGGGTGGCCCGCGGCGTCGGCCTCCGCCTGCCCCCCGCGTCTCGGTTCCCCCTCCCGCCACACGTCGATGTCGGTGCAGCTCACGCCATGTGCGGCACACCATGCCCGAGCCGTCCGCGCCGCCGCGACGGCGGCGGGGCGGCCTTGGTGGACGACCAGTCCCAGCCGGTTCAAGGGCATCGTCTTCCACGCTAGACCGCTGGGTGCCGGCGCGCACAAGCACCAGCCGGGACGCCGGCGCGACGCGTGTTCTCCGGATCACGTTCGTCGACGAGGGCAGAGCGATCCTCCTGCGGCTCTGTGAGCGGATCGAGGCGGAACGGCCGTCGGATCTGGCGGGCCGGTACGGGCTCACTCACGCGTCGACCGAGGAATTCAACCTGCCGGACGCCGAGTTCGCGGCGGCCGGAAGTGAGATCGAAGCGGTGGTGGTCCGGGAGGAGATCGCCGAGAACTTCTGGTTCGTTGCGTCGGCGTAGGCTCGCGGGGGCGGACGTGGAGGAGTTGATCGCCACCAGGGACTGGTGAGCGGCCGGGCGGGCGGACCCGGCGACGCGCAGGGGGAGGCGGATCAGGCTCCCAGACCGAGAAGTGCCACCTCAAGGGGCAGCACGGGCCGTGCGGGGAGGGCCGGCGGCTCCCCACCGCGGCCGGTGTGCGTGGGGCGGACCGCACGCAGGGCGTCGATGCCGTCGGCGGCCCACTGCGCCCCGGTCGGCGGGAGCGACAGCGTCATCCGCCTGCCGTCGGCGAGCACGGTCTCCACCTTCGTCGGGTCCTTCTCCCCCATGACAGATCTCCTCCGTCGGCATCGCACGTCGCATCAAGGAACGTCGGTCTCCCCCGGCATGACGTTCGGGAGACGGAGGGAGTTCCCGAAATCCGCTGCCCACCCGCGGAGGTGGGGGCGCCGGTCCGCGCGGCGAGAAGGCCGACCGAGGAGAAACCTGCCTGTTAGAGGTGGCGAGGACGGGGCAGAGGGGATCGGGACGATCTTGGAATGAGCCGATCCCGAATGAGGTGAGCGCTGCACATGACGATACCCGTCCGGCGTCCGCGGTCCGCCGATCGAGCCGTCTTCAGCATGAGGCAGACGTTTCTGTGGTTCGCCCTGACAGGGGCCGTGCTCTGCGGGTGCGGCCTGATGCTCAAGTCGCTGGTGAAGGCAGCCGGTGTGGGCGGGGCGCTCGGAGGTGTCGTGCTGATCGGCACGGTCCTCGGGCTCCTCGGGCTGCGAGGTGCCGGCAGCGGGCGGCGGACCGTTCCGCACCCGGAGTCCGTACCGGACGAGCAGTGCGAGACCGGGCCGGTGACCGGTGCCGACCGGGCCGCTGAGGCAGCGGCACTGGCCGAGAGCGGCCGGGACTTCGCGGCGATGGACGCCGAGGCGTTCGAGCTGGCGATCGCCGCGCTGTGCGAGCGCGACGGCTGCACGGACGTCGAAGTGGTCGGTGGCAGCGGGGACCTCGGCGCCGATGTGCTGGCCGTCGCGCCGGACGGGCGGCGTGTGGTCATCCAGTGCAAGCGGTACGGGCCCGTCAACAAGGTCGGCTCGCAGGACATGCAGCGCTTCGGCGGCACCTGCTTCGCCGTGCACGAGGCGGACGTCGCCGCCGTGGTGACCACGGGTGGGTTCACCGGTCCCGCAGCGGACTACGCGGAGCAGTGCGGCATCCGCTGCCTGGATCAGACCGCTCTCACGGCATGGGCCGACGGCACGTCCCCCGCCCCGTGGCATGGCGGCAACCCCTGATGCACGCGGTGACGCGATCGCGGCGCGGGGTGCGGCGGCGTGACACCCCGGATCCCCTGCCGCGCCGTTGCGGTGGTGTCCGGCACACGGCCTCCTGTGGGTCCGTCGGCGGTGCCGCACCTCGCCCCGGCGTTGTCCGCCCGCCTGTGTGCGGGGACCGCCGTGCTCGGGCTCCGGCCCCGTGCCGTGCCCGTTCACGCTCCGCGGGACATCCGCGCCTTCCCCGGCCCGCGCGCCCTGAAGTCACCGCGTTCTTCCTGGAGTTTCGGGGCAAGCGAGGGACATGAATGCACGCGCATTGACATTCAGGAGCCGCACGATGGCACACCGCGCGGCACGCAGCGACGCGGTGGAGACCGGAGCACGCTGGGGGCTCGCGGCACGCGGGTTGATCTATCTGCTCATCGGTGTGCTCGCCCTGCAGGTGGCTTTCGGGTCGGACGGCGGCCGTGAGGCCGACCGCGGCGGCGCGCTGGAGGAACTGTCCGCTCAGCCCTTCGGCGCGGTTCTGCTGTGGGCCGTGGGGGGCGGTCTGATCGGCATGGCGCTCTGGCGGCTGTCGGAGGCGGCGCTCGGAGCGGCCGGCCCCGAGGGACGCAAGGCCCGCAAGCGCGCCCTGTCGGCGGCGCGTTGTGTCTTCTACGCATTCGCCGCCTACTCGGTGCTGGCCTTCGCCGTCGGCGAACGGGGCTCGGGTTCGAGCGACCAGCAGTCGCGGGACATCACCGCCCGGGCCCTCGAACTTCCGGCCGGCCAGTGGATCGTGGGTCTCGGCGGTGTCGGGATCGCTTGCGCGGGTGGGTGGATCGGTGTGCGTGCCGCTCTGCGGAAGTACCGCAGGCACCTCAGGACGGGGGCCATGGGCCGGCGGTCCCGGCAGGCCGTGGACGTGGCGGGCGTGGCCGGTGGCATCGCCCGGGGTCTGGTCTTCGCGGTGGCGGGGGGTTTCGCCGCTCGTGCGGCGATCACGTACGACCCGTCCGACGCGAAGGGGCTCGACGACACGCTCCGCACCTTCGCCACGACGGCCGCGGGTCCCTGGCTGCTGGTCGCGACGGCCACGGGGCTGGTCCTGTTCGGTGTCTTCTCGTTCCTGATGGCCCGGTGGCGCAGGGTCTGAGACCGGCCGGCCGCGCCCCGGCCCATGTCTGCGCCATCGGGACGGCGCCGTCGCGGAGGCTGCGGCGCCGTCGCGGAGCGGGCCCATGGCGACCACCGCGGGAACGCGCTACCCGACGTCTGACGGGCGCGGGTGGGTCTGCCCGTGCCATCCCGCGGGTGCGCGTGGTCGGGCCCGCGACCACCCGCACCGACGGCTCGAACACGCCATCCCACCGCACGCCGAACGGGCCCCGCCCCCGGCAGACGGCAGACGCCGGGGGCGGGGGCGGGGAGGTCAGCGCACGAGGTACAGGGTGAAGGAGCCGCCCTCCTCGGCGATGCGGCCGATGTGGGCGTGGCCGCGTGCGGTCCGGTAGACGCCCGTACCGCCGGTGACGGCCACGTCGAAGTCGCTGGGCGGGGTGCCCACGGGAGTGGTCTTGAGATGCTGCCAGGTCACCTGGCCGAGAGGGAGGCTGAACGTGCCGGTGCAGTGCGTGGTCGCGGGTGCCACCCGGGTGCAGACAGCGGCTTCGGTGCCGTAGCTCCGTCCGTTGCGGAAGAGATCGGCGGTGATGATGATCTGGTCGCCGAGCCCCGGTCCGGGGGTTCCGTTGTCGACCATCGTCGTTCCTGTGCCGGTCGACGTCAGACTGATGACCTGCACACGGGTCTGTGCCGCGGTGCGGTACGGGGCGGAGGGGTTGTCGGATGCGGAGACGGGGCTGACGAGGGCGGCGACCGACAATGCCGCGGCCGCCACCACGCCCCACTTGGGAAGGGAAAGCATGTTCTCCTCGCCTGATGCCGTCGGCTCCTCGGATGCGGCACAGAATCGCCTCCGGCCTGACGTGGATTCAATTCCGAAACACTGAGAATGTGCCCGTTCATCCGTCCGGCTGCCCGCGGTACAACCCCTTCCACCCCGGCACCGGCGGTCGCCCCGTGACGGCCCTGTCCCCCGTACGGCTGCGGCGAACGGACAGGCCTCGCCCTGGGGGACGGTGAGAGGGACCCGGTGCCGGGGTCCTCTCACCGTCCGGATGCCGTGTGTCAGTGGCTGCCGGAGAGTTCGCCGGTGAGCTTGCCGTGGAGGTCGGCGCTGGGGTCGTTCAGGCCGGTGATCTCGACGGTCTTGCCGCGCTGGGCGTACTTCGTCTCGATGGCGTCGAGGGCGGCGACGGAGGAGGCGTCCCAGACGTGTGCCGCGCTGAGGTCGATGACGACCCTGTCCGGATCACCCGCGTAGTCGAACTGGCCGACCAGGTCGTTGGAGGAGGCGAAGAACAGTTCCCCGGTGACCCGGTAGACCACCGTGGTGCCGTCGGGGTCGATCACGGCGGTGACCTCGGCGAGGTGGGCGACGCGCTTGGCGAAGATGACCATGGCGGTGACAGAGCCGACGACCACGCCGATGGCCAGGTTGTGGGTGGACACCACACAGGCGACGGTGATCGCCAAGACGGCGATCTCGCCGGCGGGCATCCGCTTGAGGGTCCTCGGCGCGATGGAGTGCCAGTCGAACGTCGCGAACGACACCATGATCATGACGGCGACCAGGGCGGCCATGGGGATGTCGGAGACGACCGGGCCGAAGACGATGCACAGCACCATCAGAAACGCGCCCGCGAGGAAGGTCGACAGGCGGGTTCTGGCCCCTGAGACCTTCACGTTGATCATCGTCTGGCCGATCATGGCGCAGCCGCCCATACCGCCGAAGAAGCCGGTGACGATGTTGGCGATGCCCTGGCCGATGGACTCCCGGGTCTTGCTTGAGTGGGTGTCGGTGATCTCGTCGACCAGCTTCGCGGTCATCAGCGACTCCATCAGCCCGACCAGCGCCATCGCGAACGCGTAGGGGGCGATCGTCGTCAGTGTGTCCAGGGTGAACGGCACGTCGGGCAGGCCCGGTACCGGCAGCGAGGACGGCAGGGCGCCCTTGTCGCCCACGGTCGGCACCGCGACGGCCGCGCCGACGGTGATCACGGTCAGGATGACGATCGACACGAGCGGCGCAGGGACCACGGTGGTGATCTTCGGGAAGAACACCATCATGGCGAGGCCGCCGACGACCAGCGGGTAGACCGCCCACGGCACGTCGGTCATCTCGGGGATCTGGGCCATGAAGATCAGAATGGCGAGCGCGTTGACGAAGCCGACCATCACCGAGCGCGGGATGAACCGCATCAGCCGGGCGACCCCGAGCGCTCCCAGGACGACCTGGAAGACGCCGGCGAGGATGACGGCGGCGACCAGGTAGCCCAGACCGTGCTCACGGTTGAGCGGGGCGATGACGAGGGCGACGGCGCCGGTCGCGGCCGAGATCATCGCCCGCCGGCCGCCGGCGATCGAGATCACCACGGCCATGGTGAACGAGGCGAACAGGCCGATCGCCGGGTCGACACCGGCAATGATCGAGAACGAGATCGCCTCGGGGATCAACGCGAGGGCGACGACCAGTCCCGCGAGGACCTCGGTGCGCCAGGCCTTCGGGTCGGCGATCCAGTCGGGCTTCAGGCCGCGCAGACGCGCGGCCGGGGGCAGAGCAGTGGAAGCGGAAGACAAGGGAGAAGGAACCTGTCGTGCTCGGGCACACCCCTACGGCAGGCCGGGGCGCGCGGGAGGATGCAGAGAAGCCGGGCCGGCACCCCGCAGGGCGGCTCCGCGCGATGCGGAGCCGGAGATCGAAGGAGGACGGAGCGGGGCCTGTGCGGCCTTGCCTCACGCCCGAGGGCGAAGCGTCACGGCGGGCAGGCGGCGGCGCCGGGCATCATGGGCTCGCGCACACTTCTCTCCTGCAGGAACTCGGATCCTCGCCGGGGGCGCCATCGGCCCCGACACGGCAGCGGCGAGGGAGCGGAAGGTCGCTCTCACCGCCAGCAACTCTACCCTAACGTTAGAGTAGGGATCGGCGGCGCCCTTCCGGGCCGAGACCGCCGACGGCGAGAAGGGCCGGAGGATCACGGGCGTGAACGGCAGGCACATGCAGATCGGCGAGGTCGCCGCGCGTACGGAGCTGTCCCTGCGCACGATCCGTCACTACGAGGAGAACGGCCTGGTCGTTCCCTCCGCCCGCTCCCAGGGCGGCTTCCGCCTCTACACCGAAGCCGACGTAGCCCGACTCATGGTCATCCGCCGTATGAAGCCGCTCGGTTTCACCCTGGAGCAGATGCGCGACCTGCTGGAAGCCACCGACCGCCTCGACGCCGGTACCGTCCTCGAGGCCGACGAGCGTGCAGCCCTCCTGCACCGCGTACGGAGGTACCAGCAGGCCGCCACCGAGCAGGTGGAGAAGCTGCGGGTCCAACTCGCCCGCGCCGAGGACTTCGCCGCCACCCTGGGCGCGCGCCTGGAGCAGAACGCCCCGGCGGCGTAGCGGGCGGAGTCCGGAGCGCGCCTGGCGGCTCTCGGTCAGGTCCCGAGGGTCGAGCGGGAGCGGCCCGTGCCCGTCCCGGCCGGTCACGTCCCCGCGGCCTCACCGCCCGTGGCGGAGGCCGCGGCACGGCTGCTTCAGGGCGGCGGACCACGGCCCGGTCGGGGCCCGGCTGCTGAGGGCGAACGGGCGGTGGACGCGTCGACCGCCCGTGGCGGCTCGCGGGCGCACCGGTGCACGCGTGTGCCGGGCGATGAGGGGCATACGGAGTCCAGGACCCCTCGGGAGGGACAACGATGGAAATCTCCGGCATCCTCAGCGCAATCGTGATCGGCGTCGTCATCGGTGTGCTCGGACGGCTCGTGCTGCCGGGGCGGCAGCGCATCGGCATCGTGTGGACGATCCTCGTCGGTATCGTCGCCGCACTGGTCGGTACGGCAGTCGCCGCGGCTCTCGGTGTCGCGGACACCGACGGCGTCGACTGGATCGAATGGCTCATCCAGATCGGCCTCGCCGCTGTCGGTGTCGCCGCCCTCGACCGTGCCAGGGCACTGCGCTGAGTTCGACTTCCGGACCCCACGCAGACGTGAGCCCCTGCGGTGCGATTCCGCAGGGGCTCACGTCTGCGTGGGGTCCGGTGACCGGTCACCGGGTGTTCGGTGGACGGACGGAGCCGGGGCGGCTCACGGCCGGATCTCGTACACGGCGTTGAAGCCGGTCTGCGCGGCCTTCCGGAACCGGGTGAAGCCGGCCTCCGTGGCGATCCGGCGGATCGCCGTCTCGCCGGCCTGGGCACCGAGGGCGTAGCCGCCAGGCTGGGACAGGCCGTTCGGCACGCAAAGGAACGTGGAACCGCTGTAGAACAGCCGTCCGACGGGGTTGAGGTTGTCCTCGATGCGGTCGGAGGCCGCGGGCTCGACGAGCAGCCAGGTGCCGTCGGGAGCCAGGGCCCGGCGCACCCGGCGCGCGGCGCCGACCGGGTCGCCCATGTCGTGGAGGCAGTCGAACATCGCCACGAGGTCGTATCCGGTACCGGTGAAGGTCTGCGCCGTGGCCACCTCGAAGGACACGCGGTCCGAGACACCCGCCTCGGCGGCCTTCTTACGGGCCAGCTCGACCGACCGGGTGTGGTAGTCGGAGCCGGAGACCGTGGTACGCGGGTAGGCCTCCGCGATGAGCAGCGACGTCGAGCCGAGGCCGCAGCCCAGGTCGGCGACCCTCCCGGCCGCGCTCAGCTTGGCGTCGATCCCGTCCAGCGCCGGAATCCACGTACGGACGAGTTCGGCCGCGTATCCGGGCCGGTAGAACGCGTCGCACCCGATGAAGACGTCTTCGTCGTGCTCGTGCCAGCCGACCCCCTCACCTGTCCGGAACGCCTCGGTGATCCGCTGCTCGGCCCGCAGGTAGCCCAGCACCACGCGGAACGCGGCAGCCAGATTGGGGCCCTCCGGGTCGGCGAGGCAGTACGCCTGCTCCTCGGTCAGCGAGAACGTCCCGGTCGCCGGGTCGTAGTCGACGTAGCCGCCCGCCGCCTGGCCGCACAGCCATTCGGTCAGGTAGCGCTGGTGGCATCCGGTGCGCTCGGCGAACTGCTCCGGGGTCGCCGGGCCGTCCGCGAGGGCCTGGTAGAGGCCGAGTCGGTGGCCGATCACCACGGAACCCGCGGCACCGGTGGCACCGAGGTCGCTCACGAACCGCTCCAGGAACGCCGTCACGTTGTCCTGATCCATCACTGACTCCTTCCTCCCGCGACCGGCCGGTCCGGCCACGCCAGAAAGCCTCGGCGCGTCGCCTGTCACGGCCCTCGCACGGACTATCGTCGTGCTAACAGGCGCGTCCCGGTTCCCGGGCTCCGTGCTCGTGACCGGGCTCCGTGCTCGTGACCGGTTCGGCCGCGGCCTGCTCGTCGTGACCGATCCGCCGGCGAACCGCTCGTCCTCGCTGCCCGGTCGTGCTCCCCCGTCCCCTCCCGTCTTCTTCCGTCTTCTTCCGCTTCTCGTCCTCGTTCCGGGGGTCCCATGGCAGTCGGGTGTCCGCCGCCGTCGGTCCGGGTGGAGTTGCTCGGGCCCCTGCGGCTCCTCGTCGACGGCACCGGGGTGGACGTACCCGGGCCGAAACGGCGGGCCGTGCTCGCACTGCTCGCCCTCGCCGAAAGCCGGACCGTCACCGTCGACCGCCTCGTGGACGCGCTGTGGCCCTCGCGGGTACCCGATTCCGGCCGCCAGGCCCTGCACAACCACGTCTCCCGGCTACGCGGGCACCTCGGCGCCGCCTCGGACCGGCTCGAGACCCGGCACGACGGCTACCGGCTCGTCCTCGGGGACGGCGAACTCGATCTGGCCCAGGCCCGTGCGCTCTTCGCGGCGGCACAGCACGACGGGAGGGGCGGGTACGCACTGCTCCGCCAGGCACACGAGCTGTGGCGGGGTCCCGTCCTGGCCGACCTCACCGACGTCGGACCGATCGCGGCCGCGGTCGAGGAGTGCGCACGGCTGCGGCAGGACGTGACCGACGCCCTGATCGCACGGGCCGTCGCCGCGGGCCGGGCCGAAGAGGTCGTCGGCCTGGCGGCCGCGTCCTGGGCCGCCGATCCCCTGCGCGAGCCCGCCGTCCTGCTCCTCATGCGGGCCCTCGCAGCGACCGGACAGGCGCCCCGGGCGTTGCAAACCGCCCGGGAGTACCGGCGGCGGCTGATCGACGAGACCGGGCTCGACCCCTCCCCCGCGTTGGACGTGACCGAACACGACATCCTCACGGGCGCCGTGCCCCTCGCGGAGACGGCGCACCCCCAGGAAACGGCGCCCCT
Organism: Streptomyces sp. HNM0645; assembly: GCF_030056615.1. Classification (NCBI taxonomy): domain Bacteria; kingdom Bacillati; phylum Actinomycetota; class Actinomycetes; order Kitasatosporales; family Streptomycetaceae; genus Streptomyces; species Streptomyces sp. HNM0645. Next base: position 10,613 of record NZ_JASHLT010000065.1, on the reverse strand, counting down.
CGCGGAGACGCCCGCACCGGAGACGCCCGCACCGCCCCCGACGCCGCGCGCCGCGCCCCCGGCAACCGTCGACGCGCCGTCCAGGCCCGCACGGCAAACCGGAGAACCGGTCGGAGCACCGGAGCGACCGGACTCGCAGCCGCGGCCCGGCAGGTCGGTGCCACCGGGCTCATCGGCGGCACCCGCCTCACCGGGCCGGGCGGTCATCCCTCTGATCGGCCGCGAACCGCAGCTCAGGGCCCTGCGGGAACTGCTCGCGACCGAGCGGCTCGTCACTCTCGTCGGGCCCGGCGGTGTCGGGAAGACGCGGCTCGCGCTGGAGGTCGCGCGGCAGAACGGCGCGGTGGCGGTGCTGCGCCTCGCGCCGGTCACCGACTCCGCCGCCCTTGCGCACGCTCTGGCCACGGCGCTCAATCTGAAGGTCGACCGGGGTGACGTGCTCTCCGCCTGCCTCGCAGTGCTGGCCGACCACCCCGGCCTCCTCGTGGTCGACAACTGCGAGCACCTGCTCGACGGCGTCCGCGACGCCGTCGACACGATCCTCACCGCCTGCCCCGGGACCACCCTGCTGGCGACCAGCCGTGAGCCTCTCGGCCTGCCGGTGGAGCACCTCTACCGGCTGGCACCCCTCACCCTTCCCCGGCCCGGTGACGACCCCGCGCAGGTCCCGTCGTCCGCACTGTTCCTGGAGCGGGCCCGCCGTGTCCGGCCCGGCCCGCCGCCCTCCGAGGAGGACCTGCGGACGGTCGCCGGGATCGTGCGCAGGCTCGACGGGATGCCGCTGGCCATCGAACTCGCGGCAGGCCGGCTGTCGACGTTCTCCCTCACCGACCTGCAGCGCCGGCTCGAACGCTCGCTCGATCTGCTCGCCGGGGGCACGTCGAGCGCCGATCGCAGGCACCGCACGCTGCGGGCCACGCTCGAGTGGTCGTACGAGCTCCTGACACCGGACGAGCAGCGGCTCTTCAGACATCTGGCGGTCTTCCCCGACGGTGTCGACCCCGACACCGCCGAAAGGGTCGCCGACGACCTGGGCCTCGGCGGCGACCCGGGAGCCGCACTCGCCCGGCTCGTCGACGCCTCCATGATCGAAGCCTCGTTCGAAGGCGCCACCCGCTACCGGATGCTGCAGACACTACGGGCGTTCGCCCTGGACCGGCTCGCGGCAGCCGGGGAGGACGGCGCCGCGGCAGGCCGGCTGCTGGCCTGGGCCCGCACGCTGACCGCGTGGATCGGACGGACCCTGGACTCCGGTGGGGAGAGCGAGGCCGACAACGCGCTCCGCCGGGAACTCCCCAACCTCCGGGCCGCCTGGCGACTTGCCCGGGCCCGGGGGGCCGTGGACGACGCCGCGGCCGTCGTCACCGCCCTTTACGACGCCGTCACGTACCGCGACCTGGTCGAGATCCGGGACTGGGCGGTGGAACTGGCCGCGGACGACGCACTCGACGGCCACCCCCTGGCCGGCGAGGTATTCGGAACGGCGGCCGAGGCCACCTACCACCGCGGGGAGTACCGTCGGGCCGATCTGCTCGCCCGCACCGGGCTGGAACGGACGACGGGAACCACGGGGACATGGCGCTGCCTGTCGGTCCTGTCGGTGGCCGACCTGGCCCGTGGAGCGTACGAGGACGTGGTCGAGCACTCCCTCGCCGCTCTCGCGCTCGTCGGCCCGCAACGGGAGAACCTGGGGATCGCGGCCCTGGCCACGGCCTACGCGGGCGATCTGGACCAGGCGCGTCACCTGAACGAGAGGGGCCTGGCCGGTGCGGTGTCACCCTCGATGCAGGCGTGGGGGGCCTATGTCGCCGGGGAGATCGACAGTCTGGCGGGCCACAACGACGCGGCGGAGGAGCGGTACGTACGCGCCGTCGAACTGGCCCGTGCTTCGGGGGCGACGTTCCTCGTCGGTGTCGCGACGGTGGGACTGCTGTCGTTGCGTGCCCGTACGGGCCGGGTGCACGAGGCGCTGGGCGGTTACCGCGAGGTCATCGACTACTTCGCCCGCAACGGCAACTGGACCCATCTCTGGGTCACTCTGCGCAACCTCGCCGGGCTTCTCCGCCGGCTCGGCGACGAGGAGACCGCGGCACTGATCGAGACGGCTGCGGACGGGGCTCCGGACGCGCCCGCCGTGGAGGATGCCGGAAGGCCCGCAGCGCACCCGGGGGACGGCGGACCGCGAGAGGGGCCCGTCACACCCGGAATCCCGCTCCGCGGCGCTCCCGCCGTCGGCCGGGCGGCGGTGCTGGACGCGGCCCGTGGAGCGATCGAGCGGAACCTGTCCGGGGCGGCGCGGCCGTGAAGCGACGGCACCGGCGTCCCGGTGGGCCGGTCGTGCGTACGCGGTGGTCGTCCTCGTCGGCGCTCCCGCGCAACCGTACGCCGTCCCGGCGGGCGCGTCAGCAGTCGCTCCCGCCCCGGCCACCGTCCCGGCCCCCTCCCCCCGCCACTCGCACCGTGTCCGCCGCGCGCGCCGCATCTCCCGCATCCGCCGTGTCCGGCACGTCTCCCACGTCCTCCGCATCGATGAACGACTCGTCACGGACCCAGGCCGTGAAGCGCTCCCGCCCCAGGAGCGCCATGAGCTCCGCCGTCTGGGTCCGCTGGGCCGCCAGCGCACGCACCTTGCGGTCCGCCGTACCGGCGTCCAGCACCACGTCGACCGCCAGCTCACGGTCGGGGGTGAGCACCGGAAGGCCCGGCGGAAAGATGCCCAGGCGTTCGTTCAGCGGTGCCCAGCGCGGGCCCCGCCGCTCGGCGAACGCGGCGTACAGCAGCCTCGCCCCGCCCGGGGCGGCCTGCCCGAACGCCGCCGTGGTCCACGCCGAGACCGCCCGGTGGTCCGGATGGCCGGTGATGCCGTCCGGGCCGAAGGTGAGCACGGTGTCGGGCCGTACGCGTTCGATGATGCTCCGCAGCCGCGCCACCGCGCGTGGACCGGGCACCGCCGCGCACTGCCCGTCCGGATGACCGAGCCAGTGGTGCTCGTGCACTCCGAGGATCGCGAGGCAGTCCGCCAGTTCGAGCGTACGGGCCGCGGCCAGCCGGTCGGGCGGCCACATGTCCGGGTGCTCCGTGCCGTGCTCGCCGCGGGTCGCGGTCACGCACACCACGCGCGATCCGCGGTCGCGGGCCAGCGCCATCAACCCGCCGGAGAGGTACGCCTCGTCGTCCGGGTGCGCCCAGACTCCGAGAACCGTTCCCAGTCCGGCGATGTCCGTCGCGGACTCGATCGTGGTCATGACCGCTTCTCCTCCCTGACGAGGACCGTCCTGACGAGGACCGTGTGGACGGCCCAGGCGGCTCCGCAGCAGACGACGGCGACCGTCCAGAGCCGCGCCGCTCCCACCGCGTCGACGATGAGTCCGCCCAGCAGCGAACCGGCCGCGGACCCGAGGTGGACGGCGCCGCTGTGCAGCGCCAGCAGCAGCGTCGGCGTGGCCGTGCCCAGGCCGATGAGCCGGTGCTGCTGCGCGGGGACGAACCCCCACACCGCCACTCCCCAGCCGGCCACGGCGACCGCCGCGCCCGCCGCCGTCGCCGCCGTGTGCGGAAGCACCGCGAAGGCGGCGGCGGAGACGACCAGGGCCGGCCCCACCACGCGGCCCGGGCCCCGCCGGTCGGCCGCCGAGCCGCCCCACCAGGTCCCCGCCACGCCCGCGAGGCCGAACACCGCGATGAACAGCCCGCTCCCCATGGGTACGACCGCTTCGGCCAGCAGCTGGGGGAGATAGGTGTACGTGCTGTACGAGGCGGTCATCAGCAGGAACGTCACCATGAGCGTGGCGGCGACGGCCGGGGACCCCAGCGGCCGGAGCCGTGCCCGCACCGCCGCACGGCAACGGGGGGCCTGCCCCGGGTCACGACGCGGGAGGAGCGGCCGGTGACGGGAGAACTGCCCTGGCCGCTGCTGCCGTTGGTGAGGGGGCACCTGTTGCCGGCCGGGGTGCCCGGCGCCCCTGGGACACGGCGCCTCGCCGCCGGGCGCGGGAGGTTCCCCGGACTCGGGCGGGCGCGGTACGTCGCGGGTGAGCAGCAGGCCGGTGACGACAGCGGCCAGGACGGCCGGCAGGGCGAACGAAGCCCGCCAGGACAGCATCGACGCCAGCAGGACTCCGGCAGGCGCCCCGAGCACCGTCGCGGCCGACATACAGCCGACGATCGTGCCGAGCGCGCGCCCTCGATGGCTCGTCGGCATGACGGCTGCGGCGGCCGCGGCCGCCGCCGGCACATAGGCCGACGCGGCAAGCGCTCCCAGCAGCCGCGCCGCGAGAAGGGCGGGAAGCGCCGGCGCCAGGGCCGCCGATACGTTCAGCACCGCGAAAGCCGCCGAGGAAACGACCAGGACGCGGCGCGGCGGCCGCGCGGAGAGCGGCGGAGCGAGCAGGACCGCACCGACCGCGTACGTCAGTGCGAACACCGTCACGACCAGTCCCGCGCCGCCGACGGTGACACCGAGGTCCGTCGCGATGTCACCGAGCACTCCGGCCACGACGAACATGTCGGTACCGATCGCGAAGACACCTGTTCCCAGGACCGCGACGGTGCGCCGTGCGGCGCGGGGCCGTCGCAGTCCGGGCACTGCCCGCTCCCGCACTGCGGTGCCGGTCACTCCGTCGCCCATGCCGTCCTCCAGGTCCGTCCCCCATCGTCCGGGCACGGACTGGCAGCGCCCTACCGCGGCGCTGTCACGGTGCGCGGCCCCGGCCGTCCGGCGGTGGGAACCGGAGGCGGGCACGCACGCGTCGCCGATCACGACCGGGCCGTGCAGGGGCGACGGCCGACGGAGGCGATCCGGCGGAGAGCGGGGACCGGGCTGTGGCGGGCGAGAGCGACCGGGTGGGAACGAGGACCGGGAGGGTGTGCCGGTGGGCCTCTCCGCGACGCGGCGGGACACGGCGGACACCCCTGCCCGGGGGCGGGGCGCGGTGCCGGAGCGGAGTGCGGTCCCGGGACGCGGTGCCGGTTCTGGTGTCCGTGCTCCTCGCCTGCCTGCTGGCGTTCCACTCGGCGGTGCCCGACCTGGCCGGCCGGCCGGGCAGTCTCCTCGAGACGTTCCTCCCCTGGCTCGCAGCGGTCTTCCCGGCGCTGCTGGTCGTGGCGTTGCTCCGCCGCTCGCCCGCGGCCGCGTGCGCCGTGCTGCTGCCGGTGACGGCATGGGCCTGCGTCTTCGGCGACCGGCTGCTTCCGCCGCCCGGCACGGCCGGTGACGATCTCACGGCTGTCACGCACAACATCAGCGACGAGAACCCCGATCCGGCGGCGGCGGCGCGCGGGCTCGCCGCGAGCGGGGCCGGTCTCATCGCCCTGCAGGAGGTGACCGGTGCGGCCCTGCCGGAGCTCACGGCGGCGCTGGAGCCGCGCTATCCGCACCACGCGGTCGTGGGAACGGTGGGTCTGTGGTCGGTGCACCCGCTCACCGACGTACGCCGGGTCGACATCAGACCGCGGGGGATCGCCGAGGGCTGGGACCGGGGGCTGAGGGCGACGGTCCGGCTCCCCCGGCACGGGGACGTGGCGGTGTACGTCGCCCATCTGCCCTCGGTCCGCCTCGGCTGGGACCGGGGCTTCGGCACGGCGCACCGCGACGAGAGCGCACGTCTGCTCGGTGCGGCACTGTCGGCCGAGCCGCTGGAGCGGACGGTCCTGCTCGGAGATCTCAACGGCACGGTGGACGACCGCGGTCTGGACCCGGTTCTCGCGCGGCTGAGTCCGCCGCGTTCGGGCATGGCCTTCAGCTGGCCGACGTCCTTTCCCGTGGCCCGGATCGACCAGATCGTGGCGCGCGACGCCACGGTGGCGGAGGTGTGGTCGCTGCCCGCGACGGGCAGCGACCATCTGCCCGTCGCCGCCCGCATCGGCTTCTGAGTGCTGCGACCGTACCTCGACGGTGACACGGCGGTCTCGGTCTCCCACGCGGACGCACACCGCCGCAGGGCGCCGAGGCCGCCGGCTGTTGCGGCCGTCTCCCCACGAAGGTCAACTCATCGCAAGTCAACGCCAGGGCGCGTTCCCACCACGGATCCGCACCGACGCAAGGACGGGCGCCCAGCAGCGGGAATGCGGCACAACACCGCAGTGTCCGCGGCGGTTGGCGGTCCCCCGCACCCGGTCGCGCCCTCGAACTCAAGGACGGTGTCACGACCACATGCCCCGAACCCGGGGCGAACGGCGTACCCTGCATCACAACATTCCCGCCACCGGCATCAGGTACAGCCGCGTCAGGAGAGCACCATGACATCGACGCCCACCGCAACACACAGCATCGAAGCGACAACCGCGCTGCTGCAGGCGGAGCTTCCCGAGCTGGAGGAGCAGCAGATCACACTGCAGAAGGAACTCGCCGCGGTCTCCGAGCGATTGGAGACGGTGCGTGCGGCTCTGGCGGCGCTCAGCGCGCTGTCGGCGACGGTGGTCCCCGCGCCGCGCGCCGCCGAGCCGGTCGCCGAGACCCCCGTCGCCGAGGAGGTGCCGGCCAAGCCCCTCACGGACGTCGCCGCGGCGGCCGGGGAGCCCGTCACCGGGTCGGCCGTCCCGGATGACACGGGTGAACTGCCCCCCGCGGTCGAGGACGGGACTGCGACGAAGTCCGGCCGTCCTCGTGCTTCCCGCAAGAGCGCCGCCGCCTCGAAGCCGTCCAAGGCGAAGAGGCCGGCCGCTTCCGCCTCCCGGCGCCGTCCGGCGAAGAAGGCGCCCACCACACCGGCCAAGTCCGTGAAGGCGAAGGCGAAGGCGAAGACCGCGAGCACGGCGAAGAAGTCGGCGGCGAGCACGGCACCGGCCGAGGCAGCACCGGAGTCCGGCGGTCTGACCGAGCAGGTCATCGCAGTGCTGACCCGTCACGCGGACACCGCGCTGCGAGCCCGGGACGTGGCCCAGGCGCTCGGTCGCGACAACAGCGCCGGGAACATCAACACCGTGCGCAGCACCCTCGACCGGCTGGTCGCCACCTCACGCGCCCACCGCGCGGGCCGCGGCCTCTACCAGTCGCCCACCGGCTGAACCCTTCGCCGCACCGGACGCGTTCCCCCTGTCGCCCCGCCGCACCTCGCCCCGGAGTGCGGCCGTGCGGTGCGGGGCCGTCCGGAGGCGGTGAGGNGCGCCCACCGCGCGGGCCGCGGCCTCTACCAGTCGCCCACCGGCTGAACCCTTCGCCGCACCGGACGCGTTCCCCCTGTCGCCCCGCCGCACCTCGCCCCGGAGTGCGGCCGTGCGGTGCGGGGCCGTCCGGAGGCGGTGAGGGGCGTGACGCCGTGACGGCGCCTCCTTCGACGGACTCCGGTCGTCGACCCGGCCCGATGTCTCCTGATCACGTCCGGAGACTCCACGCGACGCGGGCCGCACGCTCGGAAGCCGCACCGCGGGAAACCGCCCCGTGGCCCCCGCGCAGGGGGAACGCACGCAGGGGGCCGGCCGCTACGGAGTCTCCTCGGCGGCCGGAGTGCGAAGAGCGAGGAGGGCGATGTCGTCATGGCCGTCGCTCGGGTGGTTGTCGGCCAGCGTCGTGACGTACTGCTCCAGGGGGAGCGCTGCGTGGGTGACGGCGAGTTCGGCGAGGTCCTGGAGACTGCGGTCGATGGGGTGGTCGGGGTGTTCCACGAGCCCGTCGGTGAAGAAGACCACGGTGGCGCCCGGGGGCACGGGGTGGGTGTGGTCGGGGCGGGGCAGTGAGGTGTCGACGCCGAGAGGCACTCCGGGGTCGGCGTACAGGTACCGGGCCTGCCCGTCGGGGGTGACCAGCAGCGGCGGAAGATGACCCGCCGAACTCCAGTGCAGCCGCCACGCCGGACCGTCGGGCTCGATACGGGCCAGGCTGGTGGTGGTGACGGGGTTGTCGGTGATGGCCTGCAGGGTCAGGTCCAGTTGGGCGAGTACGGCACTCGGCGGGGTGCGCCGGTCGAAGAGCAGGGCGCGCAGCATGTTGCGGGTCTGGGCCATGGCGGCCGCCGCGTGCAGATCGTGGCCGACCACATCGCCGATGACGACGGCGACGGCGTCGTCCGGCAGCATGATGGCGTCGTACCAGTCACCGCCGACGGAGTTCGGTTCGGTGGCGGGCCGGTAGACGGCGGCGGCGTCGAACGGGCTCAAGTCGGACAGTCGAGGCAGCAGGAGACGCTGGAACTGCTCGGCCCGGGCGCGGAGCTGCTCGAACAGCCGGGCGCTTTCGATCGCGATGCCGGCGGCGCTCGCCAGGGCGACGACGATGTTCTCGTCGTGGGCGTCGAAGGGCCGTCCGTCGCGCCGCTCGGACAGATACAGGTCGCCGTAGATCTCGCCGCGGACGCTGATGGCGACGCCGAGCAGGGTCCGCAGGCGGGGATGGCCCGGCGGGAAGCCGACCGAGGAGGGGTGGGAGGCGATGTCGTCGGCGCGCAGCGGCTGGGGGTGGTGGATGAGGTGGCCGAGGACGCCCCGGCCACGGGGGAAGTCGACTCCCGCCAGGTCGGCTCGCTCCTGTTCGGACAGGCCGGCGGTGATGAACTGCTCCAGATACCCGCCCGACTCGTGCAGCACGCCGAGTGCGCCGTAGCGGGCGCCCACGAGGTCCATGGCAGTGGTGACGATACGGCGGAGCACCGCGGGCAGCTCCACCTCCCGGCTGATGGCCAGCACCGCGTCGAGCAGGCCCTCGATCCGGTCCTTGGCCCAGGCCAGCTCCTGGAACTGCTCGGCGATCCGGCCGAGTTCGGGGACGGTGTAACCGTCGGCGCCGGGGGACGGCGGATGTCCGTCGCCGGGCTCCGGTGGCTCCTGCCCGTCCATCACGACGGCCCGGTGGGCTGGACCCGGCCGGAGCGGCCGACCCGACGGCCGGGGCCCGGTCCCCGTCGCGGCCCCGGCTCGGGCACGAGGACCGGCTCGGGCACGGCCGGACGTCCCTGAGGCACCGGATGCCTGCGCACCGCGTCGGCGGTGGTCGGTGCGGGGCTCATGCGAGGTGGTGTCCTTCGTCGTGCCGCGGGCATCCTGGCCCTGCGGGTGGCCGGCTGCGGAATCCTCTCAGCGTGACACGGTCCATCGGTGCGGACTGCCCATTACTCCTTACGCGGCATGCCCGCCCGGCCGTGACGGCCTCCTGGGGGCACGGCCCGCGAGCGCACCCGTTCGGCTCCCAGTGCCCGGAAGCCGTGCCCGGCGCGGCCCTGCCGGGCACGGAGCCGGCAGGGCCGCGCGGGCCGGAACCTCAGCCGTAACGACGCAGCTCGTGGAAGAAGTCGTCGACGACGTGCAGTTGACCGGCGCGTTGCGTCTCGTCGTACACGTACTTGCCAACGGCCAGATCGAGCACCCCGAGGCCGAAGGGCGAGAAGACCACCGGCCGGTCGTCAGGCACCTGTACCTTGCCGGTCATGACGTCGGCGAGCGTGCCGGCGAGGAAGTCCCGGCTGCCGGTGAGCTGCTCGACCAGGTGCGGGGAGGTGTCGGCCTTGAGGCAGTGCTCGACGTCGTCGACGAAGTTGGCCGAGGCGAGAAGGATCTCGGGGGCGAGGTCCCGCAGGGAGACGTGCAGCACGAGCGGGTTGTGGCTGAACCAGGACGGGTCGGTGACGTGCGGCTTGGCGGCGATGGTGGCGAAGACGACCATGTCGCTGGAGCGGATGAGCTCCTCGGGGTCCTGGTGGACGGTGACCGTGCCGGGGGTGCCGGTCTGCCGGAGGTATCCGGCGAACCCGGCGGCGCTGTCGGCCGACAGGTCGTGGACGCCGATCTCGTCGAAGGACCAGCCGGTGCCGGCGAGGAAGGTGTGGATGTAGCGGGCGATCAGGCCGGCGCCGAAGAACCCGACCCGCGCCGGGCGTTGGGGCAGGGCGCGGCCGAGCCGGTCGGCGGCGAGCGCCGCCATCGCGGCGGTCCTGGTCGCGCTGATGATGGAGCTCTCCAGGCAGGCGAAGGGGTAGCCGGTGTCGTGGTCGTTGAGGATCAGTACGGCCGAGGCCCGGGGGATGCCGGCCGCGACGTTGTCGGGGAAACTGGAGATCCATTTGAGGCCGTCCACGCGGACCTGACCGCCGATCGAGGCCGGCAGCGCGATGATCCGGGAGTTGGGGCGGTCGGGGAACCTGAGGAAGTACGAGGGCGGGTTCACCGAGTCGCCCGCGGCGTGCAGTCGGTACGTCGCCTCGACGAGGTCGGTGATCTGCTTCTCGCGATTGTGCAGGGCGCTGCGGACCTGAGCGCCGGAGATCACGGCGAACGGCGGCACGGCGGTCGGCTGGGACATGGAGGACTCCCGGGAGAAGGAACTGCTGTTGGGTACGGTCGCGGTGGTGGACGGTTTCGGCCGGGGCGCGGTGGCGGCTGTGGCCGGGTGGCCCGAACCGGTCGGGCCCCCGGGGGCACCGGAGGCGGGAGAGGTCATGGCACGACCGGCCCGCCCGCCGACGGGATGTCGGTGGGCTGCTGCGGGTCCGCCATGCCGACGAGGATCTCGCGGGGGCCTTCGTAGGGCTCGCGGCTGTGGGCGGTGCGGATGTTGTCGACGAGCATGAGGTCGCCGGTCTGCCAGGGTTCGCGGGCCGTGTGGGCCTCGTAGACCTCGTTGAGGGTCTGGACGACGTCCTCGCCGACGGGGTCGCCGTTGCCGTAGCGGGTGTTGAACGGCAGGC